>JACQZJ010000057.1 GCA_016213895.1 Planctomycetota bacterium | reverse complement strand
CGCGGAGGGCGACGAGCACGCGACGCTCCGTCCGGAGCGCTGGGCGGAGCTCGAGGCCGCGGGCGTCGCCGGCGGCCCGCTCGGCGAATTCGTGCGGAAGCACGGCGGCGCCGTGCGCCACCTGCCCCTGCGCGACCCGCTCACGCAGCAGCCGCTCGCGCGCTGAGGCGCCCCGGGGGCGCGCGGCTTCCGCTCAATGCGGCGCGGGCGCGCTGCCGATAGTCGACGAGGCGCTTTCCCGAAGAGAGGCCTCGTCATGCGCACGCTCCTTCTGCTCGCGTTGTTCTCCGTCTCCGCGGCGGCCGCGGAGTTCGCTCCCAACCACGTGTTCGTGGCCCGTTCCTCGAGCGGAGCCGTCGAGCACGACAAGAACATGAACTACTATGCGACGCGCTCCTCGTCGGGGGCAGGCGCCGTGGCGTTCGGACCGAACGGTCACCTGTACGTCTCCTGCGGCGTGGCCGGAGTCGAGGAGGTCGACGCCAACGGCATCCCGGTGCAGTACTTCCTGGACTCGTCGCTGAACTACGCCGCCGGGCTCGCCTTCGGCCCGCACGGCAACCTCCTGGTGGCCGACTTCAACAACGACTACGTCGTGGAGTTCGACGAAAGCGGGAACTACGTGCGCGTCATCGGCAGCGGCTCGAGCCTGGACGGGGCATTCGGCATCGCCGTGGGCGCGAACGGCCACATCCTCGTGAGCAGCGAGAACAACAACAGGATCGTGGAGTTCGACGCGCTCGGGAACGAGGTGCGCACCTTCGGCTCGGGCTACCTCGCGCAGCCCGAGGCAATCGCGTTCGGCCCGCTCGGCTACCTGTACGTCGGCGGAGTCGGGAACAGCAGGCTGTCTCAGATCGATCCCGAGGACGGCACCGAGGCCAACTGGATCGCCGCTCCGAACCCGCGCGGCATTGTCGCGGCCCCGGACGGAACGCTGCTCGTCACGGATCGCGACAACGGAACGGTCGTCACCTTCGCGGTCGACTCCTGGGGGGGCCTCACCCAGGAGGGCTTCCAGTTCCTCTCGGGGACCGGCACGACCGGCGGCATCGCCATCTCGCCCTTCCGCCTCAAGGTCGCGCTGAACGGCACCTGCGAGAGCGACTTCGTGAGCTACTCCTTCAAGGAGAAGGCGACGTTGTCCGTGTTCCCGGGTGCGGGAATCGTGCTGCTCGACCCGAAGAACCTGGGGCTGCTGGGCCTGCCGTTCGTCGGCCACGGCAGCGACGCGTACTGCACCGGCTCGCCCAAGCGCCGCCTGTTCCAGGGCTTCGAAGTGCACGGGGCGCCGACGCGCCAGGGGGCGTCGAGCATGTTCCTCAAGGTCTACGGGAAGTGCGACGGAGTTGGGTTCTTCGTGGTCAGCGACGCCAAGGGGAACTTCTCACGCATGTGGCCGGACTGCGTGGTCCAGGCGTCGATCTCGACCATCAAGAAGCTGAATTGACGCCGCGCGGTCGGGATTCTCCGGCGGATGGCTCAAGCGCGCCGGCCAGCCGGTCGATTCAGCAGCGGATGCCGCTTGTCTCCGGCGGAAACCGAACCATGTTGACCCCGACCATTCCCGCCGGTCCCGCGGCGCCGCCAGCGCTCCCGGCGCTCATGCGCGCGCTCGAGGCCGATCCCCTCGCCTCGGTAGTGCTGCGCGCGACCAGCGATCCCATGCTTTTCATCGACGCCGAGCGCAAGGTCGCGGCTGCAAACCTCCAGCTCGCCGAACTCCTGGGCAAGCCCCTGGCCGAGATGCTGGGGAGGCGGCCCGGCGAGCTGCTCGGGTGCGTGCGCGCCGTGCCGCCGCAGAGGTGCGGCGCGACGCAGTTCTGCCGCCACTGCGGCGCGAACCGCGCCATCCGACGCGCGGTCGACGAAGGAGTCCCGGCGCTCGAGGAATGCCGCGTCCTCACGGACGGCCCGCAGGGGCCGGGCGCCCTGGACCTGGAGGTGCGCACCACGCCCTTCGAGTACCAGGGAGCGTCCTACACGGCCTTCGCCGTGCGCGACGTGTCGGCCGCGAAGCGCCGCGCCGTGTTCGAGCGCATCTTCTTCCACGATGTCCTCAACGCCCTCGGAGCAGTCAAGGGCCTCTTCGAAGTCTGGTCTGACCTGAACGCGGACGAGCAGAAAGAGATGAGCGTCGAGGCGCGCCGGCAGATGGAAGGCCTGGTGGAGGAGGTCGAGGCGCACCGTGAGTTGGCGGCCGCGGAGCGCGGGGATCTCGCGCCCCATGCGGAGGACTTCGACGGCGTCGAACTCGCGCGCCAGGTCTGCGACCTCTACCGCCACCACCCGGCGGCGCACGGCCGGCGCGTCGAGGTCGTGGCGGCGAGCGGCCCGCCCGGGCTGCGCTCGGATCGGGTGCTCCTCGGCCGCGTGCTCGGCAACCTGGTGAAGAACGCGCTCGAGGCCACGGACGAAGGACACGGCGTCGAGGTCTCCTTCCTCGGCGGAGAAGCGCCCGTCTTCCGCGTGCGGAACGACACGGTCATGCCCGAGGCCGTGCAGCGCCAGGTCTTCCAGCGCTCCTTCAGCACCAAGGGGGAGAGCGGCCGCGGCCTGGGCACTTTCTCGGCAAGGCTCCTGGTCGAGAAGTACCTGCGGGGCGCGATCTCCTTCCGCTCCGAAGCGGGCTTCGGCACCGCCTTCGAGGTGCGCCTGCCCGCCGCGCTGCCGGATCCCGACCCGCCTGAAGCGGAGTGACTCGGCCTCGCGCTTGCGCGCTTCCTGCCGTTGCGCGCAGGCGCGAAAGCCCCTATCCTGGCCCCCCGCCCGGCGGGGTAGCTCAGTTGGTTAAGAGCGTCGGATTCATAACCCGAAGGTCGCGGGTTCGACTCCCGCCCCCGCCACCAGGCTCGCCCGCCGCGCCCGAGCCGCAAGAGTCGTACGGGCGTTGAGAGCGGTGGGGAGGTTCGCCAGGAACTGGCGCGACGCCGAGCCGCCCGCGGTGGAGATCGAACGATGGGCCGGCGCGGGACCATGAGCGGGACAAGGACTGAGAGGCCGCTTCGCTTGCTGCGCAGCCGGCCCAGGTCGTTTGCCGAGTGGGACGCGCTCCGCAGATGGGGGAGGTTGCCGGAGGGAGAGCGTGACGTGCCGGGCTACCTGAAGCGCGCCGGCATCTCGCAGCAGGCCGTGTCCCGGGCGGAGCGCTGGTCGTCGAATCCGACGGTCCGGCTCATGCGCCGTTGGCTCGCGGCGTGCGGCCGCAGGCTGCGGCTCGACGTGGAGGAGGCCCGATCTCCTTGAGGCCAGGGGCGCAGGGTTCCTCGTTGCCCGGCTCAAGGCCCTGGGCCAGCGCGAGATCGAGCGCATCAGGACCGGCTACGGCGACAAGGTCTTCACCTTCTTCTTCGACGACGACCTCGTTCCGCGCCCCTACCTCGTGGCCGCTCAGGTCAGCCGCAACACCGATCCGCAGACGATCGCGCGCCACTACGGCCAGATCCTCGGCTGCCTGCGCGAGCAGTTCTTCCTGCAGTTCGGCGCCATGCTCGAGCTGAAGGAGATCACGCGCCCGGTGGTGGTGCTGGTCTTCGGCAGCCTCGACGACTACCTGGAGATCGCCAGCGCGAAGCCGAAGCTGGGCCTCTTCTACGTGCCTGGTCTCGGCGGCTACTTCAACTCGGCCACCGGCTTCCTCTACATGTGGGAGCAGCCGAACCTGTGGGAGGTGATGTTCCACGAGGGCACGCACCAACTCGTCTACCACGCCTCGGCTCAGTTCAACAAGGAGGGCTTGACCGCCTCCCCTTGGCTGCAGGAGGGCATCGCCGAGTACTTCGGCGGGCACGACAAAAAGCTGGTCAAGGAGGGCGAGGAGTGGCGCTACCGCTTCACCTTCGGCGGGCTGCTCAAGGGCCGCTACATGTTTGCGCGCAACGCCATCTACGAGAAGCGAGCGATGAGCGTGAAGGAGCTGGTGCACCTCGACCAGATGGAGTTCCTGAAGACGCGGGAGGATCCCGGCAAGGCCGACCAGCTGCAGCAGGTCTACGCACTCGGCTGGGCCCTGGTGAGGTTCTTGAACCAGGCGGGTGAAGGGCGCTACGCCAGCGAGTTCCGCGAGATCTTGAACGCCGAGGTGCGCGGCGAGCTGAGCGGCGCCCGCTTCGGCGAGATCTTCGTGCTCCAGGAAGACGAGGACTGGGCCGACTTCGACGCCGAGTTCCGCGATTGGGTCATGAAGGAGCTGGGGAAGGCGCGCTAGGCCGCCCGCGCCCGCGGCGCCGATTCGTGTTATACTCGTCTGTTGTTGGCAGGGGTGCGTAAGGACATCAGGACCCCTGGGCTCGGGCACGTGCCTGGATAGGAGATTCGATCATGCGCTGGTTCGCCCCAGCCGCGCTTGCGGCGTTGGTGTCTCTTTCCCCCGCGGCGGCCGCGGCCGACTGCCCTGGCGATCCTGGTTTCGAGCTGCTCGTCCTGCCGCCCGAGGTTCCGATCGGGACGAGCTTCGACGTGACGATCGTTGCGCCGCCGGGCAGCATCGTGATCCTGCTGCTCTCGCCCACCGCCGGCCCGACTCCCACGCCCTTCGGCGCGCTGTGCGTCGGCTTCCCGCCCGCGGCGGCGGTGATCATCCCCATGCCCGCGCCGTCGCTCACGTTCTCGCACTTCGTGGCCTGCGATCCGACCTACGCCGGCATCCTCGGCTTCTTCCAGTTCCTGGCCATTGCCCCGGCGAATCCCGGCCAGGTGTTCGTGTCGAACTCGCAGTCGCTCGAGATCATCGACGGCGCCTGCTCGGCTACGCCCGACCCGGGCGACTTCGTGACCTTCACCCAAGGCGGCTGGGGACAGCCGTGCAGCGGCAACAACGCCGGCTGCCTGCGCGACCAGCACTTCGCCGCGGTCCTGCCCGCGGGCCTGGCGCTCGGCGACGGCGGCGTGGACGGTGACGAGTTCTACGCCGTGCTGCTCACCTCTGCACAGGCGCTCGAGGCCTTCCTGCCCTGCGGCGGGACGCCCGCCGTGCTGGACGAGGATCACACCGATCCGCTCGCCACCGAGGCGGGCGTGTTCGCCGGCCAGCTCGCGGCCGCGGCCATGAACGTGGCCTTCGACGACGCCGGCATCTTCGATTCCATGAAGACCGACCCGTTGTTCAAGCTCAGGGACCTCGTCTTCGTGGCCAACGTCCACCCGATGATCCTCGGCATGACGGTCGCCGAGCTGCTCGCCGTGTGCCACGACGCGCTCTCGGGCGAGGCCCCGGTCCCGGTGGACCTCGACGGCGACCTGGAAGGAGACGTCTTGTTCTCCGACCTCAGCGACGCGCTCGACGCGCTGAACAACGACTTCGACGACGGCACGCAGAGCAACGGCTCGCTCGCCGTGCCCCACGTGCCGTAGCTCCGTTCACCTGTCCGATACCCGCATGACCAGCCGGCGGCGTGCTCGTCCTGAGCGTGCCGCCGGCCGGTGTTTCCGCCTCCGCCAGCGAGGCGGCCGGCACGCGGCTATTTCCTGGATTCCAGATTTCCGACAGGCATGATCTGCCGATGACCTGACGGTGGCCTGCCCGGCGACCCGATCCGCCACCGGTTCCAGGAGGCAGCCACTTCATGCTGATCGCGGCTCTTTCGCCCCAAGGATGGGCGCGCGTTGCATTTCTCATCCTGATCTCGAGCGTCCCAGCGATCGCGCAAGTTGCCACCAAACAAGGTCTTGCGACATCTTCAGCCGGCGGTTTAAGGCTCGCGGAATGGTCCCTGCAGGACCTGGCGCTCCCCACGGGTTCGCCCGCGGAATGCGCGGTTCCGCTCGCGATCGACGGCGTCAAGTGCGCCCTGCTGCTCGAGAGGCGTTCCCTGCGCGCGCCCTCCTTTCAGCTCCTGGCGCAGGACGCAAGCGGTCGGATCGCGCCCCACCCCGCCCCGCCTCCGTGCACATACCGGGGCAGGGTCGTCTTCCCGGGCCGCTCCATCGAAGAGGACGGCGCAGTGGCAGCGACCCTGAAGGACGGCGCGCTCGCCGCGGTCCTGCGCCTCGCGGACGGGTCGCTCGTCGGCGTCCAGCCCCTGCGCGAGGCCGATCCGCTCGCTCCTCCCTGCCGCCACGCGGTGTACCGGCTTGAGGAAGTGCTGTCCGAAGGGGAGGTCTGCGGCGTGCTCTCGCCGGAGGAGCCCGAGCCGCGGCCGGGCGAGGGGCCTGGCGGCTCGACCAAGGCCGCGGTCGCGCCGCTCGTCGCCGAGCTGGCGCTCGACGCGGACTGCAACTTCCACGCGCTCTGCGGCGGGTCGCTCGCGGGCACGCTCGCGGACATCGAGTCCGTGGTGAACGGCGCCGAGGTGATCTACGCCACGGAAGTGGCGATCACCTTCTCGATCACCACCGTGCTGGTGCGCACCGCTGAGCCGGACCCGTACTCCGCCAGCGACCCCCTGCAGCTCCTAGGCCAGATCGAGGCGGAGTGGTCCGGCCCGCTCGCAGGCATCGGCCGGGACGTCGTCCACCTGTTCACGGGCAAGGACCTCGACGGCGTGACCGTCGGCTTCGCCAGCATCGGCGTCGTCTGCTCACCGGCGCACGGCTGCAGCCTGGCCCAGTCGCGCTACACCGCGAACCTCGCGTCGCGCGTGGCGCTCTGCGCCCACGAGCTGGGACACAACTTCGGCGCCACGCACTGCTCCGGGAGCGACTGCCACATCATGTGCGCGACGATCGGCGGCTGCGGCGGCGGGCTGACCGTGTTCGGCGCGCAGGCCGATCAGCAGATCGAGGCCTTCGCCGCGACCGCGCCCTGCCTCGCGCCCGCCTCCGGCTCCCTATCCCTTCCCTTCGCGGACAGCTTCGCGCTGCCTCAGGTCGAGTGGGCGCTGTGGGAGAGCGGGAGCGGCATGCAGGTCGCGTTGAACGGCGGCGAGCCAAGCGCACCCTACTCCCTCGCTCTCGACGCAAGCGGTCCCGCGCCAGCACAGCAGGACGAGATCGTCTCCCGGCCGATCGCGCTCGCCGGGCACGCGGGCGCGCGCCTCTCCTTCCAGGCGCGCCACAGCGGCGTGGAGGCGGGCGAGGCGCTCGTCGTCGAATACTACGCGTCCTCGCAGCAGTGGCTCGAGCTGAAACGCGTCTCCTCGAACGGCTCGCCCCAGTCTCAGTTCGCGGCGCACGAGCAGGTGCTGCCCGCGGACGCCCTGCACGACGCATTCCGCCTGCGCCTCTGCACCGAGGTGAGCGACGCCAGCGACGACTGGTTCGTCGACGACGTGCGCGTCCAGCCCGCGCCGCTCGGCGCGCCCGTGATCTCCGCCATCACCCCCTCCGCGGTCACGGCCTTCGCCGGCGGACAGGTGACGCTCCTGGGAAGCGGCTTCAGCGCCGCGGGCGCGGCCGTCAAGATCGGCGGCGTTCCCCTCTCCTCTTTCACCGTGGTCCACGACGGCGCGATCCAGTTCGACGCGCCCACGGCAACGGCGCTTGGCCCCGCGGCCGTGATCGTGAGCACGTCTCAAGGAAGCAGCGTCCCCGCCTCCCTGACGTTTCTCCCGACCGATCCGCCGAAGCTCGCCGCCTCGCCATTCGTGTTCAACGGCCAGTCCCTGCTGCTTTCCTGGGGAGGCGAGCCCGGAGACGCGCTCTTCATTCTCTGCAACGTGACCGGCCAGACCCTGCCCTTTTCGGGCGGAACGCTGCTCGCGAACGCGCTGGTGGTGCCCTTTGGCGGCCTCGACGCCGTGGGCACGGGCATGCTGAGCGCGCCCATCAGCGGCGTGCCCATGGGCACGTTCCTCTACATGCAGATCCTGACCGTCGATCCGCCCGGTCTCTACGCGTCGACCGCCAAGGCAAGCAACGTGGCCGTCACGGTCGTGCTCTTCTGAGGCGCGGCCTCAGCGCGCGCGGAAGACCAGCCACGCCGCGTGCGGGGCGAAGGGCTCGATGCGAACCGTGTTCTGTCCCGCAACGAGATGCGGCGTCACGTCCAGGCGGAAGGGCGCGCCGATGAACCCGCCGGCATAGCAGCCGTTGACCGTGACGCGAGCCGCTGCCTCGGGCGCGAGGCCGTTCATCTCCAGGTCGACGCGCGCCCCGGCGAGCCTGTCCGCCGGGATCTCGACGCTGCCAGTGAACGGGTCGGCCACGCACGGCGACAGGGTGAGGCGGTCCGCGCCGAGGCAGCCCCAGGGGCCCGCGCCGAAGCGCGCGATCTCGCGCGCCTGCGGCCACGCCGCGTCATCGAACTCGAGCCCGGTCCAGCCACCCTGCTCCTCGTCGCAGGCGCGCCAGGCGCCGTCCACGCGCGCCACGAGCGCCTCGCCAGCATCGAACTCCACGACCAGCAGGCCCATCAGCCCGGCCGGATTCGGGTCACGGCCGGCGTTTCGCGCCGCGATGGCGAACTGGTTTCCGCCCGGAACCAGGAGCTGCATCACGTCGATCTCGACCGGGTTCCGCCAGCCGAGGTCGCTGCCGTCCCCCTTCCCCGCCTGCTCGCCGTTCACGAACAGGGTGAAATCGTTGTCCGCGGTGCCGAGGAACACGGCCTTCAGCGGCGTGCGGTCCGCCGGCAGGTCGAGGCGCGCGCGGAAGAAGCGCTGGCCCGGCGGCGCGCTCGCGGCCGGGTCGCCCTCCGGATGCCAGACCCACGGGCAGTCCTCGAACATGCGCAGGCCGGCCAGCTCCTCGAGGCGCGGCGCAGGCTCGGGCGGAACGGAGAGGCGCACGATCGGCAGCGTGGCGAGCACGGCGCCGGGCTCCGCCTGTGCGCGCGGCGGCAGCGCGCGCTCCTCGGGCGAGAAGACGAGCAGCACGCTCTCGCTCGGCTCGAGCGTCAGGTTCAGCTCGACATCCTCGCCCGAGCGCTCGTACGGCACGGCGCGGATCTCGCCGCGCATCGCGTCCCAGCACTCAGGCACGCCGGCCGCGTGCGCCCGCAGGCGCAGCTCCCGCGCCGCGCCCTCGTGGTCCTGATTGGTCACGAAGAAGACGTCGCGGCTCGCCTTCACGCGGTGCAGCGCATGCACCCAGCCGTCGGTCCCGCCCTCGACCACCTCGAGCCCCGGCCTGATGCCCGCGCCATCCGCCAGCACGGCGCGCACTTCCTCGGCAGTCGGCTTCTCGGGCAGCAGGTAGGAGCGCCCGCCGGCGGCGCTCGTCTTGCAGACTTTGAAGCCCGGGGCAGCGGCCTCGCCCCAGATCGCCTCGCGAAGCGCCGCGATCTCTGCGCCGCTCCGGCCGATGGTCGCGGACTTCGCGGGCAGGAAGCCGTAGCCCAGCACCACGCCGCCCTCTTCGAAGAACTCCTTGGCGCGGGCGAGCGTCGCATGGGGGATCACCTCGACCGGCGGGACGACGAGCACGCGACAGCTCTCCTGGCGCAGGAGCAGCTCGGGTCCGCTGATCTCCGTGTCGCGCTCGAACACCTCGTACGGGATCCAGTCGCAGTCGTAGAGCGCGTCCTGCAATGCCGTGGTCAGGTCCTCGGGAGGAATGCTCGCGCCCACGTGCCGGCTGCCGCCGAGGAAGAGAAACGCCACCGGGCAGACGTGGCGGCCGCCCGTGAGCATGAGGCTCAGGCGGCAACAGTAGTCGGCGAAGACGCGGTAGAGGGGCCAGCGCGGCTCGAAGCCGCCGTTGTAGAAGTAGGGCGGGCAGTCGTCGTCGTAGGGCGCGCGCGGGTTGAACGAGTGCGGGATCATGAAGTTCACGCCGCAGGCGAACATGCGGTCGGCCCACCACTTCATCTCCGGGTAGCCGACGTCCTGGCCGCGCGCGCCGAAGATCTCGACCATGGCCACGTCGTCCGCCTTGCCATAAGCATGCGAGATCGAGCTGCCGAGCTTGGGCGTCTGCCACAGCCCGGCGTCGCGCGTGCCGGGCGCGAACTGGCGGAAGACCGCGTCGATCGCGCCCATGTCGCTGTGCTTCTGCAGTTGGAACATGTTCCCGGCGCAGAGGCGCGGATGCAGGTACTCCCAGTCGTGCTCGAGGAAGTGGCCGATGGAGAGCACGCCATGCTCGTGGCACCAGCGCGTCAGGCCGCCGTAGAGGGTGCGGCCCCACGCCTCGGCCAGGGCGTCCTGGTACTGGTAACGCGCGGCGGCCTGCTCCTCGCCAGCGAGCGTCGCGGTCCAGGCCGCGAGCGCCATCTTCCAGTCCACGCCGCGCTCGGCGAGCACCGCCAACACCTCGCTGCCGAAGTCGCCGTGCGTCTCGGGCTCGTCGTAGAAGAACCCGCGGATGGTCTTGCCGAAGTCCGCGGAGAAGCGGTCGTAGTGGGGCTGGTAAACCGTCCGGATGTACCAGTCCACGCAGTCCTGGCTCGCCCCGTCCACGAGCAAGCGGTCTCCTGGGACGTTGGTCCAGGTGAACTTCAGGACGCGCCACGCGCCCGGCGGCGCGTCGAAGCGGAGCGCGCCGTCCTGGATGGAGGGAGCGAGGTCCACCAGAGTGGCGCCGTCGAGGACGCCCTCCACGACTCGCGCGGCGATTGCGCCGATGAACCGCGGCCCGGCGTAGCCCGAGGCGGTGAAGAGCGTGGGCCCGGACACGTCCGCCGTCTCCGCAACCAAAAGCTTGCTGCCGTAGCGCTCTGGCACCTCGCCTCCGACCTCGCCGCTCGGCCACCACTTCTCGTCGAAGATCCACATAAAGAGGTCGTGGCGCCGCGCCGCCTCGAGGCACACGGCGAGGTCCCGATACCAACCTTCGCCGAGCCAGTCTTGGTGCGGGCGCGACTCGGCCGTGAAACAGCCGTTCCCGCCCTCGGCCACTTTGGCCACGTACTCCTCGAGGCGCTCCCGGCTCTCGTCCCCGTGCAGCCAGAAGAGCGGGCCGGTGAGGCGCCGCACATCGGGAGGCAGCTCGAGGAACTGCCGCTCGAGCGCGTCGAGCGCGCCGGTTTCACCGGCGCGCGCCGCCCAGCAGAACGGGAGAATCAGCGCCGCGACCAGCGCACCGCGCGGGAGCGTCCGCATACCGCACCTCCGGCTAGAAGCCTCGCGTCGCGCGCATTGTACGGCCTGCGGTCTTCACAGGTCGTAAAGGTGGCGGCAGCTCCGGCAGCCCGCGGGCGGCTCGGGCATGGCCGCGCGGGCCGCCTCGAGCGTCTCGCTGAGGCGCCGCACGGACAGCGGGAAGACGCCGCCGGAGACGGCCTCTTCCTGAGCCGCGACGCGCGCCGCGAAGCGGTCGCGCACTTCGCGGCAGGCCTGCGAACGCCACAGCTCGAGCAGGTCCTGGCCGATGAGCCGCCCGTAGCTCGCCACGGGAAGCTCCACATCCGTGCCGAGGAAGCAGACGCTGCCGCCGATGCCGAGGTTCTGGCAGGGGGACACGCTGCCGTCGTGGCGCACGAACAGGGCGAACCGCGGGTCGTGCGCGCAGACCGGCTGCTCCTCCGGCACGAAGGACGTGGCCCGCACCTCGAGATCGAGCTTGCGCGCGCGTTTCCGCGCGCGCCGCAGCGCCTTCTCCAGCTCGCGCACGCGCGCGTCCGCGGGCGCGGCGAAGAGCGCGGGTCGGCCGGCCGGAACCTCGCGCACCACGTCACAGTGCGTGAAGTCCACGCTGTCCGCGCCGAGAGCGGCGGCCAGCTCCACGATCCCCTCCAGCTCCGCCCCTCCCTCGCGCTGCATGACGAAGCGCAGCACGATCTCCATCTTGCGGCCTGAAAGCTCGCGCTCGCGCCCGCGGCGCGCGCCGCCGCGATCCACTCGCAGAGGCGCGGCTGGAGGAGCGGCTCGCCGCCGCCGGAGAAGTCGACCTCCGCCACCTCGCCGAGATAGGGCCGGAGCGCGGCGAAGACGTCGTCGCGCAGGAGCCCTTCGCCCGCGGGAAGCTGCCCGCGCGCTGTCTTGCCCGGGCAGAGCGCGCAGCGCAGGTTGCACAGCAAGGACGCTTCCAGGCGCCAGCGCCGCCAGATGCGCTCGGCGTGCGGCTTGGCGCCGCTTCCCTGGCGGAGCACGCGGTCGCGCAGCGGCGCGAGCCGGCGCCCGGCCTCGGCCGGCCGCACCAGTGCGTCGATCGCGAGCTGCTTTCCGCCCTCGTCCAGCCACACGTCGCCGCCCGGGCCGGCCGCAGCCTCCAGCACCTGCTCGGCCGCTTCGGCCACGCGAAGCCCTCCCCCGCCCCCCGGGAAAAAGCCCTGGCGCCCTTCCTCGCGTTCCGCGTGCTGCTCGAACTCGGTGTCGAGCGTGCCGGGATAGACGTTGACGACCACGATGCCCGCGGGCTCGAGCTCGAGCCGGAGCACGCTGCCCAGGACGCCGAGCGCGGCCTTGCTCGCGCCGTAGACGCCCGCCGAGGGCAGAGGCGAGAATCCCGCGCTCGAGACGACGTTGACGATGCGGCCCTCTCCGGCGGCAAGCATCGCCGGCAGAAGCGCGCGGGCGAGGAGCAGCGGCGCGAACGCGTTGACCTCGAAGAGCCGGCGCAGCTTCGCGCCCTCGACCTCCCGCAGGAGGGCGAAGTAGCCGAAGCCGGCGTTGTTGATGAGCACGTCGATGCGGCCGCACGCGGCTTGGGCCTCGTGCGCCAGGCGCTCCGCCTCGCCGGGCAACGCGAGGTCGGCGGGAATCAGCGTTGCCGCGGCCGGAGCGGGAAGCGACGCGGCCGCGGCGCGCAGATCGGCAAGCGCGCGGCTCGAGAGCACGAGCCGCGCCCCGCGCGCCGCGAGTCGTTGCACCAGGGCGAGGCCCAGGCCCCGGGAGGCCCCGGTCAGCAGCACCACGCGCTCGCGGAAGGGATCGTCCGGCATCGCCGCTCCCGCGCGGACGCTACGCGTTCTTCACCAGGAACGCCACGTAGCCCGCGTAGATCAGAAGAAGCAGCACGCCATCCTTGCGGGCGACGGTCTGCGCCTTCCACATCATGACGAGCGGCAGGGCGCTGGTGAACACCATGACCGTGTAGTCGATCCACATGCCGCTGCCAATGAAGCCGCCGGGAATCGTGATCGGACGCACCAGCGCCGCCACACCGAGCACGCTCAGGATGTTGAAGACATTGCTGCCGATGATGTTGCCCACGCTGATGTTCATCTCCCCGCGCAGGGCCGCGACCACCGACGTGGCCAGCTCCGGGAGCGAGGTGCCGACGGCCACGACCGTGAGACCGATGAACTTCTCGCTCACGCCGAGCACCGTCATGATCTTCACGGCCGACCCCACCACCAGGTGCGCGCCGTAGACCACGCCCGCGATGCCCAGGAGGATATACAGGATCTGTCGGGGCCGGGAGGCGATGAAGCCGACCTCCTGCGCTGCGCCGGCGGCGTCGGGCTTGTCGCACCCGTCCTCCCGCCCCTCGCGCCGCGCGAACCGGTAGTTCATCAGCGTGTAGGCGATGATCCCGAGGAAGAGCGCGGCGCCCTCGATGCGGCCGATCCTCGAATCGAGACAGATGGCCAGCAGCAGGAGCGACACCCCGAGCATGATCGGGTTGTCGCGCCGCGCCGCGCCCCGGTCGGTCGTGAGCGGGTGGATGGCGGCGGCCAGCCCCAAGATGAGGGCAACATTGCAGATGTTGCTGCCGACGACGTTCCCCACGGCGATCATGCTCTTCTCCCTGAACGAGGAGAGCACGCTGACCACGAACTCGGGGGTCGAGGTGCCGAAGGCGACCACGGTGAGGCCGATCGCGAGCGGGGTCACGCCCAGGCTTCGCGCCAGGCTGGACGAGCCCTTCACGAGCCAGTCGGCGCCGAAGTAGAGCAAGAGGAAGCCGAGAAGACAGAGGATCACGTCGAACGCCATGCCAGGTCTCGCCAGAAGGAGCACGAAAGGCCAGCGCGCAGCGGCGCGCGTCCGCTACGCGTTCTTCACCAGGAACACCATGTAGCCCACGTAGATCAGAAGCAGCGCCAGCCCCTCCTTGCGGCTGATCAGCGGCTTCCTCCACATCATGAAGAGCGGCAGCGTGCTGGTGAACACCATGACCGCATAGTCGATCCACATGCCGCTGCCGATGAAGCCGCAGGGGATGTCGATGGGACGGATCAGTGCCGCGGCGCCGAGCACGCTCAGGATGTTGAACACGTTGCTGCCGATGATGTTGCCGACGCTGATGTCCATCTCCTTGCGCAGCGCCGCGACCACCGACGTGGCCAGCTCCGGGAGCGATGTGCCGACGGCCACGACCGTGAGGCCGATGAACTTCTCGCTCACGCCGAGCGCCGTCATGATCTTCTCGGCCGAGACCACTACCCGGTCGGCGCCGATGATCACGCCGGCGATGCCGGCGGCGATGCACAGGATCTGCCGGGGCCGCGAAGCGAGGTAGCCGACCTCCTGCACCGCGGCCTCGGGCTGACCGGATGCGCCCTCTCGCGCCTCGCGGCGCGAGAACCAGAAGTTCATCACGGTGTAGGCGATGATCCCGAGGAAGAGCACGGCGCCGTCGATGCGGCCGATATGCGAGTCGAGACAGATGACCAACACGAAGAGCGACACCCCGAGCATGATCGGGTTGTCGCGCCGCGCCGCGCCGCGGTTGCAGGCGAGGGGGCGGATGAGGGCGGCCAGCCCCAGGATGAAAGCGACATTGAAGATGTTGCTGCCCACCACGTTGCCCACGGCGATCATGCTCTTCTCGCGGTGCGCCGAGAGGACGCTGACCACGAACTCGGGCATGGACGTGCCGTAGGCGACGACCGTGAGGCCGATGGCGAGGGGGGTCACGCCCAGGCTTCGCGCCAGGCTGGAGGAGCCCTTCACGAGCCACTCGGCGCCGAAGTAGAGCAAGACGAAGCCGATGAGACAGATGACGACGTCGAGCGTCATGCCTGGGTCCTGCGGGAAGGGGTGTGACGGAAGGGCCAGAGCGTAGCGGCGCACGCCGCCTTGCGCGAGGCCCGCATCACGATTCGGGCGCCGCACCTCAACATCTTTGCCAGCAGCCGCTTGCGGCGAATCGGAATGCTGTTGACAGTGCGGGCGGCGGCGCGGAGCATGAACGCCCGCATCGGCGGCGGCAGAGCGAAGGAGCGCGCGCCATGAACGAGGTGAAGTCGAGACCGGCGCCGTGGCGGAGCGAGGACTGGTGGTCCTGCTACATCGGCTGGGCCATCCTGTTGCTCGCCGTGTTCGAGCTCTTGCCCGCAGGCCCGAAGCTCGGCAAGGGATGGACGGACATCAAGGAGTGGAAGGACATCTCCGAGATCCTCCCGGCCGGAGCGGGCGCGACCGCGGTCGCGACGCTCAAGGTCCTCGGCGTGATCCTCGCAGGATCGCTGCTCGCCGGCGCCTTCCTGAAGTTCGACGTCAAGAAGTTCATCCCCGGCTTCATCGTGCTCTTCGTGCTCTCGTTCCTGGCCTTCGTGCTCTCGAACCAGAAGCTGATGAACGACTGGGGAATCGAGTACGTCCTCTTCGCGCTCATCTTTGGGCTGATCATCAGCAACGTCTTCCGCACCCCGGCGATCCTGAAGGCAGCCGGCCTGACCGAGTTCTACGTCAAGGTAGGCCTGGTGTGTCTGGGCGCGGAGATCATGTTCACGTCGATCTTGGAAGGCGGCACCTACGGCATCCTTCAGGCGCTCCTCGTCGCCACCACGGTCTGGTTCCTGACCTACTGGATCTGCCGCAAGTTCGGCGTGGGCGAGCGCTTCTCCGCCATCATCGCCTCGGCCAACTCCATCTGCGGCGTGTCGGCGACCATCGCCGCGGGCGGCGCCATCCAGGGCAAGCCCAAGGAGATCAGCTACATGGTCGCCTGGGTGCTGGTCTGCGCCGTGGTGCTGATCGTGGTCATGCCGCCCATCGCCGGCGCTCTCGGGCTGTCGCCGGAGTGGGCCGGCGCCTGGATGGGCGGCGTGATCGACAACACCGGCGCAGTGATCGCCGCGGGAGAGTCCCTCAACTTCGGCGACGAGGCGAAGAACAAAGCGGCCCTGGATGCGGCCAACCTGGTGAAGATGGCGCAGAACGTGCTCATCGGCCTGGCCGCGTTCCTCATCGCCCTGTGGGGCACGATCAGCCTCGACCGCAAGGAGAACCCGAATCTGCAGAAGCCCTCCTTCATGGAGGTGTGGTATCGCTTCCCCAAGTTCGTGATCGGGTTCGTGGTCGCCTCGATCGTCGTGACCTACGTCGTCCAGGGCATCTGGGACGAGTCGTTCGCCAAGGCCGTGGGCACCGCCTGCAAGGGGTACCGCAACTGGTTCTTCGCCCTCTGCTTCGTGTCGATCGGCCTGGAGACCAACTTCAAGGAGCTGGTCTCCGTGGGCGGTGGCCGGCCGGCGATCGCCTACTGGATCTCCCAGCTCGCCAATGCCCTGTGGACGCTGTTCGTCGCCTGGGTTCTGTGGTCGGGCGACATCTTCCCGGTGCCCGCGCTCAAGTAGCGCGGCCGCCCCGCGGCCGCTGCAACATGGAATGCGAGCACCTCATCCTCGAGGCCGAAGCCCAGCTCGCGCGGCGCATCGCGCTCTCCCTGTACGTGGCAAAGCCGCGGCCCCTCTGGCAGCAGGCCGTGCCGGGCATGTTCCTCGTCGAGTTCCTGCGGCGCACCCACTGGATCCGGCGCTTCCAGGAGACGTACCTCTCGCCCAGGCGCCGGGCGCTGGCGGGTGCGCCCGTCCCGCCGAATGAGCGGCCATTGCACGACCTGCTCGCCGAGCACTACCGCAGGCTTCTCGCCGCGGCCGGGGACGACTTCGCGGCCCTGGTGCGCGCGGCCTACGGCGAGCGCGCGGCGTACGAGGACTTCCTGCGGCGGCTCGAGCGGGTGGAAGAAGCGGCCGATCCTGCCGAAGCGCAGCGAGTGCGCGAGACCCGCGCGCGGCACGCTCGCGAGCTGTTCCAGGACTGAGGGCATGGCCGCCGCCATCGAGCGCAGACGCGCGGCGATCCTGGCGCACGAGCGCACCGTGGCCGAACGCGTGGCGCGCATCGTGCTGCCCGCGCCGCCGGTGAGCGCCTGGGAGGTCATCCTGCCGCTTCTCTTGGTCTTCCGCGGTGCGCGGCGCCGGCAGGCGCGCGACTGGATCGCCGCCAACCACCTGGTCACGAAGAAGCTCGCTCTCGAGGCGGCCTGCGACCTGGCGCACGAGCGCGCCGCGCGCGCCGAGGTCCAGCGACGCTTCGAAGAGGAGACGCGCGCCCTGCTCGAGCGAGACCTGGGCAACGTCTACGCCGACTCCATCCGCGAGCGGCAGATCGCGGAGATGGAGCTTCTCCTCTCGCACTACGAGCGGCTATTGCAGGCAGAGGGCCAGGACCACGCCGCGCTGGTGCGCGGCGCCTACGCCGGGCGCGGCGCCTACCAGGACTTCCTGGATCGTCTGATCGCGGCCGAGCAGGCGGTGATACGCGCCGCGCAGGACTTCCTGGGCGAGCGCTCCGACCCTGCGTTCGTCTCGCGTTTGCTGGCCGCGGCCGCGGAAGTGCGCGCCGCCGAAGCGCTGGCGGCCTTTGCCGCGCCGAGTTGAGACGCACGAAAGGACACGGCAAGCGATGGACCGCGGATGGCTGGCGCTGCTGCCCGCGTCGCAAGACGGCCGGCGCTGGAGCCTGCTGCAGGTGGAGTCGAGCATCGACTGCCGGCTCCGCTGCGTGATGTGTCCCTGGCACGAGGCCCGGCAGAGCGCGGCGCCGCGGCCGCACATGCTGCCGGAGGTCTGGGAGGCGATCGTCCCGCATCTGCCACAGGCGCGCTCCATCGACTTCTCGGGCGGCGGCGAACCGCTCCTGCAGCCTGACATCGCGCGCTGGGTCGCGCAGGCGCACGCGGCCGGCTGCGAGACCGGCCTCCTCAGCAACGGCCTGCTGCTGGACGACGGCGCGGCGCGGCGCCTCATCGAGGCCGGCATCGACTGGATCGCGGTCTCCCTGGACGGCGCCACGCGCGAGACCTACGAGGCCATCCGCGTGGGCTCGGACTTCGCGCGCGTGTGCGAGAACGTGGAGCGCCTCGCCCGCCTGCGAAGCGCGGGCCGGCCGCGGACGATGATCAACTTCGTGCTCATGCCGGAGAACGCCCACGAGATGGAAGGGATCGTGCGCCTCGCGGCTGAAGTCGGCGCAGACAAGATCCACTTCAAGCAGTGCGACGTCATCCGCGGGGAGCACGGCCGCGGCCGCGGCCTCTTCGCGCAAGGGACGGACCGCGCGCTCAAGAAGCTGGAGAAGAGGCTGGCGCGCGCGCGGCGCCTGGCGCGCAAGCTCGGCCTCAAGAGCGAGGCGGCCGCCTTCCTTCCGCGCGAGCGCGCAGTCTGCGGCCAGGATCCGCGCTCCTCGCTCTTCATCCGCCACGACGGTGTGGTCTCGGCCTGCATCGGCCTGGCCTACGGCGGCCCGAGCGTCTTCTTCGGGCAGGACGTGCACATGCCCGAGGCGCACTACGGCCGCCTTCCCGGCGACGACCTGCTCGCAATCTGGGAAGCGGCGCCCTGCCGAGAGCGCCGCGAGCGCTTCGCGGAGCGCGCCCGCGCCTACGAGAGCAAGATCCTGGGAGGCTTCGTCGGCACCGCGCCTTCGCGCTACGCGGACACGCTCGACGCCGCGGCCGCGGCCATGCCACCCGCTCCCGCGGGCTGCTCTGTCTGCCACTACCTGCACGGCGTGTGAGGACGCCGCGGCGGCCGCTCATTCGCCCGCGGCGCGCGCCGCGAGCCGGAACGACTCATAGCGCGCCTCGAGCCGCGCGGGATCGGGCCTGAGCCTCGCGGCACGCGGCAGGAGGATGCTCAGGCCGTGCAGGCGCTGCAGCGCGTGCACCAGCGTGGGGCCGTCGTGCTCACGAAGCACGTCCGGCCGCACCTGCACCACGCAGTCCGGTCGCAGGCCGAGGAAGTGGCGGTCGAAGGCCGCGTGGTGCAGCGCGCACAGGGCGAGGCCGTTCGGAACGACCGGTTCGCCCTCCGCCTCGGCGTCGGCGATGATGTGCGCCGCGTCGAGCAGCTCCTCGTGCGCGAGCCTGCAGAAGGCGCACTGCCGGCGGTAGGCCTGGAGCACGCGTTCGCGGAAGGCGCGCTGGTGCAGGCGCTGGCGCGTCATGACCGTGATGTACTGGCGGCGGCCCGCGTCCGCGTCTTCATGAACCGCGCCGAACACAGCCGCCGCGTGCAGCGTGGAGCTGGCGTGGGCGACATCGTCGACCGCGATCGAGAAGGCCAGTCCGGTCGGATCGTCCCCGACCACGAAGACCGGCCAGGCGGGAACGTACCTCCCGGGCAGCACGCCGTGGAAGTAGACCAGCGGCAGGCGCAGATCCAAGGCGAGGCGCAGGCCGCGGTTGTCCGCGTGCTGCGGATCCGTGCCGCGGTAGCGGTAGCGAAGCAGGTTCTCGCGGGTGAAGGCGTCGTCGTACGGTCCTTCGGGGACCGTGGTGATGGACAAGGGAACATCGCGCAGGACCCGTGGCTTGAAGATCCCCTGTGGTCCGACGAGCGGCACGCGCGTCTCATCGAGGAAGAAGCCGCCAGCGAGGATCTTCCGCTGCAGCACGTCGCCGTGGACTTGCACCTGCGCCGCGAGCCAGTCGAAGGCCGCCGCACGCACGCGCGTGTCGTGCACCCGGTCGAAGCCGCCCTCGTTCATCGGAGCCTCGCCGGCGCCACCCCTGGTCTGCCGGCTCCAATGCTGCACGAAACCGGAGCGTCCACCATGCTACCCGGGCAGGAAGAAAAGGCCGCACACCGGCGGAATTCCGAGCTATCCAGAAACGCTTCACCGAGCGTCGCCTCCGGGCGACCTGGTCTCGGTCTTCTTTCGGCCAAGAACCTCGCCGCCCGCGGCGCGCTCCGGGACCTCCGGTCGCCAGCGCGCGCCCGCGGACCGCGGTCGAGTTTCACCTTCCAAGGAAACCAAAGTATGAAGCTCGCTTCGTTCGCGGCGTCCTGCGCGGCGCACTGCCTCCTCGCCGGCACGGCAGTCGGCCAGAACATCAACCTGGTGCAGCTTTCGACCTCATTCGACAACCCGATCGGAATCGACTACCACGAGCCGACCAACTCGCTGATCCTGTCGACCAACTACTCGAACGGCTTGCCGATCAACCTGGAGCGCATCGAGTTCGACGGGTCGCATTTCCAGTTCTCCGCGCTCTCCGGGCTGACCGAGGAGCTGAAGATCGCGACGGTGCGCTCGATCGGCAATCCGGGCGGGTTCGTCGTCGGCGACGTCTTCACCGGCAACGGCGTCGACGGACAGATCGTGCGCGTGACGAACGGCGGCGCCACGATCTCCAATCCCTGGGTCGATCTGCCGGGAGCGGGGAACGGCCTCATGCGCGGCTCGCTCTACATCGACCGCACCGGCGTGTTCGGCGGCGATCTCATCATCGCGACCACGGGCGGCGAGGTGTGGCGCATCAACAGCGCCGGCGTCCCGAGCTTCCTGGTGGACGTCAACACGCACCTCGAAGGGCTGATCACCGTGCCGAACGACGCGCTCAAGTACGGGCCGCTGGCCGGCAGGATCATCGCCGGCGCCGAGGGGCAGAGCGTGATCTACGCGGTCGACGCGAACGGCGGCTTCACCACGTACAACGTCGGCGTCAAAGTCGAGGACATCGACTTCATCCGTCCCAACGAGGCGTTCTACGGCGTCAACTACGGCACCTCCAGGCTGCTCGCGGCGCCGGCGTCCACTTTCGCCGGCATGGCCGGAGAGATCCTGCTGACGCAGGAGTATCCGAACGCCAACAGCGTCGGCCTGTACCACATGTTCTGGAACGGCGTCAGCCTCGTGGCGCAGGAGTTCACCCTGGCGCCCGGTTCCGAGGTGCCCGGCCAGTGGGAGCACGTCACCCTCGCCCCGCTCGGCGTGATCCCGTTCCCGACCTGCGAGATCGACCCGGCGCCGCCGTTCGCGGCCTCGGTCGGCGTGCCGTTGGTCTTCACGGTCACCGGCAAGGACGCCAACCCGGCCGACATCGTCACCATCACGGCGAGCGGCGTGCCGGCCGGCGCGAGCCTCGTGCCGCCGCTGCCCGTCGCGGGCAACCCGGTGTCCACGACCTTCACCTGGATCCCGGGGAACGGCGACACCGGCACGCACCACGTCGTGTTCACGATCACCGACTCCGGCGGCCTGGAGACGATCTGCGAGGTGACGATCGAGGTGGCCGAGTGCTACCTGTTCTTCGGCTTCGTCAAGATCGACGAGGTGATCAGCCCGGCCGGTGACCGCGTGGTCGTCAAGCCGTTCCTGGTCTACCCGGTCACGATGGAGACCATTCCGGTCATCGCCATCCCGGCGAACGCGGCCCTCATCGGCCTGCACCTCTACGCCCAGATCGGCATGTACAACCCGCTGGTGTTCCCGGCCGACCCGATCAAGATGTCGAACGGCCTGGACATCGTCATCGAGGGCAACACCACGCCCTACGGCCCGAGCAGCGGCATGACGACCTGGGTCGCCCAGCCCGCACTGCTCGGCGGCGCGCTGGACGTCAAGTTCTCGATCGACGGCTGATCGAGACGCGCACCCGAAGGAGCCCGGCGCTGCCCGCACGGCGCGCCGGGCTCCCTTCCCTTCCGCGCCCGCGAGCTGGCAGGCCGTTGAAAAAGTCATCCTGCCTGCGGCGGCGCCTCTCGGCCGATCTCTGCGTCGCGAGAGCCTCGGCGAATCCCCCGATTCGCCTCCGGTCCCGCTCCTTGATCTCGGCCGCGATCCGCTCGCCTCGGCGACGGAGCACTTTTTCAACGGCCTGCTAGAATGGACCGGCGGATCGCCGGAGGGAATCCGATGACTCGAGGCGCGCGGCTCGTGCTTCTCGTCCTGGCAGCGGCCGCGTTCCCGTGCGGCGGCGTTCCAGCGCTCGCCGCGGAGCGCGCGCCCATCGCGCCGACCGCGAGCGACGTGCCTTACGGCCCCTCGTCCAGCCACCTGCTCGACTGGTACTCCGCCGGCACGGCCGCTCCCGCGCCCGTGGTCGTGTTCCTGCACGGGGGCGGCGGCGACAAGAGCGACGTGGCCACGAAGCAGGAGCAGATGCTGGTACTCTTGCTCGGCAATGGACTGACGGTGATCTCCATCGCCACGAGCCCCTTCCCGCAGTTCATCTACCCGGCACAGCTCGACGACGCGGCGCTCGCCACGCAGTTCATCCGGGAGAACGCGGCGGCGTTCAACGTCGACCCTGCCCAGCTGGTGCACTGGGGCACTTCCGGAGGAGGGCTGGTGCTCGGGCTCCTCGCCTACGGCGTCGACTACGCCGACCCGAGCGGTCCTCCGCTCGAGCAACGCTCCACGCGGCCACTCGCCTACATCAACTTCCAGACCCTGACCAACTTCTTCCTGCTGGTTCCGTGGTACCCGGGCACGTTCCTGGGACAGCCGACGCTTGCCACGGTCGATCCGCTCCTCATGGCCGCCGCCTCGGTGTCGGAGAACGTCACCAACGTGCCGCGGTCGTACACGCCGCCCGCGTTCTCGCTCTATCCGCCAAGCGAGAACCCGCCTCCCCTGACCGACCCGCACGACGCCACCATGGGCAAGGACCTGCACGCCAGGCTGGCGGCCTTCCCCGCGGCGAGCAGCCAGTCGCTTATGGTGAAGAAGAGCCACGAGGACCTCCAGTTCTACGAGGACGTGGTGTCCTGGACCCTTGTGCGCCTCGGGCGCCCGCCCCACCTGAACCTCGGCGGCGCGCTCGCCGGCACAAACGGCGTGCCCGAGCTGTCGATCGCCGGCGCCGTCACGGCGAACGGCACGTGCACCCTGACCTGCCGCGCGGCGCTTTCGCAGGCGATCACCATCTACCTCGTCGCCGGCCAGCAGAACGCGAGCATCCCCTACGCGGGCGGCTTGATGGTCCCCTACCCTTCCGGCATCTTCGCCCTGCCGACCGACGCAAGCGGCGTGCTGCAGATCGTCGCGCCCGTCCCGTCCTACGCCGTTCCCGGCAACTCCTACTACCTGCAGTTCTGGCACCCCGATCCGGCCGGGCCCGCCGGCCTGGCCGCGTCGAACGGCCTTAGGGTCACGATCGAGCCCTGAGGGGCCGGCGCGCGCGGCGCGTCACTCAGCGCCGCCCCTCGTCCTCGGCGATGATCTTGCTGCCTTCGGTCCAATCCGCGTAGACCTGCCAGAGCTTGATCCGGCCCTTCTCCACGACGGCCTTCCACGCTGCGGGCATCTCGATCCTGTTCTCCGGCACGGGCCCGCGCCTGCCGCTGTACGTTCCGCACGCCGAGCCGAAGGCCGCCACCAGCCCCTTGTCATGCACGATGGTCTCGGCATGCACCGTGTAGTCCGGGAACATGCGGAAGTACTCGGTCCAGCCCGCAGCCATCTTCTCGCGGCCCGAGACCCTGGTGCCCCGCGAGTCCACGAACGTGTGGTCCTCGGCCATCAGCTCGGCGAGAGCGGCCGCGTCCCGGCGATTGATCGCCGCAATGAAGGCCTTCACCACCTGGACCGCGCTCGAAGCCATGATCTGTCCCTCGCCGCGCCGGAGGCGCCGGGTTCACGCCGGGAAGGCGACGGCGTAGCGGTCCTCGGCCAGGACCGTCACGGCGCCGCCATCCGTGAAGGTCAGCTCGAGCGCGCGCACGCTGACGCGCGGCTGCATGGACGGCAGGTAGACGCGGTCGATGTGCACCACGGCCTCGGGCCGCGAGAACTGCGCCGGGCCGACCTGGCCGCCGAAGTGTTCGCTGCGGCCGAAGGCGATGTGCAGGCCGAGCTTCTCGTCGAGCAGGATCTCGCCGCACGGCAGAACGCCAAGGTCGGCCAGCACGCCCAGGCCCAGCTCGGCCAGGTTGCCGTAGGCGGGCTCGCGCGCGAGCAGGTCCTTCTCCCTGAGCGCGGACGCGCCCGCGCCCAGAACCGCCACCGCGCGGTTCCCCT
The DNA here is from genome assembly GCA_016213895.1 of Planctomycetota bacterium. GTDB lineage: Bacteria > Planctomycetota > B15-G4 > B15-G4 > JADJEK01 > JACQZJ01. The sequence goes on along the minus strand of JACQZJ010000057.1, from coordinate 18,564 downwards.
CCACGCGGTAGCGCACGACCTCGCCGCCGAACTGCACCGGCAGCACGCCGCAGGTGCGGCTCGGGTCGCCGGCGATCTCTCCCTCGTAGGGAACGATGTACGCTTCTCCGGAGGGCAGGTTGCCGGCCGTACCGGGCTCGGGCAGGAGCCCGCCCGACGCGTGCGCCAGGCGGTGCCTGAGGTCGAGGCGCAGCTCGCACGCGTCCCGGCCGTCCACGACGAAGCGCACGCGCGCCAGCTCGGCGCGGTCGAGCAGGTCCTTGAGGAAGAGCACCCGGCGGTTCACCTCGCCGTAGTCCAGACGCAGCGCCGGGATCATCTCGCGGCAGAAGCCCGGCATGGTGGCAGCCCGGAAGCCGAACTTCGGGGCGGCCATCTTGAGCGGCGCGGTGGCGGAGAACTCCGTGGGCGCGATGAGCAGGCTGTGCGCGCGGAACACCTCGCTGAAGGGCAGCGAGCGGCCCGGGTCGCACTCCTCGGCCGCGGCCGGGATCGGGCCCGGGCTTGTTGGAAGGAGCCACGCCCGCTCCGGCAGATCGGCGTTGTTCCTGCGCGCGTTCTGGTACAGGCAGAGCGCCACCTCGATGCCGGTTCGCGCGCGCTGTTCGGCCAGCCGGCGGGCCCACTCGACCGCCATGTCGCGCCGCGCCGCCCAGGCCGCGCGGTCCTCGACCAGCGCGTCCGGCAGGTCCACCAGGATCGCGAGCGCGCGATCCGCGGGACCCGGCCGGAAGACACGCTCCACCAGGGCCGCCAACTCCTCACCGCTCAGGCTCTCGCTCATGCACGCCTCCTGTTCGCCTGCAAGAGATCGTGCCGAACTGCCGCGCATCTGTCCACCCGCGGAACGAAAGCGACACGGCTTTGGAGTCCTGCCGCGACCAGACGGCCTACAGGCCGGAAGGCGGGAGCGCGGCGTACCACGGGTTCTTCCGCGAGAACCTCATCGGCCAGACATCCCGGGACGAAGCCCCGGCGAGAGCCGCGCGCAACATGCCGTGCGCCTCGCGAATCAGCCAGCGCGCGGTTTCCGGTTTGATGGCCGCGCCCCGGGCCGCGGCCCAGGCGTCGAGATACCGGCTCACGTCCCGCCGCGAGCGACCGAGCGAGTACTGCAGGAGCGCGATCTGGGCGTAGGGCGGCGGAAGGCCGGCGGCGGCCCCTCGGACGCGCTCGCGGGCCGCGGCGAGGTCCTCCCGCCTCGCGATCTCGACGTATGGAGAAGGGCTTTCCAGTTCCTCGTCAGGGGCGGCCCGCCGACGCGAATCGGCCCCTCTCTCCCGCAGGTGCAACCTGGCGCTCACGTTGCGGAGCAGGCCGGCAAGGGTGGGCAGCTCCGCCCGCACGGGTCGGCCCGAGAGCACCGCCCTAAATCCGGGGAGAAGTACCTCCTGCAACCCATCCTCGACGTCCGTTCCGTTAAGTCCCGTGGCCCTGAGGGCTCGCCGCACCCCCGGACCGCAGGCTCGAAGCCAGAGGGCAAGGGAAGCGGCCTCTCCCGCTGCTGCCTGCCGGAATGCGTGCAGGAGCCCCGCTGCCTGAGTGCTGAGTCTGGGCCTGCGCATGCCTTGTCCCTGTCCCTTGCAGACTGCGTGCGTCCGCCTCGACACGACCCGGCCACGGCCAAGATCTAGACGAGGCTCAGATCACCGGTCACGCGGCGGTCACACGCATCCCTGCTTGACTGAGCGAGGAAGACCATTTCGCGGAAACCGAAAATGTCGTTCGCTCCGCGGCGCCCACCGCGACGAACTCGCCCCTCCCTCACGGACCGACGCCCTCCACATCGATGCACCCCACGTCCAGACGCTCGCCACGAGCCAACGTCACCGTCCTCTCCGCCTTCACATGAGCATCGTCCGACCCTGTGAACTCGATCCTCACCTCCCCTGCCGGCACCCTCACGCACTCGAACTCGCCGCTCGCATCTGGGTACGCGCCCGCCATGTACTCCCATTGTCCCGATCCATCTCCCCTCTTCACCAACACGGACACGCTTCCGCTCGCCACTCCCGGCTGGCCGGCGCCAAACACCACGCGGCCGCAGATCGTGCCCACCGGGATCTCCAGGACGACCCGCCCCGGACTCCTCCCTGCCATCGAGACCCGCTTCTGTGCCACAAGCAAATCGCCGTACCGCAGCAGAGTGACGTCCACGTCATGCGTCCCCACTCCCCGAGCGTATGCACAACCGTCGTCCCGCACCGGAAGCCAGAACTCCTCCGCTCCCGGTCTCTCGAGAAACAGCTGGTAGTCCCCCACTCCCCGGCCGTTCTCGAGAACCTGAAACACCACGCCTTCCTCGTCTTCATCGAGCAACCTCAGCTCGCATCGCGCAACCTGGTCCGGGGACAGATCCTCGATCGCCAGCCAACTCTCGCCGCCGGAGGAGCCGTCTTGCCCCCGCGCCTTCCGCGCCTGCAGCGCCTCCACCGCGTCCTGGCGCGACCTGGTCGCCAGCGCAAAGCAAGGAACCGCGGGAAGAGCTTCGCATGCGAAGCAGCCCCCCGCATCGGACTGGGCATGCCGGACGGAACCATCCTCCAGGACAAGCACGACGTGAGCGTGCGCGACTGGCATCCCCTCCTTTCCCATGACGAGTCCCTCCAGCCGGCATCCTCTCTCCATTTCCACCCTCACGACATCGTCGTCCCGCCCGACCACGATGTCCTTCCGCGACGCCCAGCCGTTCGCCCACACGGACAGATCTCCCGAGGACCGGGCGCCGAACGCCTCACACGGAATCTGTACGCTTCCCTTGTCGTCCACCATCCCGGTCCATCCGTTCTCCCCGGTCGCGTCGAAGCGCACGCTGACCCCAAGTATCCCGTTCCCTGTTGCCCGGTCGACCACGACAACCGCTACCGACTCCTTCTTCTCCAACACGAGGTGTACCGGGCGGCGAACGGGCTCTTCGGTCTCGCCAGTGACGTCTTGCGTGATGCTTCCCGTCAGCTCCCCCTTGGACGCGAGGATCCGATAGGACCCGGGCCGGCGAAACGGGACGAAGATGCCGTGCACGCTCTCCTTCACGGCTGCCGACCAGTACTCCAGATGCGCCTTCCTGGACCCATTCCACTTCTGCGCCCAGACTCTCTCAGGCCACACTTCTTCCGGCGACCCCGCCCGAGAGCAGGACACCAGGAAGCCGCGCCCAGCACCCAGCATCAAGCGAGCCGTCGTGCCGGGCTCGGCTCTGACCTGGCGTGAGGCCACGTAGCCCAGCAAGGACGCGCCCACGCTGTACGGGGGATCACCGTCAATAAGGACCGACGCCCACCCTTCCTCGTCCGTACGCGCCGACTCGCCGTCGTTGCTCTTCAAACCACAGACCACCACGTTGGCTCGGGCCACGGGCATGCCGAACTCGTCCGTCACGAAGGCACCGACGTTCTGCCCAGCCTTGCCGACGAAGTGCGTCCTGGTCTCGCCTCCATCAGGAAGCAGGCCAACCTCACGCGTCGGGCCCACCACGAAGCGGGAGGAGCGCGCGCTCACGCTGGCCACGCCCTCACTGAGACCAACGGCCCTGAAGCTCCCGCACGCGTCGGACTCCGCAACGACCCTGCGGTTCACGAGGATCTCGACGCCGCTGATGGGCTGACCGTCCTCCGTCATCACGGTCCCCGAGAGGGTGCACCCCGGCCGCAGTCGCAGGATGCCTGTGTCCACGAGCGCGGCCCCTTCCCTGTTCTCCACGACGACGTCCCCCGTCGTCCACGCTTCGGCCCACGCCTGAAGGATCAGCTCCCTGGCGACCGGCAGCCCCGACAGGCTAAAGTCTCCTGGCACGCGGGCGTCGCACTCCACGCAGCGCGCCGCCGGCGCGACCTGGTCGGAGCCCGGGATCCGGCCGGCGTCCCTGGCGGTCGCCACGACCCGGCACGTGGTCAGACCGCTCTCGTCCGGCGCCGTCACGTAGCCTCGGATCAAGAGGCCCTCACCGCCCCTCTCGTGCTCCGTTGCCACGCGCGCCGTCTCGTCGGCGTGCGTGCCGGGTTCCGCGTCTTGCCCTTCACGAGCCCCAGGTTCGGCCACGATCCCGCACCCGGACTCGGCTCCCGGTGAGTCGTCGCCCCGCGGCACATTGCCAGGCTCGTGCCGTGCGACCAGCAACACCACGACGACGAGAACGAGGCTCATCGTCCCGAGCAACGCCAGGGCGATTCCACGCACCTGAAGCCGTCTCATGCTCGTCCCCCTGCGATCGATCGTCACGCAATGGGCCCCATCTTGAACGCGCTCCCGCGGCCAGGATCTGGACAGGGCTCGGAAGGTCGGGCGCTGGCCAGCCGGGTGCCCCTACTTGACTCAGGGGCCCTGGTTCATTTCACGGAAAACGCAAAGACCTGCTCGTCCCTCGGGCAGGCCACGCTCCGCCCGCGGCTCCGGGGGCACGACCGCGCCGAGCCGCAGCGGCTCGGCACGGCCGTGCGTCCCCTCGCCGCCGGGCTGCGCTCGCAAGCTCGCCGGACGACGCCACTTGCGCGCCCGCCCCCTCGAAGTGAAGGGCGGGCGCTACAGGACCGATGTGCTTCAGGACGGCCGGGGAGACTCCCAGCCTATGCGGCGTTGCCCACACGAAAGGTCGAAGCCGCCCTCCCCCCCGCCTACCCGCCCTCCGCCCGGCACAGCTCCGGCAGGATCGACCCGCACGCGCCACGGAACACGAAGGCGGCGAAGGGGTCGTAGTCGGTGCGCTCCAGGTTGACGATGACGAGCGCCGCGGCGCGGCGCAGAGCCACCAGGGGCAGCGCCGCCACCGGCTGCACCTCCAGGCTCGTGCCGGCGATGAGCAGAAGGTCGGCGCCGCTCACCGCGGCCAGCGCCCGCTCGCTGTCCTCCTCGCGGAGCGGCTGGCCGAAGGCGACCGAGTCGGGCTTCAGGATTCCCTGGCAGGTCGGGCAGTAGGGCACGGCCATGCCCTCCAGGATCCACCGATAGACCGTCTCGCGCTCGAAGGACAGCCCGCAGCGCAGGCACGAGACGCTGTGCTCGCTGCCGTGGATCTCGATCACGCGGTCCGGCGGCACTCCCGCGCGCTGATGCAGCCGGTCGACGTTCTGCGTGATGACCGCTTCCAGCTTGCCCAGGCGGTCGAGCTCCGCCACGGCCTTGTGCGCCGCGTTGGGCTCGGCCGTGCGGAGCAGCAGGTAGAAGTCCTGGCTCATCTCCCAGTACTTCCTGCGGCTCTCCTCGGACTCGAGGAAGCGCGGGAAGCGGAAGTGCTCCGGGTCATAGCGCTTCCAGGCCACCGCCCCGCCGCGATAGTCCGGGATGCCCGACTCCGTGGAAACGCCCGCGCCGGTGAGGACCGCGACGCGCCGGCTCTGCCGCACCAGCTCGCGCGCCCGCGCCATGCGCTCGCCGCTCGCGTACTCGGTCCACGGCCGGTCCTTCAGGCCGGCGATCCCCTGCCAGAAGCGCACGCCGAAAGCAAAATCCCTGGCCCATTCGCTCGCCTGCTCCGGCGTACCCACGCGATGCAGCGGAACGAGCCGCGGCAAGAACGCCGCGGCCGCGTTCGGGGCGAAGCGCAGGAGGAGCAGGAACGCGGCCGTGGTCGCGCAGAAGGGTGCGGTCAGCAGGGGCAGCTCGAAGTCGGCGAGCAGGAGCCCCAGGTGGAACCAGACGAAGAACGAGATGACCACGCCCGCCGCCCCAAAGGCGAACGAGCGCAAGCCGCCGGCGGTGAAGATGGCGGCGAGGGCGAGGTAGACCGGCGCGGCCGTCACCACCACGAACATGAAGTTGCTGGCGCCATACCAGCCGAGGAAGGCGAAGCCAGAGAGCGCGCCGAGGAGCAGGCCGAGGACAGCGTGCAGCAGGAGCCGCCAGGAGTGCGCCAGGAAGCCCGCGGCGAACAAGAGGACCACCGCCCACTCGCCGCCAAGCGCGGCGGCCGCGTCCCGCATGCCCGCGCCGTAGAAGTGCGGGTCGAACAGAGAGGACGCCACCAGGTAGGGCGGCATGACAGTGCCGCCATATGGCTCAAACCCACCCGCCCACGCGAGCACGAGGAGCGCCGGGAAGCCGATCGCGAGGGACGGCAGCGACAGGCACGGCAGCGCCAGCTTGCGGCACCACGGCCCGTCGATCAGCCAGGCCGCGACCGGAACGGTCAGGGCCGCGGCCAGGATGGCCGCGAGGTGCAGCGGGCCGACCGGGCCGTCGAGCGAGAACACGGCGAACGCCGCCAGCGCGCCGTTGAAGCCGTAGAGGCCGTGCTCGATCTCCGCGGGCGCGCGGCGCAGCAGGTGCGCGGCGGCGGTCGACGCCAGCAGGCCGACGAGCACGGCGGCACCGAGCACCGAGTTGGCGGCAAACGTGCCGAGCAGAAACAGCGCACCCGAGACCGGTCGCGGCGAGAAGAACAGCGCGCCGTAGCCGGCGAGAAAGGCGCGGTAGAAGTCCTCGCCGCCGCCCCGGCCGCCCGCTCCGGAGAAGCCGCCCGCCAAATCAACCTCCTCCGGCCAGGATGGAACCCCGGGTCTCGGCGTTGATCAGGTGCGGCGGCAGCCGCTCGGGGGCGCGCACGCAGGCGTCCGCCTCGCGCTCCCGGATCACGTCCACGCCGCCGTCGTGGACGAGCACGTAGTTCGGCCGCATGTGGATGAACTGCATGGACTGCGAGAAGTTGTAGGCGCCGGCATCGCGGATCACGAGCAGGTCGCCGGCGCGGAGCGCCGGCAGGAGCGCGCTCTCGCGCAGCACGTCGATCTGCATGCACAGCGGACCCACCACGCGGTAGTTCTCGACCGCCTGGCCCCGGTCCTCCACGGGCCGGATCTCGTGCTCGTACCAGAACGCCGTGGGCAGGAGGTGCACGCCGCAATCAACCAGCGCCGCCTTCTGCTGCCCCGAGACGCGCTTCACCGCACGCACCGTGGCGATCATTGCCGCGGCCTCGTCCACCAGGATGCGGCCCGGCTCGATAAACAGGCGCGGCGGCCGGCGGAACTGAGCGGCAGCCCGCTTGAGCGGAACGGTGATCGCCCTGGCGTACTCCTCGGCCGAGGCCGCGATCGCCTCCCCCGGGAGCAGGGTGTGGCGCAGGGTGTTGCGCGAGGCATAGCCGCCGCCGAGGTCGATGTGGCGGATCTCGACCCCCAGCTCACGCTCCAGGCGCAGGCCGAGCCCGATCAGCGCCTCGCAGGCGCGGCCGTACACGCCGGCGTCTGGGATATACGTCCCGACGTGCACGTGCAGCCCGTCCAGGATCAGGTTCTTCTCGCGTGCAATCACGCGCGCCGCCTCGAGGGCGTGGTCGTTCTCCACGGCGAAGCCGAACTTGTCCCAGGGAGCATCGTTCAGCTCGACGCCGACACGCAAGCCTACGCGCAGCTCACCCTGCCGGGCGCGCGCCATCTTGATGACGCGCTCCAGTTCGTCGTCCGAGTCGAGGTTGACCAGCGCGCCCTCGTGGAAAGCCAGCTCCAGCTCCTGGTCGCTCTTCCACGGCCCATTGAAGACGATCTGCCCGCCGGGAATGCCGAGGTCGCGGCACAAGCGGTACTCGAAGCCGGAGACCACCTCGCCCCACGCGCCCATCGAGCGCAGGATCGCCACGACCGCCGACAGGTAGTTGGTCTTGATCGACGCGGCAATGACCGTGTCCTTCCACCCCGCGCGGAACGCGGCGTCGAGACGCTGATACGCCGCACGCAGCACGCGCTCGTCAATCACGCACAGGGGACTGCCGAAGCGCGCGGCCAGGTCCTTCACGTCCCAGCCCGCCACGCGCGGCATGGGGGCGATGCGCCGCTCCAGCCCGGGCGGCCGAGCGAGCACGCTTCCGGGCAGGGAGTGGAGCTCGGGAGTCTCGTAGGATTCGCGCCGTTCTTCGGCTTCGGTCATGTCTTGCGTCCCGGGTCCGAAGTAAGGGAAAGCTCGGGGTCGAAGGCGAAGTCCTCGGCCGTCTGCGAGAAAAGGACGCCGGCGGGCGTAGCCGCGATCGCGGGCGCGGCCTCTTCTCCCAGCGCCTGGCACACGGCGATCTCCACGAGGTGCGGGCCGGCCGCCGCTGTCGCCTCGATCCAGAGGGGGAAGCCAGGCTGCGCATCGAGGGCGTGAAACGCCGCTCCCTCCTGCTGGAAGAGGAAATGCGCCGGGCCGAGAAGCCCGAGCGCGACGCCGAGGCGGGAGGCCGCGGCAAGCAGCGTCTCGTTCTCCACCGTGACCGCCAGCCAGGGGCGCACGCGCTCGTCGTCGGCCAGGACGCGCACGGCGGACGCCCCCAGCACGCCGCGCCGTTCGTCCAGGACCAGGGCCGCCTCGAAGAGGCGCGCCGGGTCGAAGGGAGCGAAGCACACGCGGCCGCGCGCTGCAAGCGGTTCCACGCCGCGCAGCGCCTCCCACGCGTCGCCAGCGCGCCGCCGCTCTCCCGCCGCGCCGAGCAGGAGGAGCGGCCAGTGAAGGCCCTGCGCGCGGAGCGCGCCCGGTTCCCGGGAGAGGTCGGCGAGCTTCCCCACGGGCAGAGAGGCGCGGCAACAGGCCTCGAGAATGCCGTGCTCGGCGAGAAGCGCGAGTGTCTCGCACGCGGCCGGCGGGATCGCCACACCCGCTCTTGCGAGAGATGTCCTCCAGCGGGCCACGGCGAACGCGGCCTCGATCGATCCGGGCAGGAGAACGCCGGCCCCTGCCCGTTGCAGCGCCTCGAGCAGGGCCTCGAGGAACGCGGCGTCCTTCAGGGCGGGAAGCATGGCCGTCGCGTCGAGCGCGCCGTTGCGCCGCGCACCTGCCTCGCGGCCGCGAAGTACGAGCCCGACGCGACGGAACCTGGCGCAATCGAGCGCGGCCAGGACCGAGGCGCCAGCCGCGGCCTCCGGCCCGTCCCACAGATCGAGAACCGCGACCGTGCGGCGGTTGTCCATGTCACTCCATGTCCGCCAGGGTCTCGAGCCCCTTCAGGCTGTTCTCGTGGCGCGGCGCGATCTCGATCGCGCTGAGGAAGGCCTTCTTCGCCTCGAGCTTCTTGCCCAGCTTCAGGTAGCACCAGCCCTGCCCGTCGAAGGGATCGGCGTAGCGCAGCTTCTGCCCGGCGTGCAGCTCCTCGAGCCGGCGGAACACGCCGAGGGCCTCGCGCTGCCGCCCGGCCGCGAACAAGGCCCAGCCGTACTCCGAAAGCGTCTCCGAGAAGACGCCCCAGTCCAGCTCGCTCCTGGGAGCGGCCGCGAGGAAACGATCGAGCTGGACCACGGCGTCGTCCACGCGCCCCGAGCGCAAGAAGGCCAGGCCGAGTCCGCGCGGCACCGACTTCTCCAGCGGGTCCTTGCCGAGCGCCTCCTGGAACTCCTTCTCGGCGCGCGCATAGTCGCCGCGCTGGAACCAGGACCAACCGAGGGCGCTGTGGAGCTTCCACAGCTCCGCTTCGGTCTTCATGCGCTCGCGCAAGTCCGGCCGGTCGCCCACGGCCGGATCGATGTACACGGCGCGCTCGTACTCCACGCGTGCATCCACCGGCTTGCCGGCGCGCAGGAAGAAGGCCCCGCGCGCGGCGAGCGCATTCGCCGAGGCGGGATTCAGCTCCACCGCCAGATCGAGCGTGCGCTCGGCCTCCTCTGCGTCGCCGGCCTCGAGCAGGCAGAGGCCGAGGGCAGCCGCCACGTCCGCGTCCCGCGCGAACGCGGGATCCTCGAGCGCCTCCTTCAGGCGTCCGGCGGCGAGGCCCCATTCCTTGTTGGCCATGAGCACGTAGCCGAGCCCCTTGTGCGCGAGACCCAGGCCCGGGCTACGCTGCAGCGCGGCGCGGAAGGCCGCGGCCGCTTCATCGTGCTCGCCCGCGAAGTAGCGCGCCCAGCCGATGGACGCGTCGAGCAGGTCGGCGCGCTCGGCCGGGAAGCGTGCGTCCGGCCCGGCCTTGAGGCGCTCGAAGGCCGCGCGCGCCCCCTGGGCATCGCCCGCCGTCATCTGCTCCCAGGCGGCGTTGTAGTCGGCAAGACGCCAGGCCGAAGCCGCGGCCGTGCCGGCGGCCGCGTCCGGGTAGCCGGGGAGGATGCGCTCCGCCTCGGTGAAGACCCTCTCGGCCGCCGAGACGTTCCCCTGCGAATAGAGCGCCCAGCCCTCGCCGCAGGCCGCGTCCACCCAGCCGGGGTGCTTCTCGCGCACGGCGCGAAAGCGGCTCAGCGCCCGCTCGTAGAGTCCCTGCCGCAGGTCCATCCACGCCTGCAGGCTCTCCAGGTTCATGGCGATCTCGGCGCAGGAGCCATCCGCCAGCGCCACCGGGAAGGACACGCCGGGCAAGCTCTGTTCGGCGGGACTTGCCAGTTCGGCCTTCTCCTCGGCCTTCTCGTACTGCTCCATGCGAAAGTAGGCGTAGGCGAGGCCGCGCACCGCGTCGGCGTCGGCCGGGTCGAGGGCGGCGGCGGTCTGGAACTCGCGCTCGGCCCAGGAATCGAGGTGGGCGCGCAGCGCCGACCAGCCGGCGTGCTTGAAGAGCTGGCGCCACTCGGGCCGCGTCTCGACCAGCGCGCGCAGCTCTGCGTTCAAGGCATAGGGCGAGAGCCGCACCGCCTGCACGAATGCGCCGAAGGCCTCGTCCTGCCGCTCGAGCCGGTACAGGCACCATCCCTCGCCGAGCTTGCCGCCGTAGTCGGCCGGCAGGATCGCCTGCGCCTTCTGGAACTCCTCCAGTCCCTTGTGGAAGTCGCCGCGATAGTAGTGGCACCAGCCCGCGGTGACGCGAGCCAGGTGGTCATTGGGCTCGGTCTTGAAGCTCAGCTCCAGCGCGGTGAGCGCCTCGCGATAGTCCTTCTCCGCGTACTCACACCAGGCGATGCCGCGGCAACCCGCGGCAAAGTCAGGACGGACCTTGAGCGCGGCGCGGAACGCCTTGACCGCGTCGCCGTAGCGGCCGAGGTAGTAGAGGCACAGGCCCTCGCCCGCGAGCGCGTCCGCCTGCAGGGCGCGCGCGTCCGCTGCGGTCTTCCCCTCGTGCACGAGCTGGTAGGCAAGGCGCGCCTCCTGGTAGCGGCCGGCCGCGAGCAGTGCGCGCGCCTTCTCCATGGGCGCCTGGCGCGCCGTGGCCACGGCCTCGAGCCACTGGCGGCTCGGCCGCGTCCAGGTCGCCGAGGAAGTAGTGGCACCAGCCCATCGCGTCGTGAATGGGCGCCCACTCGCGGGACTGGTTGACCTCCTTCTCGAAGCGCTTGAGGGCGGCGGCATAGTCGCGCCTCTGGAACAGGGCCCAGCCGTTTTCCTCCTGCGCGGCCGCTCCCGAGAATCCGGCCGCGAGAGCCAGGCAGATGAAGAGCGTCAGGCGGCGCATGGCTCATTCTCCGTGAAAGACCAGCCTGCCGGCGCTCAGCAGGCCGCCCAGGTCCTCGACGCGCGCGAGGGTCGTGCGCGAGCCGCGCAGGAAGCACAGTCCCGCGCGCACCGGGCCGTTCGCGGGCAGCGGCTCGCCGAGCGCCAGGCGAAGCGCGACGTCGGGCAGGTTCACTCCGGCCGCGGCCGCGATCCCGATCCAGGCCGGGAAGCGCGCGTTCACTTCCATCACGAAGAAGCGGCCGCTCGACCACTCGCGGATCAGCTCGATCTCGAGGGGCCCTTCCCAGCCGAGCGCGGCCAAAACCTCGAGGCCGGCCTGAAGCGGCTCAGTGTCGGCGACCACCTCCGCGGCCAGCGCCTTGCCGGCCGAGCTGAGCGCGGTCTTCTTGATGCAGAGTACGCCGGCCGCGGCGCCCGAGGGAGCGGCCACCGCGCACACGTCGAACTCCTCGCCCGCGACCGCCTCCTGCGCCAGCACGGGATAGCCCCAGCGCGCGGCCAGGCGGCGGAACACGGCGTTCGCCTCGTCCTGGCACGCGACCCGGATCGCTTCCGCGAGCGCGCCCTTCAGGAAGCAGGGGAAGGCGAAGCCGCGCCGCTGGAAGAACGTGTCGGGCCGGCTGACGACCTCGGTGCGCGGGCTGAACAGGCCGTGGCGCCTGGCGAAGGCGGCGAGGCGCGGTTTGCAGCGCGCCCGCACCGCCTCCGCCCGCGGGATGAGCATGCGCACGCCCCGGCTCGCGAGCGCCGGCCGCAGGAGCGCGTAGAGCGCCAGGTCGGAGTCGAGGGCCGGCATGAGCACGTCGAGCGGCTGTTCGGCGAGGATCGCGTCGAGGCGCGCGAGGAGCGCGACCGCGGGATCGCCCGGGAGCGGAACGAGATAGACGCGGTCGAAGAGGTCGTTGCGCAGGGCGCCGGTGAGCGTCGCGTCATAGGCGAGGCCGATGATCGTGACCGAGTCGCCGCGCGCGGCGCGCAGCGCCCGCGCGATCGCCACGCCCGGATGGGGATTGTCCCGGCACTCGAGCCCGGTGACGGCGACGACGGGCTTACTCCTCGACAAGGTCGAACCTCTTCATCTGGTCCAGCAGGGAGAGCACGTCCTGACGCGCTGTCAGCTCGAAGACCAGGAACCTGTCCGCGACGCGCCGCACCAGGTCCTCCACGGAGCAGCCCTCGAGCAGGCTCTCGACGATCAGCGCCGAGGCGCGGTTCAGGCCGAAGATCCCGCCGCTTGTCCGCGCGAAGAGGAAGCCGGGCTCGCCCGCGCCGCGCCGCCAGGTCACGTCGCTCCGCAGCCTCATGCGCTCGCTCCCTTCGTACCGCGGGCCGCGCGGCAGCGCGCCGCTCCTTCCGCGCCTTGCGGCCGGCCGGGCTCCTGCGCCGCCGCCCTTGCGAACGCCGCCTCGCCCTCGTCGTGCCGGCAAAGACGCAGCAGGGCCTCGCCGCGCAGCAGCTCGGCCCGCCAGGAGTCGTCGCCGGACAGGCCGAGCGCCTGCTGGAGGCGCTCGAGCGCGCCCTGCGGATCGCCGCTCACCAGACGCTCCAGGGCGTCGAGCAGCGGGCCGCCGCGCACGTCGATGCCGGCGAGTTCGCGGCGCGCGGACGCGCCATCCGGCTGGCCGGCGAGCGCCTCGGCCTGCAGGTCGCGCAGCTCCGGCTCGGCAACGAAGAGGGCGCGCGCGTCTTCGCGCGACGGGTGCGCCGGACCGAGGCGGAGCGCGTGCAGGAAGGCCGCGCGCGCCTCCTTCATCTGGCCGAGGCGCCAGCAGGACCAGGCCATCCCCCAGCGCGGATCGGGGAGAAGGGGATTGCCGGCACAGGCCGCGGCGAACACGTCCAAGGCCTCGCGCCAGCGTCCCTGCGCGTAGGCGCACCAGCCGATGAACGAGCGCGCGTCCTGCAGCTCGGGGTTCAGGGCGAGGACGGCATCGAGCGCGGCCCTGGCCTCGTCGAAGCGGCCGAGGTGGTAGAGGCTGATGCCGAGCCCTTTCTGCGCGTGGATCAGCCTGGGCGAGAGGACGAGCGCGGCGGCAAAGGCCTCTTCCGCGGCGGCGAAGTCGCCGAGCGCGTGCTGGCACCAGCCCATGCCGGCGAGGGCGTCGCCGCGCGTTGCCTCCGGCGCCTGGCGGCCGATGGCCGAGATGGCGGCATCGAACGCGGCGAGCGCGTCCAGCATCTTGCCGGCGTGGTACAGGCGCCAGCCGCGCATCAGCGGCTCGTGACGCCAGGCGCGCAGGGAGAGCAGCGCCCGCTCCGCGCGGGCGTGGCGCGGGTCGCGCTCCAGGGCCGCGGCGAGCCAGGATTCCTCCTCGTCGCGGGTCGCGCTTTCGTCCGCTGCCGCCGCGCGCCCGAGCAGGTAGTAGGGCTCGGCCCAGGAGGGAGCGCGGCGCGCCGCCTCGCTGAGACAGGCGCGGGCCTCGGCCAGGTCGCTTCGCGCCAGGCTCTCTTGAGCGCGGCAGACCAGGACGGCCGGCCGCCAGAGGCGCAGGCGCGCGGCAAGGCGCAGGGGACGGGACAGCTCGACGTCGATCATCGGTTGAGGACGGGCAGCGTTCGCGTGGGGCACGGCCATCCTAACCTGCACGGTCAGGCCAGGTTTCGCCGCAATCGCGCCTGGCGGCGCGGAGGGTCAATCAAGGCCCGCCCGCGGCACCACGCGCTCGGCCGCGGAATCCAGCTCGAAGAACGTGGGCGCGGAGAAGCGGAACAGGCCGGCCAGGAGCGAGGTCGGGAACATCTCGCAGAGCTGGCGCATGTCGCGCGCGTTGCCGTTGTAGAAGCGCCGGGCCGCGGCGATGCGGTCCTCGGTCAGGGCCAGCTCCTTCTGCAGGGCGAGGAAGTGGGCGTCGCTCTTGAGCTTCGGGTAGTTCTCCACCACGACGAAGAGCTGTTTCAGGCCGAGCATCAGGGCGGACTCGTCCACGGCCTGCGCGGCCGCGCTGCCACGACTCGCGGCCGCGCGGTTGCGCAGCTCGACGACCTTCTCGAGCACGGCCTTCTCGTGCTGGGCGAAGCCCTTGACGATCGCGACCAGGTTCGGGATCAGCTCGTAGCGGCGCTTCATCTCCACGTCGATGTTCGACCAGCTCTCGGTGATGTGGTTCCGCAGGCGCACGAAGCGGTTGTAGTTGGCGATGAGCCAGACGAGCAGGAGCAGGCCGGCGGCGAGCGCGGCGATCAGGCTAGGCTCCATGGCCGGCGCCCCCCTCGAGCGCGGCGAGCACGTGCTCGGGCCACAACTCAAGGAACTGCCCGGCGAACGCGAGCTGCCGCTGGAACGTCGCCGCGTCCCAGCGCCGCGAGCCGTCGGCGAGGCAGACGCGGCCGTACTCGAGGTCGACGGCGGCCGCCCTGTTGGCCAGCAGGAACTCCATCATGCGCGGGTGGAGCACGTCGTACGCGAACTTCTTGTCCGGGCTCTTCACGTAGAACTTGCGGCTGAACTCCTCCGACTCGAAGTCGATGTCGTCGAAACCGAAGACGCCGGCCAGCTTGTCGAACATCCCCTCGGGCCGGATGAGCAGGGCCGGCGCCTGGAAGGGCAGCTCGACGATCGCGTAGCTGAAGTCGTGCGTGTGGGTGCGGCGGTTCTTGCCGCTGCCGGAGGTGACCTCGTAGCGGAAGTCGCCGGCCACGACGCGGCAGCGCCGCCCGGCGACCGGCAGGTCGCCCGACATGGTGTTCAGCGCCACGCGCGAATGCCCGCGCCGAAAGATCTCGAAGTGCCCGTACTCCTCGTCGTGCCCGTGGTCCGGGCCGGGATCGAAGCGCAGCCCCAAGGAAACGGCAAGCTCAGCCATCTCCTCGCGCCGCTTCTTCTCGGCGAGGTAGCCGAGATAGCCGACAACGGCGACGAGGCAGAGGACCAGGATGACCACGAACACGAACGAAGGAGACATGCGCGCTCTCCGTCCCTCGAAGGACACGGGCCGCGGGCGCCTCGGCCCCATGCTAGGCTGTGCGCGACGATGGGGCCAGGACAGGAACGCAGCGCATGGCTCGGCTTCTGGTGATCCAGCTCGAACGCCTGGGCGACCTGATCCAGACCACGCCGCTCCTCGAGGACCTGCACCGCTCCTGCCCCGAGGACGCGGTCGAGATCCTCGTGCTCGAGGAGACACGGCCGGTGCTCGACGGCCTGCCGGGCATCGCGCGCGTGCACGCCCTTCCGGAGATGCGCGTGCGCGAGCTGGTCCGGGGGTTGCGCGAGTCCTACCCGAGCATGGAGCCACCCCCTGGCGCGGAAGAGGCCTTCCTGCGGCTCGACCTGCCGCACTTCGACCGCGTCATCAACTTGACCTCGCACGAGTTCGGCTGCTGGCTGGCGAACCGGATCCCTGCCGCCGCGCGCGAGGGCGGGGTCATCACGGAGGACGGCGAGTGGCTGTCGCTCGGCGACTGGTACGTCTACCTCGTTGCGCGCACCGACTTCCGCTGGGAGAACGGGATCCACGTGGCCGACCTCTTCCGCAGCGTTGCGCCAGGCAGCGCGCCGCCCGATCCCTCGCGCCGGCCCTACGCGGCGCAGGCCCCGCGCTTGCCGTTTTCTCTGCCCGAAGGCCGTCGCGTGGCCCTGAATCCGGGCTCGAGCAAGGCGGTGCGCCGCTGGCCGGTCGAGCGTTACGCGCGCCTGGCGGACGCGCTCGCCGAGCGCGGCTTCCTTCCCCTGCTGGTCGGAGCGCCGGCCGATCGCGAGCTATGCGCCGCGGTGGCCGCGTCCTGCCGCCAGGCGCCGCAGGACTTCTCCGGCAGGACGAGCGTGCAAGAGGCCGCGTGCCTCCTCGCCGAGGTGGACCTCCTGGTGAGCGGCGACACCGGCGCCGTCCACCTCGCGGCCGCGGCCGGAACGCAGGTCGTGGGCCTGTACGGCGGATCGTCCGTGTTCCGCGAGACCGCGCCCTGGGGAGAAGGGCACCTCGTGCTGCAGGCGCCGCCCAGCGGCGGCGCCTCGAGCATGAACACGATCAGCGAGGCGGCAGCCCTGGCGGCGGCCCTCTTGGCCCTGGGTTGCGGGGAGCGCGCGGCCCTGCGGCGCGAGGCGGCCGCGGCAGGCATCGAGGCCTGGGAGACTCTCTTCCTGCCGCAAGGCGCCGATCCGCTCGGCGGGATCGCGTTCCGCCCGGCGCATGAGGCGCGCTTCACCACGTCCGACTTGCAGGTCATGGTCCTGCGCCACGTCCTGGCCTGGGAGCTCTGCGGCCGGGAAGGGTCGATCTCGCTCGCGCACCTGCGCGAGCTCATCGGCGCCGAGCACGTGAGCGTGGCGCACGATGACCGCCGCTTCGTGGGCAAGACGATGCGCGACATGAGCAGGCTGCTGCGCGCTCTCGCCGAGGCCGCGTCCGAGGCCGAGGATCTCTGCTACGAGGCGAGCGAGCAGGCCCTGGATCGTGTGCAGGCGCTCACCGGCCGCATCGAACAGGGAGTGGAAACGCTGAAGCAGGCCGCGGCGCGCAGCGCCTGCGTGCGGCCCGTGATCGGTTTCCTCGACTGGACGCTCCGGAACCTGCCGCGCGGCAACGCGGCCACGCTCTTCCGCCGCCATGAGCGCGAACTCGAGCGCGGCGCCGAACTCCTCGACGAGGCCGCCGCGCGCGCGCAGCCGCTCAGCGAGTGAACACGCAACAGGCGCGGATCAGGTCTTCTTGGCCTGGAAGCGGCGGAAGGCGCCGAAGGCGGCGGCCAAGGCGGCGATGAGCGTCAGCCACAGGCCGAAGCTCGTGCCCATCCTGATCTCGCCCATGGTGTGGCTGTCGAACTTCAGCCAGAACCAGAGCACCAGCAGGGCAGCCAGTCCCGCGCCGCCGAGCTGCACCTTGGGGTAGAGCACGCGCTTGGCCTCGTCCACCTTGCCCCACTTCTCGTGCGCGAAGGTGCCGGCCGCCACCAGGAAGCCGACGAGCGCCAGCTTCCCCTGCCAGACATCCAGCCCGTCCACGCCGGTCGGGAACGGGCTCTTTATGTTCGTCCCATACCACTCCAGCAAGCAGCCGACGATGCCCACGATGCTGCCGATGAGGAGGATCTTCGCGTTGGTATCGAGCGCGGCGACCTCTCGCTTGACCTTGTCCATGTCCACCATATCTGCCCTCCGCGGCGTGGTACTGCGCGCACTATAGCCCTTCGCCGGCGTCCGTCAGCGCTACTTCCCCACCGCGGTCAAATAGAGGGGCGCCTCCACGTCCGGATCGCAGCCCACGACCGTGGCCACGTCTGGATCGGTGAAGGCGCCGACGCCGCACGCGCCGAGGCCGAGGGCGGTGGCCTGCAGGTAGAGGCCGCCTCCCATCACGCCGGCCTGGATGCACGCGTAGCGGTAGCCGCGGTCGCCGTCCGGCGCGAGCAGCTCGCTCCAGCGCGCCGTCTTGATGAAGACCGCGTCCGCCGCGCCGCAGAAGTCCTGGTCCAAGGCCGCGGACCGGCACTGAGCGGAGACATCGCCGTGGCGTACCGGGTCGAGCGTGCGCGCTGCCGGGTCGAAGAAGTACACGCCAGGCTCCATACCGGCCACGTCGCGCACCGCGACGTAGAGCGAGAGGGGCGCGGCCGGCGCGAGCAGGGAGCGCTCCCCTTCCGCGAGAGCGCCCTGGGCCGCGGCGCACAGGGCGCACAGCTCCGCGGTTTCCATGGGCCGGTCGGAGTACTCGCGGACGGAGCGGCGCGCCCGGATGGCCGCGAGCAGGTCGCCACCTTCAGCCGGCGCGCCCAGGCCGCGCGGCGCATAAGAGGCCGCGCGCGGGTGCGGCGCGAGGCGCGCCAGCGCCGCCTCTGGCGCGAAGCTCTCCGCCCTGCGAAGCGACGAGGCCGCGTGGATGGCCGACGTGTAGGAGCGGGCTGTCTCGTCGCTCGCCCCGGCGACTGCCGACACGAACGCCGGCTCGGGGAGATGGCGCGCGCCCTCGTCCGCGAGCGGCCGACCGAGCGGCATGAGGAGCAGCGCGGCCTCGGTCTCGCCGTCGATCTCGAGGAGCGCGTTGAGCGCGGCGTCGTCGAAGCGCATGACCACGGGCGCCGCCAGGCCGGAAGCCGCGGCAGCTACGCCCAGGTTGTACGCGGCGTGGCCGGCGTCCATGTTCACGTAGCGGTAGGCCCGGCCGCGGTACTTGAACCCGGTACGGCCGAAGGTCACGGTCATGATCACCGTGGCGGCGGCGGCCTGGTAGTCCTGCGGCCGCTCGGCCAGCGCCTCGATGCGCGGGAAGATGAGCCCCTCGCGCAAGAGGACCAGGCCGTGCTCCTTCCCCGAGTAGTGGTAGAGCCCGGGCAGGACGCCCGCCACGCGGTTCACCGCCA
>JACQZJ010000094.1:8559-26256 GCA_016213895.1 Planctomycetota bacterium | reverse complement strand
GCGAGTAACTCGTCTCAAGCAGGCCCGCTTTGACCGCGAGCATCGAGGCAAGCCCTGAGCGAAGCGGAGCGGCCGATTTCCCTGGCGCAGGGGCCGGCCCGCGACGCTCGTACCAGTTCACACCCGGCGTCCCTCACGCCTCCGAACCGCCAGCATAGCCTCCATCTCGACGAGCCACTGCTCGTTCGTCGCGCACGCGATGCACCGGGAGTCGCGATGCGGCCCCGGACGCCAGGGAAACGGCCGCGACGCTCCTCTATGATCCCTCTCCTCTTGCCGCATTCCCAACCCCAGACTGCGCCGCTTTCACCATGCCGGACCCCACCACCCTCCAGGGAGAGTACGCCGCCCTGGCCACGGCGTTCTGCTGGACCATCACGGCCCTGACCTTCGAATCGGCCAGCCGGCGCGTGGGGTCTCTCGCGGTCAACCTCATCCGGCTCGTGATCGCGCTGGTCTTCCTCTCCGCCTACTGCTGGTTCAGCAGAGGCCTGCTCATGCCGATCGACGCCACGGGCCGCGCCTGGTCGTACCTCGCGCTCTCGGGCCTCGTGGGGTTCACGATCGGCGACCTCTGCCTGTTCCGCGCCTTCGTGCTCATCGGCGCGCGCGTTTCCCTCCTCATCCAGGCGCTGGTCCCTCCCTTCACGGCGCTCTTGGGGTGGATGGCCCTGAACGAGGAGATGGCGGGAGTCGAGCTGCTCGGCATGCTTCTCACCATGAGCGGCGTGCTGCTCGTCGTTTCCGAGAAGCGCAACGACGAGAACGGCGTGCGGCGGCGCCTGCCGGCCGCGGGAGTCCTCCTCGCCGTGGCCGCCGCCCTCGGCCAGGCCGGAGGATTGGTGCTCTCCAAGATCGGCATGGGCGACTACGACGCGTTCGCCGCCACGCAGATCCGCATCGTCGCCGGCAGCCTCGGCTTCGCCCTGCTCTTCACGTTCATCCGCTGGTGGCCGCGCGTGCTGGCCGCCTGCCGCGATGCGCCGGCCATGAGAAGGATGAGCCTGGGCGCCTTCTTCGGCCCGTTCCTGGGCGTGTCACTTTCCCTCCTGGCCGTGCAGCACACCAAGGTCGGCGTGGGCGCGACGATCATGGCCATCACGCCCATCCTGATCATCCCGCCGTCCATCGTCATCTTCCGCGAGAAGGTGACGCCGCGGGCGATCCTCGGCACCGTGATCGCGGTGCTGGGTGTCGCGGTCCTCTTCGGCCTGCCGCTCGCGTGAAGCCGCGGCCGCGCTCCTCCGGCCGCGCCTTCAACCGCCTCCGCCGCCGCCCGCGCCGCCGCCAGGCCCCCCTCCTCCCGGCCCGCCGCCCGGGCCGCGGAACCCTCTGCCCCACCCGCCCTGGGTCTCGTTGTACTTCTGCAGCTGGTCCGGGGTCAGGAAGCGCGAGAGCGTGGTCTCGGTCTCTTCGCGGAGCGCCGTCATCTTCTCGCGCATCTCGCCGCGCCCGACCCCCTCCATCTCTTCGCGCAGCGCCTCGAACCTCTTCTCGGCGTCGGTCAGGGCCTTGCGCATCTCCTCGGTCTGGTAGGGGTTGAGCTGCAGCTCCTCTGCGAGGCGCGTCAGGCGCTCCTCGAAGCGCTCCTGGCGCTGCTTCTCCCGCTCCGCCTCGCGCTCCTGCTCCTCCTTGTCCCGGATCTCCTGGACGACCTCGCCGATCTCCGCGCGGAAGTTCTCGGGCAGCGGCGCCTCAGGAGTCTTCAGCGACTCGATGAGCTGCTTGACCTCCTCGCTGGTCTTCTCCGCTGGCGGGTCGCTCGCCACACGCGCCGGCGCCTCCACGACCGGCTGGTCCTCGAGCACGGCGATCCGGTCCTCGAGGCGCTTGTTCAGCGTCTCCATCTCGTTGACGCGCGCGCTGAGCGTCTGGAGGTCGCCGGCCCCGGCCGCTGCCTCCTCGGACGCGCCGCTCGAGCCGACGAGCAGGGCGCCTGCATAGCCCGCGCCGAGCGCGGCAGCGAGAGCCGCGAGGATGGTCACCAGGATCTGCGCTTTCATCTCGAACGACCTCCTTCCGCCCGGCCGGGCGGATCACGGTGCGTGCTTCTTGGTTCTCTTGGCATCTCTCCGGCGCGCCTCAACGGCGATGGCCTCCGCGCCGCTCGCGCAGCCGCTCGATCACGTCCGCCTCGAGGTGCAGGCCGAGCGCCTCGTCGCGCTCGCGGCGCAGCTCGTCGAGCTTGGCCTCCACGTCGAGTCCTTCGGGGAAGGCCTCCTGCTGGCAGAGATCGTCGAAGAAAGCGCCCTTCTTCCGCTCGTAGTCGGCGAGGATCCCGCGCACCGCGGCCAGTGTGCCTTCATCCAGGCTGACCTGGCTCTGCAGCCACTCGGCGCGCGCGTCGAGCCACTGCTCGCGCCTCTCGGCCAGCCGCGCGTCGATCAGCTCCTCGAGGAGCTGGCGCTGCGCCTCGGTGAGCACGGCCAGGACCTGGGGACGCGTGCGGTGCATGATCTCCCAGATCTCGCGCTCCTGCGCGCGCACCGCGTCGGTCGTCTCCTGCATGATCCGGTCGAGGGCGGCGAGCTGCTCCTGCGTGAGCGCGAGCTCCTCGGCGAAGCCCTCTACCGTCTCCAGGAAAGGCCCGCCCCCGGGCGGCCCGTGCCGGTCGAAGCGCTCCGGCCCGGGGCGGCGCGGCTCGGAACGCGGGCCGTCGAGCGCAGTCCCGGCCCTCTCGGCCAACAGGCGCGAGGTCCAGCCGATGCCGAAGACCAGCAGGAGGAGCACGGAGATCCAGAGGTAGAGCCTCATTCCATCACCTCGCCGGTCAGCAGCTCCTCCAGGACGGCAGGCGTGCTCATGTACGTGCCGTAGCCGTCCTCCTCCAGCGTGAGCAGCGCGGGCGCCTCGGCGTCGAGCCGCTCAGCGGGCGGCGGGGCGCTCGCCCTGCCGAGAGTGAAAAGCAGCACGAGCACCGAGGCGGCGGCCAGCGTCAGTCCCTGGAGCGCGCGGATGCGCGCGGCCTCGGCCGAATCTTGCGGACTCTGGCCCGCGATCCGGCGCAAGACGGCCGCGCTCACCGCCGGGCAGGCGCAGAGATCGAGCGCCGCCCGCAGCCGCCGCGCGTGCTCGCCGCCTTGATCCGCCTCGAAGCCGTTCATGGCGCACCCTCCCGCCCGGCTTTCCGCGCCGGCCGGCCGGCGCCTCCCGAGAGTCCCTCCAGCCGGCGGCGCGCTCTGCTGATGCGCGCCGCGACCGTGCCGCTGGCGCAGCCCGTGATCTCGGCGATCTCGCCGTACGACCAGCCCTCGGCGCAGAGGACGAAGGCCGCGCGCTCCGGGCCGCGCAGGCGCGCCAGGAGCGCGAGCGCCTCGTCCAGGTCGTCGAGGCGCGCCGCGGCGGGCGCGCGCGGCGCGGCAGAGGCCTCGGGCAGCGGGACGAAGGTCCGCCACAGCCTGCGCAGGCGCCGTCCCGCCCGGGCCGCGCGCCGCACGGCGATGCGATAGAGCCACGTCTTGAAGCTCGACTCGAAGCGGAACCCCGGCAGCCGCCGGTACGCGGCCAGGAAGACCTCCTGCACCACGTCCTCCGCGACGTGCCGATCAGCCGTGATTCCCGTGACCAACCTCATGAGTCCCTGTTGATGGCGTTCGATCAACCGAGCGTACTCTCCGGGCTCGCCGGCGACGACGCGCTCCACCGCCGCGCGATCCGGGTCGCACGAAGGGTCTGGCGCGCCACGTCCGGCCGACTCGCTGAGCGTCATCTCCTCGCAGCCTACCGCGCGGCCGGTCACCGGATCCACGTGGTCGAGCAACCGCATAGAGGCAGCGCGCCGCCGGCTTTCTTGCCCGTTTCTCGGGAAAACCGCCGTTGCGCGCCCGACCGCGGCGAGAAACGCGAGCGGACCTCTCCCCTTTTCCGGCAGAATGTGGAAAGAAACGCGCCCGGTGGCATGCTCCATGGCCGCATGCCACGCGCAGCGCGGCCGCGACCGGTCCGGCCGGACCGGGAATCGGACAACCGCATCGCGGAGCTCAATTCACCCATGCCGACAAGACGGAGGATCATCTGATGTTGACGCTATGGTTCGCGCTCCTCGTGAACGCGGCCCTCGTCCAGGAGGACGGGGCGGCCGCGCAGGCCCCGGACGCCAAGGCCGAAGTCACGGCCGCGTGCGAGGAGTTCTGCAAGCTCCCCAGCTACGCGTTCGAGCTGAAGGTCGAGACCAGCGGAGGCCGAGGCGGTCTCCGCACCCCCCAGGCGGTCGTGGGCCGCTTCCAGACCGAGAAGCCCTTCCATTTCGTGCAGGGCAGCGTCGAGGCCTACCGGCTCGGCGAGACCCTGGTCTATCGCGAGGGCGAGGGCGAGTGGCAGGTCTTCGATCCCGAGGCCGCGCGCGGCGATTTCGGCCAGCCCAGGCCCGGCGGGCCAGGCGGCGGCGGCCAGGGCGCCGAGCCAGGGGCGGGCGCGGGGCAAGGCGAGGGCGCAGCGCCCGGCGCTGGAGCGGGTGCAGGCGCGGGCGAGGGCGGCGGCGCGGCCGCGGGCGGCCTTCCCGGCGCGGAAGGCGCGGAGCGTCAGGGACCAGGACAGGGCGAGCGGGGCGGCGGCCGCAGGAACATGGGCCCCTTCCTTCTTTCCCGCTTGAAGGTCCCGCACGACGCGCTCAAGGACTTCGGCAGCCAGATCGCCGAGGTCGCACGCGAGGAGGCCGAGGGCAAGGTCACGTACAAGGGAACGCTCACCGCGCAGGCGGCCGAGGCGCTCACCCCGCAAGTCAGAGGCTTGCGGCCGGGCGGCGGCGGCGAAACGGAGCAGGCACCGGCGCCGCAGGCTTCCGGCAGCTTCACCATCACGCTCTCGGATCAGGGCGCGGTCGAGTCGATCGTCCTCGAGACGCACACGTCCACGACCTTCGGGGAGCGCACGGTCGAGCGCACCCAGAAGAACGCGTACACGATCTCGAACCAGGGCGCGGTCGAGATCGAGGTGCCCGCCGAGGTCCTTCCTCTGTTCGAGTTGTGAGAGCGGCCATGCGCAGGCTCTCCTTCTCCCTCGCCGCCGGGCTTCTGCTCGGCGCCGCGGTCCTGTCCTTTGCGCAAGAGCCCGCCGCCCCGGAGCGGGCCACATCCGGTCTGATGAAGGTCATGGCGGATGAGCTCCAGTTCTCGCTGGAGCGCCTCGCCGCGGCCGGCGAGATCAAACCCTACTTCCTGGCCTACTCCGTGAGCGATACGTCCACGGTGTCGATCACGTCGCGGCTCGGGACGATCTACGCCGACGACGCCCGGCGGCGCCGCATCCTCGACGTGGACCTCAGGGTCGGCGACTACTCCCTGGACAACACGCACAAGTTGCGTGGCCGCACGCGCGGCGGCGAGTTCGGCCGCGGAGCGGGCGGCGGCGCCACGGTGCCCATTGAGGACGAACCGCTCGCGCTGCGCCACGCCCTGTGGCAGGCCACGGACCGCGCCTATCGCGGCGCGGCCGAGGCCTATCAGCAGGTCCAGGCCAACTTGAAGACCATGGTCGAGGAGAAGGAGCAGGCCGACGACTTCTCGCGCGAGGGGCCGCAGAGCGCGCTCGAGGACGAGGTCGCGCTCGAGATCGATCGCGCGGAGTGGGCGCGCCGCCTGAGCGAGGTCTCGCGCCTGGCGCGCGACTACCCCCTGATCGAAAGCTCGGACGTGTCGCTGAGCGGCACGGCCGAGAACTGCACGCTCGTCACCAGCGAGGGCGCGCGCATCCGCAGCGGGCGCGAGCTGTGGCGCGTGATCCTGTCCGCCGGCGCCAAGGCCGAGGACGGCATGGAGCTGAGCCAGACCTTCATCTTCGATTCCGCGCGCGAGGAGGGCCTGCCGGACGTGGAGGCGATGCGCGCGGAGTTCCAGAAGGTGATCGAGCAGGTGCTGGCCCTGCGCGCGGCGCCGCTGGTCGAGCCTTTCACCGGGCCGGCGATCCTCGCCAACCGGGCGAGCGGCGTCTTCTTCCACGAGATCTTCGGGCATCGCATCGAAGGCCACCGGCAGAAGGACGTCGAGGAAGGGCAGACCTTCACCAAGATGGTGGGCGAGGCCGTGCTCCCCGAGTTCATGAGCGTGAGCGACGACCCGACGCGCGCGCGCCAGGGCGACGTCGACCTGCGCGGCCACTACCGCTTCGACGAGGAGGGTGTGCCGGCGACGCTCGTCGAGCTGGTCACGGACGGGATNNNGGATCCTCAAGGGCTTCCTCATGTGCCGCTCGCCGGTGCCCGGCTTCCCCAATTCCAACGGCCACGGCCGCCGCCAGGCGGGCCGGCCGGTGGTGGCGCGCCAGGGCAACCTGCTGATCGAATCGCGGAAGACCGTGCCGATCGAGCGCCTGCGCGAGCTGCTGGTCGAGGAGTGCCAGAAGCAGCAGAAGCCCTACGGCTACCTGTTCGAGGACATCTCCGGCGGCTTCACCATGACCACGCGCGGCGACCCGCAGGCGTTCAAGGTGCTGCCGATCGTGGTCTATCGCGTATACGCCGACGGCCGGCCGGACGAGCTGGTGCGCGGCGTGGACATCGTCGGCACGCCGCTCTCGTGTTTCTCCAAGATCCTGTGCACCGGCGACGATCCGGCCGTGTTCAACGGCACCTGCGGCGCCGAGTCCGGCTCGGTGCCGGTGTCGGCGATCTCGCCCAGCATCCTGGTCGAGCAGATCGAGATCGAGAAGCGGGCGCAGTCGCAGGAACGGCCGCCCATCCTCCCCCCACCGGTCAGCGAACGCTGAGGAGCCGCGACGATGATCCCCCTGAAGCACATGTGGTGGGCCGCGCTGCCGGCCTGGTTCGTGGCGCTCTCGCTCTGCTGCGCGGCGGGCGAGGAGGCGGCGGCTGACGATCCTCTGCTGCGCGCGCTCGCCGCCGAGCTGGAGCGCTCGCTCAACATGCGGCTCGAAGGGCTGGAGCCGCCCTACTTCATCCAGTACGTGGTCGATGACTCCGAGGCGCGCCAGATGAGCGCCGCCTGGGGCGCGCTCGCTTCCTCGGACCGGGACCGCGCGCGCGTGCTCTCGGTCGAGGTGCGGGTCGGCTCCTACCAGCTCGACAACACCAACTTCAGCGGCGGAGGCGGTCAGGGCTTCTCCGGCCGCGCGCGCGGCCGCGGCTTCGGCCGCATGGGAGGGGCCGCGCCCCTGCCGCTCGACGACGACGAGGCGGCGATCCGCCACGCCATCTGGTTGGCCACGGACGGGCCGTACAAGCGCGCGGTCGAGACCCTCACGGACAAACGCGCCTTCTTGAAGGAACGCGAGTCCGAGGAGCGGCCTCCTGACTTCGCGCCCGCCGCGCCGGTCGTCCAGGTCGAACCGCGGGCCGCGTTCGAGATGGACGTGCCCGCCTGGGAAGACCGCCTGCGCCGCCTCTCCGCGGTCTTCGCCGAGTTCCGCGGCATCCAGGACAGCTCGGTGCGCCTGACGGCGAGCGCCGGCAATCGCATCCTCCTGAACTCCGAGGGCTCGCGCCTGCGGACGGGTGCGGCGCGCGCCGTGCTGACGATCACGGCGCGGGCGCAGGCGGACGATGGCGAGCGCCTCGCCGACCGGCTGGTCTACGTGGCCAGGACGGCGGCCGCGCTCCCTGATCTCGAAACGCTGCTCGCGGACGCGCGCGGCATGGCCGCGCGCCTCGTGGCGCAGGCGCAGGCGCCCATCCTCGCGGACTACACCGGGCCGGTGCTCTTCGACGACGTGGCCGCACCCCAGCTCTTCCGCCAGCTCCTGGCGGCCGGGCTCGCGGCGCAGCCGGACCCGGTGGGCGAGGGACGGCGGCGCTTCCGCGCCGGGGAGAGCCTGGAAAAGAGCCTCGGAAAGCGCGTCCTGCCCGACTCCTTCCGCGTGGTCGACGACCCGAGCCAGGCCGCGCTCGGCGCGCGCTTTCTCGCCGGCCACTACCTCTTCGACGAGGAGGGCGTGCCGGCAAAGCGCGTCGACCTCGTGCTGGAGGGGAGCCTGAAGGACCTGCTCGCGTCACGCGTGCCGTCCAAGGCCAAGGCCGCGAGCAACGGCCACGGCCGGCGCTCGGGCCAGGCGGGCATCGGCTGCCTGTTCATCGAGGCCGCGGAGGGCCGGCCGCAGGAGGAGCTGAAGCAGGCGCTCATCGCCGCGGCGCGCGACCAGGGGCTCGAGTTCGCGCTGCGCGTCAGCTCGCTCGGCGCCGCGGAAGGCGGCGCGGCCGAGGCTCTCGCCGCGATGTTCGGCGCAGCCGGCCAGGGCCGGCGCGGCGCGGCCGAGGGCGGAGCGGGCGTGCTCGCGGACCCGGTGCGCGTGGTCAAGGTGTACGTGGAGGACGGCCGCGAGGAGCCGGTCCGCGGCTGCGAGTTCGGCGAGGTCGACCTCAAGGTGCTGAAGGACATCCTGGCGGCCGGCGACCAGCCGGTCGTGCACAACGAGGAAGGCGTGTTCGGCCCGGCCTCGTCGGTCATCGCGCCGGCCGTGCTCCTCGAGGAGTTGGAGCTCTACCCGATCGAGGCCGAGCCAACGCGCAAGCCGCTGATCGCCGCGCCGCACGCGCGCGCGGAGTGACGCGCGGCGCGGGGCCGCGCGCGGCGCCTCAGCCTGCCCTTGCCGCCTGGAGCACGGCGATCAGCCCGGCCACGGGCTCGCCGTACTCCAGGCGCAGGAAGGCCTCCTTCAGCACGAGCACTTCGAGCCCGGCCAGCGCGGCCCCGGCCCGGACGTGCGGGGCGCCGTGCGCGTAGCGGCCGGAGTCGGTGAGCAGCCAGCCGTCGCAGGACGCGCGCTCCACGGTGAAGCCGAGGAGGCCGCCTGGCGCGAGCGCCGCGGCCGCGGCGCGCAAGGGGATCTCCAGGTCGCCGAAGTGGATGAGCACGTCGCAGGCCGCGGCCAGGTCGAAGCGCTGCGCATTGCCGGCCAGCCAGGCGGTCAGCTCCCCAACGTCGATGCGGTCGTAGACGCCGCGGCGCGCGGCCTGCTCGGCCATCTCGGGCGAGAGGTCGACGCCGACGAGCTCGCGCGCGAACTCCCTCGCGGCGGCGCCGAAGAACCCGGTGCCGCAGCCCAGGTCGAGCACGGCGAGGCTCCGCGCGGCAGGCGGCAGGAAGGGCGCGAGCGCCTCGAGCAGCCGCTCGGGCGCGGCGTAGCCCAGCTCCTCGCGCATGTTGTGCTCGTAGAAGCCGGCGAAGCGCTGGTAGAGGAGGCGCACGCACTGATCGGACGCGCGCGCCGGCGGCGGCTCGCCGCGAAGCGCGAAGAGCAGGTGCTCGACCTCGGCGTCATCGGGCGCGAGGGCCAGGTAGCGGCGGTACGCCGCGGCCGCGGCCGCTCGCTCGCCCGCGACGAGCGCCATCTCGCCCAGGGAGCACCACGCCCCCGGATCGCCCGGTGCGAGCTCGCAAGCGCGCTGCTGGCAAGCGAGCGACGCGGTCATCTCGCCCTGATCCCAGAGGACGTTCGCCGCGTCGCAGAGATCCTCCGCGTCCATCTCCACCAGGGAAGCCGGTTCAGCCTGATCGAAGGCGATGAGACCGCTCTGCGCCGCCTCGTCGATCCAGGGCGCAACCGCCGCCGCTCCTGCCTCGCCGGTCAGACGTTCCAGGGAGGCCGCGATCTCGGCCCTGGTGCGCTGGCCATCGCAGAGCGCGAGGATCAACCCCGCGGTCTGGTTGAGGCGGTGGACGGACCCGGCTGCGGCGTCGTAGGCGACGGTCTCGCCGGGCAGCGCGGCCACGCGGATACCGGGGCGGATGCTCGGCCGGTCCGTGCTCACGCCGCTTGCCACGCGGCAGATTCCGGGACGCGCGTCGCGGCCCTTGCCCTACGCGGCCCCGCCGCGCGCAGGCGGAGCGGGCGGAGTGCCGCCGCCGGCCGGTGGTTCGGTCGGCTCGTCGCCCTTGCCCTTCGGAGGCTTCTGGCCCTTGCCCGGCAGGCGCCGCCGCCGCGGCATCTTGCCCTTCTTGCCCTTGGGGACGGCCCCTCCCTTGCCCACTGCCTTGCCCGGACTGCGGACCTTGGCCGGCGGGTCCTTGGCCGTGGGCGGGTCGCCCTCGGCCGCGTACGACACGGACGAGGCCGCGGGCAGAGCCAGCACCGCGCCCGCGAGCAGCTTCTTCAGGAAGGCGCGGCGGTCGCCGTCCACCGACTTGAGGATCTCCTCGATCTCGGCTTTCTTCGGATCCATGACCATCGCGCGCACCTCCGCGGACGTTCTGCGGCCAGGGAAGCGGCCGCACCCCGTCCGATTCCGATTTGAACACGCGCGGGCCGCCGAAGTCTCGGGGAATCTCCGGCGGAGCACGGCCGGGGCGGGCCTCGGGCGCGCCGTGAATCAGCGCGCGCCAGTCAGGACATGCGCCTCGCTCGGCTCGGCTGCTGCCTGCACCGCGGCGACCACCCTGCCGCCCGCGCACTCGACCTCGTAGCTTCCCTCGGGCAGGCCCTCCACGAGCAGCGCGCCCGCGTCATCCGTGACGAGTCCGCTCGCGCCGGCCCGGACCAGCCCCTCGGCGAGCCAGTCGGACACGGACTCGCCCGTCTCCAGGTCGAGGATGCGCACACCGGCGTTCCTCACCGGGCCGGTCTCCATGCTCTTCACGGTCACCGCGAGGCGCGCCGTGCGGCGCAGGCGCAGGACCACGGGAGTCTCCTGCCCCGCGAGGCACGAAACCTCGGTCCTCTCGCGGAAGAACCCGTCCGCGCGTGCTTCCACCCGATACACCGCCTG
The DNA here is from genome assembly GCA_016213895.1 of Planctomycetota bacterium. GTDB lineage: Bacteria > Planctomycetota > B15-G4 > B15-G4 > JADJEK01 > JACQZJ01. Next base: position 15,602 of record JACQZJ010000094.1, on the reverse strand, counting down.
CGCCAGCCGCCGGAACATGCACTCGCCGGCGGGGTCCGTGTCCTGAGGCGGCACGATCACGCCCAACTCCTGGTCAGATCTCGTCACGCGGACGCCGCGGCAGGGAAGCGGCGCGCCGCCGCGGTCGCGGCAGCTCACGCGCAGCCGCGCCTCGGGCCGCAGCTCGAGATCGAGGCCGGTCGGCGCAAGACCCTCCTCGACCGCGCGGCGCCAGGCCTCGGACGCGAAGCCCTCGGCCGCCGCGGTCACCAGGTACTCGCCGGCCGGCAGGGCGATCGCTTCGTAGGCGCCCTCGCCGCCGGAGAGCGCGAAGGCGGCGAGCGGCGCCGCGCGCGGCGCATCCGGCGCCCCGGCGGCCGCCGCGGCAAAACGAAAGCGCAGCTCCGCGCCCGCGATGCCCTTCCCCGCCGGGTCCAGGACCCTGCCGCGGAAGCCGCGCTGACCGAGATGGAAGTCGACCTCGAGCGGGGCGCCGGGCTGGACATCCACGATCCGGCCAGCGGCCACGTTCCGCGAGGCCACGAGCTCCTTCACGAACAGGGCGTACTCCCCGGGCGGCAAGGAAGCGAGCTCGTAGCTCCAGTCGGGACGCACGATCGCCCGCCGGGCCTCGGCGCCGCCGTTTCGGGACTGGGCCCAGACCTCGTAGCCGTCCTCCACCTTGAGAGGCGTGTCGCTGGTCAGCCGGCCGCGCACGCGGCCGCCCGGCGCCAGCGAGAAGACGACCTCGGAGGTCTCGCGGGAAACGAGGCTCGCCTTGCGCTGCAGGCTCGGTCCGATCGAGCCGTCGGCGGCGAACGTGACCGCCGAGACATCGACCTGCCCGGGATGCAGCCCGGTGAACGAGACCCAGCCGTCCCGCACCTCGCTGCACGAGCGGAGCGGTTGATCCACGGCAAGAACCCACACCAGCAGCGAGTCCAGGGGGAGGCCGGCCAAGCCGATGACCTGGACGCGCAGCCCGGCCGGCCGCGAGAGCACAGCCTCCACGAGGCGCTCGCGCCGCTCGTCGGGCTCGATCCTCTGGACGCGCGTGGCGTAACCCTCGCCCTCGATCCACAGGGGCAGGACCCCGGTGCTCGGCGCGTGGGCGAGCAGGAACGTCCCCGCGCCGTCGCAGACCGCGGACGGCGGCAGCACGCCGAGGCCGCAGCCCGTGTCATCCAGGTCCGCGAGGGATACAGCGGCCCCGGCGATGGGCGCGCCCGTCTCGGCATCCCGCACCACGCCGTGGAGCGCCCGCCCTGCTTCGAGCCGGACCTCCAGCGGCTCTTTCGCCGCGCCGCCCTGCACGACGATGCCGCGCACCAACGCCGGGGCGAAATCGCGCGCGAAGGCGTCGACCCGGTAGACCGCGGGAGGCAGGCCCGACACCACGAAGTCCCCGGTCGCCGCGTCCGCGTCGGCCCACTCGCAGGCGATGCGCGTCCCGCTGTCGTCCTCGGTCAGCGCCCGCACGCGCGCCTCGAGGAAGCCGGCCGTTTCCGCGACCAGGCGCCCGCGGATCTCGCCGAGCGGCTCCATGACCAGCTCGACCTCCGCCTCCGCCGCCACGCCCTCTGCCGTGACGTACTGGTGGTCCTCGTGCTTCGCCATGAGCACGTACGCGAGGTCGCGGTCGATCATGGGCAGCGCGAAGGAGCCGTCGCGCAGGGATCTCGTCACGCTCATCCAGTCGCCGTTGTCCGTGCGCCAGGCCTGCACAATGGCAGAGGCGACCGGCTCGCCCGAGGTCGCGGACACGCGGCCGGCGATGCGGCTCGCCCGGGCGAGCAGAGCCGTGACCTCCCGCCGCTCGCCGGACGCGATCGGCGGCAGGCGCTTCGTGAACACCGCATACTCGGGATGCAGCACGCGGATCCCGAACTCGCGGCCGTCGGCGCGCACGGCGACCTCGAACGCGCCCTGTTCGTCGGTTTCCCCCCAACCGACCCCTTCCTCGTCGAAGGTGCTCGTCTTGTAGTAGGCGGTGACGGCCGCGCCGCGCACCGGTTCGCCCGTCGCGACGTCGAGCGCGCGGCCCGCCACGCGCGCGCCGGGCCAAAGGACCACCTCGATCTCGCCCTCGCTCGGCGCCGTGAAGTCCACGACCTCCGTGGAGAAGCGCGGGTCGTACGTCAGACAGAGCCACGAGCCCGGGGCCAGGCCCGCGAACTCGAAGGCACCGTCGTGGCCGGACTCGGCCCTGATCTCGAAGAGCATGCCGGCGACGCGCGCCGCGTCGAGCTCGAGCCCGTCGCGCAGCCACTCGGCGAACACGGCGCGCCGGCAGATGAGGGGGAAGCCGGCGAGGGGACCCGCATTGGCCAGCGTCACGCGGCCGCGCACCGTGAGGGCCGGGCCGCAGTCGATGACGAGTTCGCCCTCCGGCGGCGTCGATACGAGGCTCCCCGTGGGCTGCGCGCCTTCGCCCTGCGCGAGCACGAAGGCGGGGAAGAGCGACGCCGCGACAAGGGCGCGCCCGCCGCCGTCGCTTGTGACGCGCACGGAGCTGGCTCGCGCCAGCTCGAGCGGGATGCCGCAGGGCATGCGCGCAAGCAACTCGATGGTCTCGGACCAGGGCAGCACCGTGAGCGTCGCGTCGGGCACAGGCGCGCCCTCGCGCCGTACGAGGCAGGTCACGTCCGTTGGGTTGCCGCGGCGCTCCTCGGGCGCGAGCAGTGGGTCCGGCGCTTCCGCCGCCGGCGCCTCCTGGCCGGCAATGGCGTCCGCGCTCTCCGGGTTTGCCGCCGGGATGGCATGCGGGGCGTCGCCTACTCCGCGCGAGAGGAACCACAGCGCCGCGACAATGAGGGCGGACGCGACCAGCGCCACGACAGCGAGGACGCGCATGCTACTTCCGCGACACCGACGGCGCGCAGGCCGGCCCGCCTGAGCTGCTCGCGCTCTCCGGCTGCCAGGCGACTTCTGGGTTGTTCTGCGCCGCCTGCCTCACTGTACTGCTGCGGCCCGAGCCGTGAGGAGGACCCGCGGAGCCGCCGATGCCTCCCCCGCTGGCGGACGGCCCAAAGAACGTGGCCAGCAGGACTGCAGCGGCGATCCATGACCTCGCTCCAGGTCTCTTGTGCGTCTTCATCTGGTCGCGACCCTCCCGATCAGCCGGGCAACCATACCAGGAACGTCCGTCACCACGCAACGTCCCGCGCCAGCGCCTGCGCCGAGGAGGTCAGAGAGCGGACCCAGCGCGTCGAGATGCCGAGGCGCAGTGCGATCTCTTTCTGCCGCAGGCCCTGCAGCGCGAGGACGGCGACCTCCCGGCCGGTTTCGTTCAGCGTGCACAGCACGTGTTCGGCCGCATCCAGGGTCGCGGCCGCCGCGTCGCTCCCGGACTCCTCGCGGAGATCCAGGCTCTCCAGCGGCCTCAGGGACAGGGGAAGCGCATCGCGCAGGCGGCACGCTTCCCGGCGGGCGATGGCAGAGAGCCACGCGTCGAACGAGCCACGGGTCTGGCCGCGGAAGCTCCGCCAGTGCCTGACGGCCCGCAGAAAGGCCGACTGGATCGCGTCGTCTTCGTCGGCATGGCCCGGCGGCCGCGGGCCGAAAACGCGCCGCGCCAGGCGCCGGAGCCGCGGCCGCGATGCTTCCAGGAGCTGGCCCAGGCAGTCGGCGTCGCCTGCGAGGGCACGAACGAGCGTCTCGTCTGACGCTGGGTCTGTGCGCACGTGTGGATCTCCTCCAGCGCACAGAGAATCCACCGGGAAGAAGAAGTCACTTCCGCTCTTCCCCTTTTCTCGGGTCTCTCCTGTTCGAGCGCCCGGGCCGCGCGGATACGGTGATCCGCGGGCGCCGGCGCAGGGTAGGACATCTTCTGGAGGAATCGAATGAAGCGCACGGCGTTCACAGTCCTGGCAGCGTTGGCGGTCTCTCTCATCAGCGCACCCAAGGCACAGGCCTTCGCCAGCGGGACGTTCACGATCACGGGAGAGAACACCGAGTTCCAGATCACGGTCTCCGCCCCGGATTCCCAGGGGAACCAGACGGTCACCGTGAACGACGGCGGCAAGATGCTGGCGTCCCGCATCAAGAGCGTCACCCCCAACTCGTTCCGCACGAGCGAGGAGAAGTACTGCATGTACATGGAGTTCACGGTGGTGACCGCGGACGCGGGGACCTTCACGGTAGAGTTGTCGCCGAACTCTGGCGAGGTGACGAACCATGATCAGACCGACAGCGTCGGATGCTTCAGGACCGCCGGCACGTCGGCAAGGCGCCGGGATCTCTTCGGATAGGCTCGGCTCTGAGTCTGTTGGCAGGGAGGAGAGGCAACCGTCATGAAGCGCCTCGGCTTCCTGCTCGGTGCGGCGAGCGTCGCGGCGGTCTGGCTGATCTCCAGTCTCGTTCGCGAGGACGAAGGGCCGACTCCTGGCCCGGGTGTTCCCAGCGAGGAGAGCGCGGCGGCGGGCGGCCCGCGGGCGCCCGCCGCTCCGGTTCTTGCCGAGGGCTCCCATCGGGTGGTCGCAAGCGCCGATCCGATTGGCCCGATTCAGCGCGCGGACGTTTCGGGTGCCGACGAGTCCGCACCACATGCGCCGCCTGCGGAATTCGATGCGGAGTCCTTCGTCAGACACATCGGCGCCGGAGTGCTCGCGGACTTGGAGCAGGACGAGCACAAGGACATGCGCCGTTCGAGCATCGCCAGCTTCATCAAGCGTCTGGGGTACATGCCAGAGCAGGAGAACCTCGATTGCATCGTGATGATCATGCTCGAGGCTGTGCGCCGCAAGGACGCACAGGTCTGGGCCCTGTTCGAGGAAGGGTGGACCAGCCCGAATCCCAGGCCGGGAGAAGTGCGTGCCGAGATCAAGTCGCAGCTGTTCCAGGAGTACCAGAACGAGCTGCGCGACCGCCTGCGCCCGTACGTGCGGCCGGAGGTCTTCGAGGAGGCCTTCGACCGCTGGAGCGGCAAGTGGTACGTCGACCATCCGGAGGAACGGCGCGAGGAGTCGAAGGACTGACCGGGGCCCTCACCGCCGGGCGGCCCGCAGCCGGGCCGCCAGCTCGCCGAGGTCCGCCGCGCGCGCACAGTCGACCCCGTCCCAGTCGCCGAACGGATCAAGGAGCAGGGCGTGGACGCCGGCCGCGCGCGCGCCGGCCACGTCCACGTGGTACATGTCGCCCACGTGCAGCGTGGTCTCGGGCCGGCCGCGGGCGAGGTCGAGCGCGTGCCGGAAGATGCGCGGATCGGGCTTCTCGAAGCCGACCAAACGCGAGTCGCACACTGCCTCGAAGAACGGCCTGAGCCCCGTGCGAACGAGCGAGCGCTCGGCCGTGCCATCCGAGTTGCTGACCGCGACGAGCCGCAAGCCCATGTCGCGCAAGGCCGCGAGAGCATCCTCGACGCCCGGCAGGCGGCCGCACCACAGACGATCCACCGGGTGCCTGCGGGCCCACGCCGTGAGATCCTCCGCGAGCGCCTCGGCCCTCCCGTCCTCGCCAATCAACGCGGCCAGCATGGCCCGCAAGTAAAGCCGCATGGGGTCGAACGACGTGTTCCCCGCGTTGTCGCGGATTGCAGCCGAGACGATCGGCCGCGCCCTGGCCTCCGCGCGCCGGAGCGCCGCGACCTCAATGCGCGCCCCGCGCTCGCGAAGCTCGGCGCACAGCAGGTCGAAGTCCATCGACAGGACCGTGTTCCCCACGTCGAGGAACAGGATCTCGAGAGCGGCGTAGGGAAGGTCGTTCGAGCCGCAAGGCGACATCGTCATGCGATCCACGCCGGCGGAGCCGGCGTCTCCATCTCTATCTTCAGCACCGCCGCCGAGAGGAACTCCGCCGCCTGGTCCACGCCGGACACGCGGCGCATGGTCGAGCGCTTGAACTCCCGCGGCAGACAGCCGTGCCAGGGCCCGAGCGCGAGGAACCCGCGCATGCGGGCTCCGGCGCGCTGGACGAACGCATCCACCGTACTCGAGTCCACGCCGGGAAGCCACTCGAGCGCGCGGTCGAGGATCATGCTCACCGGCGAATGCGCCAGGATGCGCGGCGGATCGGGCATCCCTCGGAGCAGATAGCGCAAGAGCGGCGCGCCCGCCGAGCCCAGGCCGTGCAGCAGGACGAAGCCCTCCCCTGCCGCGCGCTGGACGATCTCGTTCGGCGCCGCCCCCAGCTCGCGCGCGATCTCGCGCGCCAGCGCGAACGACACGGCCGGGTGCCCGCGCGGGGCGAAGTGCGCCGGCCCGCCCTGCGCCACGGCGTCCGTCATCACGCCGTCAGCCGTGACCGCCACGACTTCGCGGCCGCTGCCGCCGAGCTGGATCCGATCCCCGCGCTGCTCGCCGCGGGCGACGTGTCCGACGAGGTCCCCGGTCGCCCGGTCGATGACGGGAACGTCCCCCTCCGGGTCGAGGTTGCCGTGGAGCTTCCCGATCCGGTAGGCCCGGTCCATGGCTTCCGACAGCACGTACCGCCCCGCGCCCGCCTGCTCGACCAGGCCCTTGTCCGCCATCGCCTCGAGGATCTCCGCGGCCCAGCCGGCGGGCAGCAGACGCTCGATCTCCGCGGGCACGACCTCGCTCAGCCGGCTGGCGCTCACGTGGCTCTCCGCTCCGCCGAGGACCAGCGCCTGCTGCACCAGCACGCTCGGCCGGAAGGCGTATGGCTCCCGGCAGAGCTTGCCCTCCCGCGCCAGCCGGAAGAGCACGCGGAACGCCACGTCCTCGCCCGCAGTCTCGACCACATAGCCGGCGCGCTGATCGCCCAGGGACCGGCGGCCGCCGCGCCCGATGCGCTGCCTCAGGCTGTCCACGCTCGGCGGCAGGTCGCACAAGAGGACGTAGTCCATGTCCCCGATGTCGATGCCCAGCTCGAGCGTGAGCGTGGCTCAGCACACCGCCGCGGTCGCCTCCCGGAGCCGCCGCTCGGTGCGCTCGCGCACCGCGCGCGACAGGGACCCGTGATGCGCGTGCACCTGCGCGCCGAACCGCGTGCGCCCGATGAGGCCGGCCGCGGCCTCCTCCACGCCGCGCCGGCTGTTGCGGAACAGGAGGATCTTCTTGAAACCCCCCTCCGCCAGCCGCTCGACGTGCGCAGCAAGCTCGGCGGGA
>JACQZJ010000094.1:0-8535 GCA_016213895.1 Planctomycetota bacterium | reverse complement strand
CGCGGCCTCGACGACCAGCGCCTCGCGCAGGTAGCGGCCGGCGACCTCCGCGGGCCGATCCACGGTGGCGCTCGCCGCCACGCGCTGCGGCCGCGCCGCCGCGCACTGGTCGAGCCGGTGGAGGAGCAGGCGCGCGTGATCGCCGCGCGGCGTGCCGTCCAGCACGTGCACCTCGTCGAGCACCACCGAGATAACGCCCGCGAGCGCCGCGGCGCGCCGCGCCAGGAGCGAGTCGAGCGACTCCGGCGTCATCACGGCGACTTCCGGAGGGTGCCCCTCCACGCGCTCCTTGTGCTCGCCCGTGTGGCGGCCGAACGCCACGCCGAGCTGCGCCATGCGCTCCTCGAGGCGCCGCTTCAGGTCGTTCGCCAGCGCCCGCGTGGGACTGATGAACAGGATGCGATAGGGACAGCGCGGCGCGCCGAGCATCCTCTCGACCAGCGGGGCGGCATATGCCTCGGTCTTGCCCGACGCCGTGGGAGCGCAGAGCAACGCGTCCCTGCCCCCAAGCAATGCGGGAATCGCCTGCTCTTGCACGCTGGTGAAGTTCGCGAACCGGCCGAAGAAGGCATTGAGCGTGCGCGGGAGGAGGTCCCTGACCGGGGCCGTCATGCGGCGGGCTCGACGGCCGGTCCGACGCGATCCGCGTCGAGGAGCGAGATGATGTCCCGCACCACGTGCCGCGGCGAGTCGAGGCCGGACGTGATCTCGCGGCGCACGTGCCGCTTGATCACGGCCGCGCGCTCGCTGGAAGGCCTGAAGGGAGCGTAGGCCGCGCCGTACAGCTCGATGATCCGGGCCGCCAGCTCGTCGTAGTCCTTGCGCTCCAGGGACCGCAGGTCCAGGCCGCAGCGCCGGGGGTCGACCAGCGACCCGACGACCTCGAAGGTCTCCTCGAGCGGGGTGAACGTCAGGACCACCGAGAGCGGCTGATCGTCCAGGAACGTGATCGGGAGCTCCTGGTGCACCGGATGACCGCCCTTGAAGAGGCGCTCCGGATCGAACCTCAGTTCGTCCTGCGGCAGAGCCCCGGCCGCGAAGTAGCCCAGGGCTTCGTTCGCGTACGACAGCTGCTGCCACGTCATCACGTCGATGCGCTCGACCTCGTCGAGCAGCACGACCAGACCACGGAAGCCCGCGTCCTTGCCGTACACGGCCAGGGTCCCGAGCAGGTGCGCGTACACACGGCCGTAGGTGCGGAAGTCGGGCAGGGCGAGGGGCGGGTCTCCCGGCCAGCCGCACTCGGCAAGGGCCTCCCGCGCCTCGCCGACCTTCACCTCCTCGCCCTCGATCCACTCGCGGAGCGTCGCATAGGCCTCGGTGCCGCCTTCCCGGCGCGCGAACAGCACGGGGCTGAAGAAACGGCTGTAGCGGCTGCCGAAGGCCTGGGCGTGGGCGCTGCTCCGGAAAAGGGCCTCGATGACCGGATCGAGCCCGCGGCACGGCTGGCCGGGGCAGCGCAGCTCGCTCAGGATGGCGCGATAGAGCCGCTTCGGGTGGCTCGGCGGCACGTTGTCCGGATCGAGCGTGACGCGCGCGGTCATGAAACCGCGCCGCAGCGCCTGCTGCTCGAACACCTCCAGCAGGTGCGTCTTGCCGGACCCGTAGTCGCCGAAGATCAGGCGCACGCCGCGCCCCTCGTCGAGGAGGTGCGCGAAGCTCTGGACCTCCGCCTGGCGCCCCACCGTGTAGCTGTCGACGCGCTCGCCCGGCACCACCCCGCAGCGCAGGGCCTCGATGACCTGGCGCAGCGCGCAGCCCTCGGCTCCCGCGAGCGCCGGCGCCACAGCGAGCGCGCCAGGAGCGGCCGGCGCCCTGGCGCGCGGCCGCCGGGCCGGCGCGGCGGACTGTAGCGAAGCCGCGGAGGCCGCCGCGGCCGCTTCGCCCGCTGCAGCGGCGCCGTCCTGCAGCGTCAGCTCGTCGACGAGCACGGTGCGCGGCAGGAGCTTCTGCCCCTCGAAGAAGACCACGGCCTTACCGCCGGCGCGCAGCAGCATGACGCGCCCGCGGCCGTAGTCCGCGTGGGACACCCTGGCGCCCGGCACCACGCGGGCCATCAGAACATCTCCTCGCCTTCGAGCTTCTCGTCCTCTCCCGCCCCCCGCGCGCCGCCGCTGAGAAGCGCGTCGATGTCGGACTCCGCCAGCTCGGCCTGCGCGCCGCGCGCCTGCATCTCGAGCATCTGCAGCGCCGCCTTCACGAACGTGCGCCGCGATCCGGTCTCGAGCTGGCCCTCGGCGACCTTGCGCGCCAGGATCTCGATGTTGCCACGCTGCACGGCTTCGTCCAGTCGCCCGCCTCCGGCGCCGCGATGCAGTGCGAGGAGCTTCTCCCCGATCCGCCGCAGGAAGTCGTCGAGGCCGCCGTCCAGCTTCTCCAGATCGATGACCGGCGCGAGCGGGTTGATGCCCGAGAAACGCGCGGCGTTGCGCAGGCGCTGCTCCAGCGCCGGGTACTCCGGGACGATGTTCGTCAGGAACTCGGGCGGCACGGCGTAAACGAACAGCGTCCCCGGCAGGCGCGCCTGCCCGGCGTAGTCGATGGTCTCGCGCAGGTTGTCGGCGACCGCCCGGCGGCGCCGCGCCGTGAGGCTCATCTGCCGGTCCATCTCGTCGAACATGGCCACCAGGCCGGGAAGGCCCATGCCGCGCAGGAACTGCGCGAGGCTGAGGATGAAGCGGAAGGCGGTCTTGGGCTCGAGCGCCTCGCGCACGTTGGCGCAGCGCACTTCCTTCAGCTGGACGCTCTCCCCGCGCAGGAAGGAGGCGAGCACGCTCTCCAGCTCGCCGTCCCCACGCAGCACGGCCTCCATGTACCGTACGCAGGCGTTGCGGTACGAGCGGCTGTCGACGCGCAGGCGCTCCGCCTCGGTCCTCAACCACTCGTGGACCGCGCCCTCGCCGTACTCCGCGGCGCGCCGCTCCACTTCCGAACGCAGGACCGCGTCCACGCCGCGGTCCGCCTCGACCTCGAGGTTCTCGGGCGGCGCCTCCAGCTCCTCGGCCAGCCGCTTGTACACCTGCACCAGGTCGTCGAACGGGCAGTGCTGCGGCGACAGGCCGACGAGCGACGTCGCGAGGCCCTCGCGCCACGCCACCTCGCGCAGGCAGTGCAGGAAGTGGGTCTTGCCGCCGCCGAAGGTGGCCTGCACCAGCTTGAAGGCCGAGTTGATGCCGTACTCCTTGATCGGCGCCAGGTACTCGGCGCGCAGGGCCTCGAGTATCGGCTCCGTTCCCACGTTGACGAGCGAGGCACCCCGCTCCGGCGGCTGGCCCGTCTGCCCCATCTGCATGAGCATGCGCCGGACGAAGCCAGGACTCGGCTCTGATTCCGCGAGGACCATGCTGGCCTCCCCTGCGTCACGCCCTGGTGAAGAAGATCGTCAAGGTGTACTGGCCATCCTGGCCGTCAGGGCCTTCCAGGTAGACGACGCGTTCCTTCTGGTACGGCGTGGCGCCCGAGGCCACGCCGAAGTTGACGCGCAGCCCGTTCTGCGTCAGACCCTGCGTCTGGCGCAGGCGCCACACGTCGAAGGCGCAGTGCGCCTTGCCGTAGCTGCGGAAGTTCCTGGCGACCGGGTTCGCGCGGAACTTCCGCTCCTGCATCTCCAGGGCGAGGTGCGGCAGGATCTCCAGGATCTCCACGCGGTCGCCGTCGTGGCCGCCGCTCGCGCTCAAGGCCGCAAGATAGGTCTTGCGGCATGCGGCGAAGAAGCGCGCTGCATCGAACGGCCGCTCCAATTCGGTGCGGACCTTCTTCCAGGTCTTCAGGATCTCGGCCGCGTCCGCGGCGCACTTCCCGAGCTCCACCTTCGCGAAACACAAGGACGCCTTGCCCTTGTCCAGGTCGAGGATCACGGCCAGCGGATCCAGGCGCAGCTCGATCGGCCCGTCCTTGCTGACCACGCGCAACGCGACGCCCGCGGCATCGCACTGGGTCTTGATCTCTTGGGCCAGGATCCGCCGCAGGCGGTTCGCGCGATCGCGCTCCCAGTCATCGACCAGGCGCAGGAGAGCGTCCAGCTGCAGCCCGCGGTGCGCCTCGCCCGCGGCGAACCCGCGCAACGCCTTGGCCTTTCTGGCGAGGTCCTCGGGACGCGCGATGCTCCCTTCCCGCGCCAGGGGCTTGAGCACCTTCAAGGCGCGCTTGCGCTCCTCCATCTCGCCTTCGAGGCGCCGGCACTCGCGGGCGACGGCGTCGTGCAGGGACTCGTTGGTACTGCTGCCCGTGGTGACCGCTGGTTCGGTCGAGTTCATGCGTCTCCTCGCTGCCTGTCGCCCCCGAAGGCCCTGGAGTCTACCGCGGGAGGGAGCCGGACTCAAAGCCCCCCGGCCCTGCCGGGGCCTCGCGCGGCCGTCACCGCGGCGCGTGGCGCGCACGGGCGCGGCGCAGGAACGCCACGGCGGCCAAAACGGCGAGCACCGGCAGCCAGAGGTGCTTGACCTCCCAGAAGATCACGTCGAGCCCCCAGGGGCCGAGACCCGCGAGCACGCCGATCGGCGCGACCGGGATCGGCCGCCAGGGCAGGAAGTAGCGCGAGTTGTCGAAGGGCGCGAGCAGGGCGATCCCGAGCCCGCCGTCCGTGAGCGCGTCCAGGAAGCCGTGGCTCAAGCTGAGCACGGCGAGGAGCGCCCACCCGCCCCACCACTTGCGCGAGAAGAGCCCGTGACCGCGCACCAGCCACGGCATGCAGACGAAAGCCAGCACCAGGCCGAAGAAGGGCGAGTGGCAGAAGCCCCGGTGCCCGAGGAAGTCGCCGTAGTTCACGCCGAACCTGAAGCCGATGACGTCCGCGTCCGGCAGCGCGGAGACCAGGGCGGCGGCCGCCACGAGGCGGGGCCGCACGCTCCTCTCGGCGAGCGCGACCGCAACCGCGCCGGCCAGGATCGCGTGGGTGAAGACCGTGGGCACGAGCGCGCCTCCTCGCGCGGATCATCGCGAAGTGCGCCGCCCCGCACAACCGCGCGGTCGCAACGGCCTCGACAACGCCGCTCTCCGCGCTATTGGAGGTCCCCCTTCCGACAACGGAGCAACCACGCATGAAGACCATCACCACAGAGACCCTGCGCGCGCGCCTGGACGCTGGACCGGTCGCGCTCTTCGACGTCCGCGGCGACGTCGACTTCGAGATCGGCCACATCCCGGGCGCCTCCACCGCGCCGCTCGGCTCGCTCGTGTTCCGCGTGGCGCGGCTCATGAACCCAGAGTCCTTCGTCGCGGTCTACTCGGGCGGCGGCGCCTGCCGGCTCGCGAGCGAAGCGGCGCGGCGCCTCGAGTCCCTGGGCCTCACGAACGTCCACTGCTACGCGGACGGCCTCGCCGGCTGGCGCGCAGCGGGCCTGCCCGTGGTCCCCTCGAAGAACGCCAAGGTCCACACCCAGGGGCCGGTCGAGCACTGCCGCCCGCTCGTGGTGGACACGGCCCGCGCCTACGGCGGCGCCTTCTCCCAGGACCAGAGCTGCGTGGAAGGCGCGGGCGGGTAGAACGCGTACCCAGCACGCCGCCGGTCACGCGAACAGCCCGTCCGGCAGCACGCGCAGGTCCTCCAGCGCCGCCCTGCGCCGTGGCCGGCCGTGGATGGCCGCCATGTTCCGCGCCGCGGCGGCCACGGCGCGGCGCAGGGCCGCCGGCTCCAGGACCTCCACCTCCGGGCCCCACGCCATCGACCAGCGAAACGCCTCGAACAGGCTCGGCGCCGGGAAGTCGAGCAGAAGCGAGCCGTCGCGCTTGCGCCGCACCGACTGCTGGCGGTGCCAGACCCGCTCCAGCACCCACGGGGCTGCGGCGGCCGTGAAGCGCACCTTGACGCGCGCGACCTCCCGTCCGGCGGGCGGCGGAAACCGCAGGAAGCGCTTCCTCTCCTCGAGGCCGCGGTCAGCCCGGGGCTCGGGCAGAGCCGCGCCCCCGAGCACGGCGGCGCTCAAGCGCGACACGGCGTAGCGCCGGGCCCTCCCCCGTTCCGTTCCGTCCACGTACCACTCGCCGCCGATCCAGGCGAGGCGCCGCGGCGCGAAGATCACGACGCGCGCCCGATTCTCCGCCGGTGTACCGTACGTGGCGCGCACCAGGCGCTGCTCGCGCAGCGCCGCCAGCAGAGCGTTCAGTACGCGCGGCCGCACCACGCGGCGCGGCTCGTCCTCGAATGAGACGCGCCCCGCGAAGGCGCGCAGCTCGGCGCGCTCCGTTTCGGTCAGATCCTTCTCCTGGCGCGCGATGATGGCCGCGAGCGGCTGGGCCAGGTTCGCGCCGCGGAAGACGCGCAAGGCCTCGCGCGCGAGCACGAAGGGCACGAGGTCGGACAGGTCGAGGTGCTCGTGCTGGAAGCGCCAGGCGGGATCCGCCAGCACGAATCCACCGGTCTCCCGGCAATAGCGGAGCGGCGCGCCGTACACATCGGCGAGGAGGCGCAGGTCGCGCTGGATGGTGCGCCGCGACACGCCGCACGCGCGCGCCAGCTCGGCCTTGGTCGCGCCCGAAGAACGGCGGATTCTCCGCAGGACGCGCAGCGCGCGTCCCTCTTGCTCGCGCGAACGCCTGCGCGGCTCGCCCCCGCTTTCGCGCTTCCCGGACATGGCTCGAAATCGAATCTCCTGGGAGACACTCGCTGTCCAGGCTCAGACTCTACCATCGACCGCGGCCGCCGCGAGGCGGCTTGGTGGAAGCTCTGTTCCATTGCTGTTGGCTGGGAGATCGTGATGGACGCCGATTCGTCGTGCAGCGTTGCCCTGCCGCTTCTGTGCCACGACTGGAGCGACAAGAAGGTCGGGGGCGCGGTCGCCGCGATCCGGGAGCGCGCCCGCGAGCACGCGCGGCTCCTGGTGTACCCGGAGTGCTCGATGGCTGGCGAGCGCGCGCCGGCCGAGTTCCTCGGAGCGGCGCAGGCCGTCGCCGAGAGACACGGCGTGCCCACGGTCTGCGGCGGCTACTTGGTCGAAAACGACGACCGCCAGGTCGGCGCCGCCCTGGCCAACCCGCGGCCGGCCGAGGGAGAGGACGCCGCCTACCTCTACCGCAAGCACACGCAGTCGCCGCGGCTTGCCTTCGACAACGCCGACTGGATCACGCGCTTCGAAGACGTCTACTTGAAGCCGGTCCGCTGCGCGGGCCGCCGCATCGGCCTCACGCTCTGCCACGATCAGACCCTCTCGCTGCTGCAGCGCTCGCTCGTTCGGCGCGGCGCCGACTTGCTCATCAACCCGTCCGGGAGCGACGTCGTCCACGCCAAGTGGGCGCTCTGGATGCGCTGCCGCGCCCTCGAGAACGGCGTGCCCATGCTATGCACCATGTGGTCCTCGTCCAAGACCAGGAAGCGCGGCTACGTGCTCGCCATCGGCCCGCGCGGCGAGGAGCTGCCGCTCGAGTTCGTGCCGGCGAAGGGGCGCGCGCGGCCCTTCACCGCGGCCTCCTCCCTCGACGCCGAGCCGCGCGCGGACGGCTTCTACCTGGTGCGCGTGCCGCTGGCGCTGGCGCGTCCCGACTTGCCCCAGGCGCTGGACGCCCGCGGCGCACGCACCCTGGTGCTCGTTGGCGTGCGCAAAGGTCGCGTGCTCGACCGGGCCGAACTGAATGTCGGCGGCGCGCCGCCGGCGCTCGGCGCGAATGGCGGCCGCAGCGCGGCGCGCGCCCTCGCGGGCCGGCGCGTCGTCGCCGTGCTGCTCCGCGCCGCGGAGATCTTCGCACCCGAGGTCTGCGCGCGCGCCCTGCTCCGCGCCGAAAGGGAGCACGCGGGCGCGGAGCGCCCCTTCTTCGTGCTCCTCAACGCCTGGCCGCACCTGCCCGCGGGAGGCCACGGCGAGGCGCTGCGCGTGGTCGCAGCGGCGCGGGCGCTCGAGCACGCGTGCGTGGTCGTGCTGGCCGGCATCGACAGCGGCGAGCCGCTCGAGGCGTTCAGCTCGACGCTCTACCGTGTGAGCCGCCGCCTCGACTGCCACGGCGCGACGGCCAGCCTCGACCTCGACGCCAACGCCCTGCAAAGCGGCGGGCCGGGCTGGTTCTTCTCGCGGCGCGCGGACAACGACTTCTCCAGCAAGCGGCTGGCCTATGAGGCCCTGCTCGCCTCGTGCGAGGCGAGCACGGAGCCGGCGGGAAACACGCCATGACGCGCGCCTCCACCAACCGGATCATCACGCGCCTCGAGATCCTGGGCCGGGACCTCGGCTTCGAGACGGCGCGCGAAGTGTCGCCCGGCGTCCCCGAAGGCTACGCGCCGCGCACCGACCTCGTGTGGTGCGGCCCACGCCTCGAGGAGAGCGCGCGCGGCGAGGTCGAGCATCTCGCCGCGCGGGCGGGCGTGCGCTCCCCGCTGGTGGACGGCCGCCTGCCCGTGGTTGGCTTCGAAGTCGAGGGCACGGACCCCTCCTCGAAGACCATGTAATCGGACATCGCCAACCTGATCCTCCTGCGCTACCCGCTCGCCGCGCTGGTCGTGGACAGCGCCCCGTCCGGCGCCGGCTGCAACGCCGGCGACATCCACCCCCGCGCCTGCCGCCTGCGGCGCACGCACGCGCTCTGGCACGGGCTGCAGCCCCTGGCCGT
>JACQZJ010000093.1 GCA_016213895.1 Planctomycetota bacterium | reverse complement strand
CGGCGCCGCGCGCCCGCGGCACGCCGTCACTTCTCGTCTTCTTCCTTGTCCTCGGCCTTCTCCCCCAGCTTGCGCGCGTCGTCCAGGTCCCCGTGCTGCGCCATCCCCGCCGCCGCCATCGTGGTCTCCAGGTTCCTGAGCACGCGGCGGATGAAGCCCCAGAAGCTCCCCATGTCCTCCTTGGCGAAGTAGGCCGAGTTCAGGGCCTCGGTCGCCTCCTTCAGCTTGGCGCCGCCGTGCCCGGTCAGGAGGATGCCGGTCACGCCGGGATGCACCTCCTTCAGCTTGGTGAGGACAACGAGGCCGTCCATGTCAGGGAGGCGCATGTCCACCACCGCGACGTGGATCCGGTTCCTGTGCGCCATCTCGATGGCCTGGCCGCCGGTCACGGCCCGCAGGGGCTCGTACCCCTTGAGCTGGATGCGCGCGGCGAGCGCGCCCAGGAAGGCCTCGTCGTCGTCCACCAGCAGGATGTTCACGCGCCGGAACGGGATGCCCGAGAGGAACTCCCAGAAGCCCGCCATGCGCCCCTTCTCGAAGTAGGCCGAGCTCAGCGCCTCCGTCGCCTCCTTGACCTTGTCGTCGCCGTGCGCGGTCAACAGAATCGTGCGCACGTCCGGCTGCAGCTCCCTGAGCTTGGTGATGACCACCAGGCCGTCCGTGTCGGGAAGCCGCAGGTCGACCACCGCCAGGTCCAGGCGGCTGCCGCGCGCGATCTCCAGGGCCTGCCGGGCGCTCGCCGCCGTCTCGACCTGATGGCCGCGCAGGCGCATCCTCTGCGCCACGGACTCCAGGAACTTCTCGTCGTCGTCCACGACCAGGATCGTCAGTCCTTGTTCGGGCATCGGGAAGTCTCCGCTCGCTCTCTGCCACAGGAGCACGCCCGGCCAGCCCCGGCCAGGACGGCTGGCGGGATGCTCCGGCGGGCCCTAGTGGCCGCCTCCGCCCAGGATCCCGCTGGCCGCCACGGACAGCACCAGGATCTCGAGGGCGACCATCACCGAGAAGATCCGGTTCCTGGCCTGCACGTAGTTGGCCAGGAGCACCAGGTAGCACACGATGCTCGTCAGGCCGAGCAACGCGAAGGGAACGTAGTTGAGGAAGTCCCCCCGGTTCAGCCTGCCGGCCCAGGACCACCCCGTCGACCCGCCGGTCACCGCAAGGAACTCGTCCACGCCCTTGTGCCAGTGCTGCGGGATCTCGGCGATCGGCACCTCCGGAGGCAGCAGGCCGGTCAGGTAGATCGTGTAGGTGAGCAGCAGGGCGAACAGGCCGACCCACACGCCGAGCAGCAGCATGTTGGCATAGATGACCTGCTCCCGCGGGGAGGCGCACGCTTCGTCATGTTCGCCGGACATCGTTCTCACTCCCCCACGTTCAACCGAGAAGGCCCAGGCTGAGACCGCGGTCGATCGCCCTCAGGCCCGCGAAGAAGAGCACCAGGATCACCATGCGCCGGATCAGGCGCGGCTTGACCACGCTCAGCAGGCGCACGCCCACGAGCGAGCCGAGCATCAGACCCACGATCGAGGGCACCGCGATCAGCGGGATCACGCAGCCCCGGTTCATGTAGATCCACGCCGCGGACGTGTCCGTGATGGACAGCAGGAACTTGCTCGTCGCCACCGAGACCTTGATCGGCGCCCCCATCACCAGGTTGAGGACGGGGACGTTGGCCCAGCCCGCGCCCAGGCCGAACATGCCGGCGAGCACGCCGATGACGATGAACAGGGCCAGGCCGAGCAGCGTGCGGTGCGTCTTCCACTCGACCCGCTCCCGCATACCCACGTCGAAGTACGCGCCCGAGAGCCCGAACGCGAGGCTCATGGCGTCCTGCTTGCTCACCACCGGCTTCTCGGTGTTCTTGGACAAGAGCAGAAGGACGCCGATGCCGGTGATCGTGAACCCCAGGCAGGCCTGAACGAGCAGAGGATCCAGAGCGGAGAGGTAGAGGCCGAGCATCGCCCCGAAGATGGCGCACGTCGAGGCGACCAGAGCCACCGGCATGGCGAGGCGCAGGCTCGCCAGATTGCGCCGCAGCAGGCCCGGTCCGGCGGCAAGCGCGCCGGCCAGCGCGACCATCAGCCCCGCGCCGCGCACGAAGTCGATGTGGAAGGGAAAGAAGCCGCCGACCAGGGGCACGTAGAGCACTCCGCCCCCCACGCCCGCCAGCACGGCGACCACGCCCAGCACGAAGCAGAAGACGAACAGGATCGGCGGCCAGATCCACCAGGGCGCGGCTGCGCCGCCATCCGCCACGGACTCCTGCGCGGCGCCCAGGGCCGCCGGAGATGCGAGGACCAGGATCAGGCCAGCGGCGGCAGCGCGCCGCCAGGCCAGGCGAAAAGCTGCGGACATACCCTGCTATCCCAACTTCGGTCCTCGCGCGGACCGGGAGAGAACCGGCGACATGCGGGTCGACGACGTCACGCCAGGAAACACCGGATCGGCTACTTCTCGCCGTCGTCGAGGTTCATGAGCGACTTCAGGATCGCCATCGGGCTGCTGCCCATGGACAGCACCTCCAGGTCCCGCAGGCGCTTCTCGTCGCGCTCGAACTTGCGGCGCAGCCGGTTCTGGTAGGCGCGCTTCAGCACGTCGAGGAGCTGGTCGAACTCGTAGGGCTTCTCGAGGTAGTCGAAGGCGCCGAGCTTGGTGCACTCCACGGCCGAGTTGATGGTCGCGTGGCCGGTGAGAACCACTACCTCCAGGAACTTGTGCTTCTTCTTGAGGACCTTCAAGACCTCGGTGCCGTCCAGGCTCGGCATGCGCAGGTCGACCAGCGCGATGTCGAACTCCCCCTTGCCCGCCGCCTTGATGGCCTTCTTTCCGTCATCGGCGGCGGTCACGTCGAAGTCCTTCAGGCCGAGCCTCTTCGAGACCGTCTCCAGGAACTTGACGTTGTCGTCCACCATGAGCAGGCGGATCTTCTTCTGTTCAGCAGTCATGACCTGACCTCATCAACCACCAGATCCTCTGAATCCGCGCTCGCGGAAGAACGGCGCCGAGTCATGCCCGCGCCTCGTCCAAGCTCTCCGGCAGGACGAGGCGCAGCACGCCCGCGTCCTTGTCCAGGGCGATGCGGGCGCACAGGGCCTGCTTCAGCAGCTCCACGCCTGGCGACTCGAAGATGCCGCGGAAGCCCGCCGGCAGGCCCTGCAGCGCGACACAAACCCCGTCCGCGCCGCGTTCGACGCCGACCTTGATCTCTCCGTCCGGACCGACCGCCCGGAACGCCGCGTCCAGCGCCCGGTAGAGCAGATCCTGCAGCAGCAACGGCTGGGTGCGGATGCGCGGCCGCTCGCCGGCGCTCGGCAGCCGCGTGATGCCGCTGCAGTAGGCCAGGCAGCGCCCGAGGCCCGACACGACCGTCACCACCTCCTCCACGTCCACGTCCGCGACCGGCTGGTCCCCGCTGTGCGCGAGCTTGTTGAGCAGCTGCACCACCTGGAAGCCGCGCTGGATCTCCTCGACGATCGTCTCCCCGAGCACGCCGAGCTCCTTGAGGTCGATGCGCCGCGGGTCGCGCTCCGCCAGGGCCACGAGGTCGCCGATGAGGCCGGCCGTCTCCGAGACCGTGGCCATCACGTTCTTGATGCTGTGCGAGATGACGGCCGTGGCCTTGCCCAGGAAGACCAGTCCCTCCCCTTCCGCGCCCGGCGCCGCGCTCATCGCACGTCCTCGCCGGGCCGCGCGCGCCCCTCCACGGCCTGGTGCAAGACGGCGATGAGGTCTTCGATCTTCAAGGGCTTGGCCAGGTAGAAGGACGCCTCCGCGGATCCCACCTCGAAGTCGCCCGTGGAACCGTGACCGGTGAGGAAGATGAACTTCATGCCGCTGCGCAGGCTCTCGAGCCGTCTCCTCAGTTCGATGCCGCCGAGGCCCGGCATCTTGACATCGAGCACCACGACATCGTACCCGGAGCTCGACACGCGCTCCACCGCCTCCTCGCCGCTGAACACGCAGTCGGCGCTGATCCCCCTGATGCGCAGCCGCGTCGCCAGGAAGGACACGAACTTCTTCTCGTCATCGACCAACAGCACTCTCATGGGTACTGGTCTCCGCAACCCGTGTGGGCAGTAGTATCGTGACGGTGGTTCCGACCCCGACCTGGCTCTCGACGCTGATCCGTCCCTTGAGCTTCCGCACCAGCCCGTAGGTGATCGAGAGGCCGAGGCCGGTCCCGGCCCCGCGGCCCTTGGTGGTGAAGAAGGGCTCGAAGATCTTCCCCAGGTGCGCCGCCGGGATGCCGCAGCCGGTGTCGCTGACGGCGATCCGCACCATGCCGTCGCCGGTCGAGCCGACGGAGACCGTCACGGCGCCGTCCTTGGTCATGGCCTGGAACGCGTTGTTCAACAGGTTGAACAACACCTGCTGCAGCTTGCCCCGGTCGGACACGATCTCCAGGCCCTCTTCCGGGGCGTCCAGGCGCACCTCGATGTTGCGGTAGCCTGCCTCCTTGCGGAAGAAGTTGAGGATCTCCGCGGCCACCCTGGCGACGCGCACCGGCTCGGAGGAAACGTCGACCTGGCGGGCGAAGCTCAAGAGCTGGCGCGTGATCAAGCCGCATCTCTCCACGCACTCCAGGATGGAGTCGAGGTGCTCCTTGAACTCCGTGCTCGGCGTGCCAGCACCCAGATCGGGCTCGCCGCCGGCCTCCTTGAGCGTCAGCACGTCGCGCATGTAGCCGGCTTCCTCGTTGATCACCGCCAGGGGGTTGTTGATCTCGTGGGCGACTCCGGCGGCGAGGCGGCCGAGGGAGGCGAGCCTCCCGGCCTCCTCGAGCCCGAGCATGGTCTGCCCCTTGGCGCGGTCGGCGCTGTACAGCTGGTTGATCATGTAGGTCGAGGTGAGCACGACGATCAGGATGATGCCGAGGATGCTCAGGGTGAGGAAGAGCGCGCTCGCCACGCCCACGCCGAGCAGAGACTCCATCATCTCGGCTTCGCGGCGCACCAGCAGCAGCAGGAACGGCGTCTCGCCGTACTTGGTATCGATGAAGGCGTAGCCAAGGAGCGCCGCCTCGCCCTGCGGATCGCGGATGCTGTGCGCCTGGGTGCGCGGCGAGTACGCCGGCACGTCGATGGCCGCCTTCTGCAGCACCTCCCCGAAGAGCACGGACGAGGACTGGATCACGCCGGCGCGGTTCACCAGGAAGACGTCGTCGTGCGCCGCGAGCTTGACCGTCTCCAGCGCGGCGATCAGGCGTTCGGTGTCCAGGGTGGCGCGCAGCACGCGCACCGGCCCCTGTTCGGGCGAGGAGCGCACCGCGATCACGATGTGGGGAACGCCGCGGAAGCCCTCGAACACGTCGCTGATGAAGGTGCCTTTCGCCAGGCAGCGCTCGAACCACTCGTGGCGGCCGTAGTCCCTGCCCGCCAGGTCGTAGGGGCCGCTGTAGGCCACCTGGACGCCGCCGGCGTCCACCACTCCCAGGTCGGAGAAGCCGCCGAAACCGAGCTTGAGGTGCTCCAGGACGCTGTCGAGCTGCTGCGGCTCCGAGATCCAGTCCTGGCGGAACTCGCGCACCGTGAAATCGAGCGCGTCGAGCCGCTCCTCGAGGAAGTGCGCCACGGAGCGGCGCGCGTTCGAGGCGAGCCGCACCGTGCGCAGCTCCCGTTCGACGCGCACGGATTCCTTCGTCAGCCGGTCGTGCAGCACGCTCAGTACGATCAGGGGAGCCACGGACGCGGTCGCGAGCACGAGGATGGTCGTGAGCCACAGCCGCCGGTAGTTGACGAAAGTCTGGTAGGGGGTCGTCTCGGCGTTGACGCCCCAGAAGCGCGGCCAGAGGGAAGAGAGCAGCCCGCGGACCATCTCGATCATCCCCCCCCTCCCGCGTCGCCCTCGAGCAGGGCCAGCAGGTCCGCGAGCGCCACGGGCTTGCGCAGGAAGGCGCGTGCGCCGAGACGCAGACAGACGCGCCGGTCCCTTTCGTCACCGTGCGCGGTCATGATGATCACGCGCAGGCCCGGGCGCGCCGCGAGCGCCCGGCTCAGAACCTGCATGCCGTGGACGTCGGGCAGGCGCAGGTCGAGCAGCACGGCGTCAAAGGGCCGTTTCTCCAGGAAAGCGAGCGCCGAGAGGCCGTCGAACGCCATGCAGCAGGAGAAGCCCCTCAGCTCCAGTCTCTTCGCCAGGGCGGCCGTGAACCTGCGTTCGTCGTCGACGATCAGAATGGAACGGTTTGACTCGTCGCCCATCATGACCTCTGGCTGGAGGCCCCATTCTAGGAGCAGGCCCTCGCCGCAGGCCGCATTTCGGCAGAGGAGGGCCGGCGCGCGCGGGACGCTCCCGCCGCGCCGGCCCCGGTCTCCTCCCCTGTTTCCCCTGGCGCGCCCGCGCACCGCGCCTACTGGTTCACTTCCAGCAGGATCGGGTTGCTGATGCGGCCGGAGGCCACGTCGAGGACCTGCATGGCCACGTCGTAGACCGCTCCCCCGGCGATCGGCGCCGTGCCGGTGTAGACGCCCGCGCCCGCGCCGTCGCTCACCCCGAGCAGGGCCGGGGCGTTCTGCACGCCGGCCAGGAACAGCGGGTCGAACGTCTCGAGGGCGAGCACGCCGAACCCGGGGAGCGCGACCCCGGACCCCGCGGTGCGAGCGGCGCCCGACACCACGAGCAGGAACGGGCTCGCCGGCGTCAGGCCGAGCACGGTCGCAGCAAGCGGGTCGCCTCCCTTGGCCTGGATGAAATCCAGCTCCAGGCTGGGGAAGGGCAGCCCGTCGCAGAGCGCCAGGGCGTCGGCCTCGACGTCGTTGCCGAAGCCCAGCGCCGCCTCCGCGAGCCCGGCGTAGACCGTGCCGCCCCCGGCCGTGGAGAACACGGTGGCGTCGTGCTGGGAGGGGCTCTGCACCATGAAAAGCAGGTCGCCGTTCAGGCACTCCAGCCCCTTCACGTCGCCCACGGCGCTGCTCGAGCCCATGGCCTTCTGCGCCATGGCCTCGATTTGCGCCTCGGTGCAGAAGACGCTGGCCTGCGTCCCGCCCACGGGCAGGGCGAGGACCGAACCATCCTCCACGATGACGTTGTTCGGCCCGGTCGTCTCGTCCTCGGCCAGGGTGAAGAGGAGCGTGCCGTCCGGCGCGAACGCCATGCCGTCGACGTCGATGTTGCCGTCGTTCGCCGCCAGTGCGCCGATCAGGAACGCCTCGGAGAAGACCACCTCCACGCCGCCGCTCGCCGCGCCCGGGGCGAAGCGCAGCACGTCCCCGTCCTTCAGGCCGGACTGGTCGGTGAGCAGCGAGAAGTACACGCCTGCGGTCACCGGCTGGCCGTTCGCGACGGGCGCGATCTCGAGCGCGTCGATGTCGTTCGGCTCGTCCATCAAGCCGTCGCCGTTCCTGTCGCCCAGGTAGAGGGCGAGGGTCTGGTCATTGAGGAAGAGGCGCGGTGGCGCCCCCGAGGAATCGACCAGCACGAGCTCCTCGTCCTCGACGCTCCCGCCCGGCAGCGCGCCCGGACCCGACAGTGACACCACGGCACGGCCGCCGCTCTGGGCAAAGGCCGCGCCGCACAGCAGGACGAAGGAGACCGCCGCCAGGCGCGATCGCCCGCACGCTCCGCTCATCTGAACCTCCTGGATTGTCGCTCTGCCAGCCACCATCGGCTGGCCGCGGCAAGACGGAGGGCGCGGCCGGGGGTTACAGCGGATCCGGAAAAGGAATGAACTCGTCGATGCTCTGCGCGCCGCAGACGAGCATGAGCAGCCGGTCGAAGCCGAGCGCCGCCCCGGCCGCCGGCGGCATGCCGCGCTCCAGGGCGTTGAGGAAACGCTCCGGGAACGGGCCGGGATCGAGCCCGGCCGCGCGCTTGCGCTCACGCTCCGCCGCGAAGCGGCGGCGCTGCTCGAGCGGGTCGTTCAGCTCGACGAAGGCGTTGGCCAGCTCGATGCCGAAGGCGTAGCACTCGAAGCGCTGGCAGACGCGCGCGTCCTCCGCGTCGAGCCGCGCGAGCGCGGCCATGCGCGCCGGATAGCTCGTGAGGAGCGCGGGGCGCTCGCGCCCCAGGCGCGGCTCCACGCGCTCGAGCAGCACGCGGAAGAAGAGCGACTCCCCATCCTCCCCGCGCCGCGCGGCGAACCCGGCGCGGCGCGCCGCGCGCCGGAAGGCCGCGTCGTCCCCGTCGAGGAAGGGCTCGAGGTCGACGCCCGCGTGGCGCAGGAAAGCCTCGCGCACGGTGAGCCTCTCGAAAGGAGGCGCGAGCGCCAGCTCCGCGCCGCCCTGCCGCAGGACGGCCCGCCCGGCCACGCGCTCGGCGCAGCGCGCGAACAGCCCTTCCATGTCCCGGATCAGCGCATCCGCCCCCTCGTAGGCGCGATACCACTCGAGCAGCGTGAACTCCGGGTGATGCAGCGGGGAGCGCTCGCCCAGGCCGGAGCGGAAGCAGTGCGACAGCTCGTAGATGCGCTCGAAGCCGGCGGCGAGCAGGCGCTTCATGCGCAGCTCCGGCGAGGTGATGAGCGCGCGCCCGCCGCAGAAGAACGGCTCGAGGGTCGGCTCCTGGCCCGGCTCGTCCACGAGCTGCCCGGTCTCGACCTCGAGGAAGCCGCGCTCATCGAAGAACGAGCGCACGACGCGCGCGAGCAGCGCGCGCCGCTCGAGCGCGCGCCGCAGCGCCGGGCGAGAGAGGCGGCGCTGCTCGGGATCGGCGCAAGGGTCGCGCGCCGGCCGCACCAGGAGGCGGGTCTCATCCACGAGCAGCAAGTCGGGCGCCGCGGCGCGCCCCGCGAGCGCCGCCAGGTCGCCGCGCCGCAAGTCGGCCGCGAGGTCGGCGCGAAAGCGGCAGCGGCCCGATGCGTCGGCGATGCGGCCGCAGAGGTGCGCCGCGCCGCGCTTGAGCTGCACGATGCGGCCCGCGACGCGGACGGCGGCATGCGGCGCGCGGGAGCCGAGATCGGCGATTCGCGTGTCGCGCATCCAGCCTGGCCTTCTCGCCGCCATCTCACGTGAATCGGCCCAAAGCTCCATCCCGCCGCGGGAAGGAACCAGCGCCTGCCATCCGGGCGACGAACAGACTGTCGTGACGGCGGGTGGAAGTCCAGGCTAGGGCGTGATCTTCTCCAGCATCCTGGGGTAGGGAATGCACTCCCTGAGGTGCGGCACGCCGCAGATCCAGGCCGTGGTGCGCTCCACGCCCAAGCCGAAGCCCGCGTGCGGCACGGAGCCGTAGCGCCTCAGGTCGAGGTACCAGCGGAACGTCTCCTCGGGCAGCTGGTGCGCCTTGATCTGTTCCAGCAGGAAGGCGAGGTCGGAGGCGCGCTCCGACCCGCCCACGATCTCGCCGTAGCCCTCGGGCGCGAGCACGTCCACGCACAGCGCGAGGCGGTCGTCCGCCGGGTCGCGCTTCATGTAGAACGCCTTCACCTGCGCCGGATAGCGGTGCACCAGGACCGGCCGGTCGAAGTGCTCCGAGATCAAGGTCTCGTCGGGCGCGCCGAAGTCTCCGCCCCAGGCGAAGGCCTGGCCCTTCTCGTGCAGCAAGGCCACGGCCTGGTCGTAGGAGATGCGCGGGAACGGGCGCACCACGCGCTCCAGGCGCGAGATGTCGCGCTCCAGCACCTCCAGCTCCGCGCGCCGGTCTTTCAGCACCTGCGCCACCACGTAGGCGATGAACTCCTCGATGAGGTCGAGGAGGCCGTCCATCTCCAGGAACGCGACCTCCGGTTCGACCATCCAGAACTCGGTGAGGTGGCGCCGCGTCTTGGACTTCTCGGCGCGGAACGTCGGGCCGAAGCAGTAGACCTTGCCGAAGGCCATGGCGGAGGCCTCGGCGTAGAGCTGTCCGGACTGCGTAAGGTAGGCGGTCTCGCCGAAGTAGTCCACCGGGAAGAGGGTCGTGGTGCCCTCGCAGGCCGAGGGCGTGAAGATCGGCGAGTCCATGCACACGAAGCCGCGCTCGTCGAGAAAGTCGCGGATCGCCTTGATGACGCGGGCGCGCACGCGCAGGACGGCATGCTGGCGGCTCGAGCGCAGCCAGAGGTGGCGGTGCTCCATCAGGAAGCCGGTGCCGTGCTCCTTCTTGCCGATCGGGTAGGGCTCGGCCTCCTGGTGGATGCGCACGCCCGAAGCGTCCAGCTCGAAGCCGCCGCTGGCGCGCGGCTCCGCCTTGCATAGCCCGGTCACCTCGAGCGAGGACTCGAGCGGCAGGAGGTCGAGGCGGCGGAAGGTCTCGGCGTCTAAGTTGCCTTTGAAGCAGACCGCCTGCACCACGCCCGTGCCGTCGCGCACCTGCAGGAAGTGCAGCTTGCCCGAGGAGCGGCGGTTCATGAGCCAGCCCTTGACCGTCACCGTCGCGCCCGCGTGGCGGCCGAGATCCTCGATGTAGACCTGTCCTGCTTCCGCCGTCACGGGCTCCTCCTGCTGGTCCTCCGCCTGCCGCTTCCCGGTCCGCCGCCTGGGCGGCGCCTCACGGGAACACCTCGTACGACGAGCTCAGCCTCTCGCCGACGACCCGCCCCTTGTCGATCACCACGTACCCCTTGCGCGTGCTCCCCCCCTTGGTCACCTCCACGTTGACCTGCGCCGGCTCCTCGCCGATCGCCGCCAGGTCGCTGAGGATGCGGATCGACTCGAACCCCAGGCCGCGGAAGCGGCGCTCGATCATCTCGTGCAGGCGCACGCTGCGCTCGAGCGAGACCTCGGCCGCGACGGCGCCGAGCCGCTCGTGCAGGGCGTCCAGCAGGCGCCTGAGCTCGTCGAGCCGCGCCTCGATGGGAGCGAGGTCGACCTCGGGAAGCTCGATCGCCGGCGGCTGGGGCGGGGGCTGGCTCGCGGCCTCGCGCACCTCCCTGGCGAGCGCGGCCAGGTTCCGGTCGAAGAGATCGAGCCGGGAGCGCAGCAGCAGAAAGACGAGCAGCAGCCCGGCGAGCAGCAGAACCGCCACGCTCGCGGTCGCGGCCACGCTCGAGGCGAGAAGCGCTTCCATGCAGGCCGATGGTAGGGAGCGTTCCCCTCCCCGGCAAGCTCCGCGCGGCGCGCCCGCCGCGCGCGCGCTTGTGCGCGCCCGTCCCGGCGTTTCGAATGGGGCGCGGTGGCGGCGGCGCCGCCCGCGTTCAGGAGGTGGAATGGACCAGCCTGGCATCGCATTGCTCGAGCTCGACGGCCGCGCCGGCCGCGTGCGGGTGGCGCTGCGCGCGGACTGCCGGGAGGACGACGTGCTGCGCGTGCTGCTCGACCCGGACGCCTTCGTGCCGCCGCCGAGGAAGCGCAGCCAGGAGCGCAAGGCCGCGCGCCGGCGCGCGGTGCACTCCTTCGGCGCGGAGCTGTGCGGCCGCCAGGAGCGGCTCTACCTGAAGCTCTACCGCGTGCGCACGCTCAAGGACGTGCTCGAGGAGTTGTTCCTGGGCAAGCGCGCCCTGCGCTCGCTCCGCACCGCGCTCGAGGCGGAGCGCCGCGGCATCGCCGTGCCCCGCCACCTCGGCGCGAGCCACCGCAAGACGCCCGCGCGCTGGCCGGCGCGCTCCGTGCTGCTCATGCTGGGAGTCCCGCACAACCGCGACGTGCGCACCGTGCTGAAGCACGACCTGCAGGAGGCGGCGCGCGCCCCGGAGCGGCGGCGCCTGCTGCGCGAGCTCGGGCGCTTCGCCGGCGACGCCCACGCCCGCGGCCTGGTCCACTCCGACCTCAAGATCCGCAACGTCTTCGTGCGCCGGGTCGACCCTCCGGACCTCGTCCTCATCGACTTCGACCGCGCGCGCTTCCTGCCGCCGGGGGCGAAGGCCGGCCTCGCGCGCCAGGCGCGGGACCTGCGCACCCTCCTCGCCTCGCTGCGCGGCAAGACCTCGCCCGCGGAATGGCGCCGCGTGCTCGCCGCGTACCTGCGCGCAAGGCGCCTGCCGCGTTCTCGCCGCCGGCGCCTGCTCTGCTGGGCCGCGCTCCTCGGGCTGCGCGCGCCGCGGCCTGGCGCCGCTACTCCGCGCCCGCCTGCGCCAGCTCCTTGGCCTCCCTGAGGAAGTCGAACAGGCGGAAGGAGGGCACGGTGAGGATCTCGTCGCGTCCCGGGACGCGCACGTAGCGCCGCGACTCCTCCTGGGCGCCGATCTCGAAGACGAGCGGCTCCCCCTCGTCCAGGAAGGCCGTGACGCGCGCCTCGGGCGGATCGAGACCCAGCTCGGCGAGGGGCCGGTCCAGGGCGGCGAAGCCATCGCACTTCAGCTCGGCCGCGGTGCGCGCTAGGTTGTTGCCGGTGAAGCGGCTCAGAAGCCCGGAGAGCGGACGCAGCATCTGCCAGTCGTCCTCGTCCGACGCGACCAGGACTCCTTCCCTGCCCGCTTCGGAGGACGGCGCCAGCACGCGCTCGATCTCGATGGTCTCGGCCGGCTTGAGGATCTCGAGACGCCTGATCCTGCGGGAATCAGCGGCGAAGACCGTCTTGTCGCGCCACGCTCCCTTGCGGCCGCCGTCCCGATCGAAGGCGCCGCGGATGCTGCTCCGGATCAGCATCACGCCGCCGGCGTCGGGAGGGCAGCGCAGGTACGCCCCGCTGCCGCTGGCGGCGGACTTGCCGAGGATGAAGTGCGCCAGCACCGCGCCCGCGCCGTCCCGGGCCAGCACCTCGAGCGCACCCGCGCCCGCGACGTCGAAGCTCTCGTGCTTGGCCGGGTTCTCCGACACGATCCGGCCGGGCCTCAGCTCCTCGAGCGCGAGCAGCGCGCTCTCCACCAGCTTCTCGTCCGCGGGCCGAGCCCCCTCGGAGGAGACCACCCAGCCCTCGCCGGCGCGCTTGAGCTCGACCGCGCCGCGAGCGCCCGTGATCGCGAGCGCGGCGACGCGGGCGCGCGCGAAGCCCGGGAAGAGCCGGTCGCCGCCGCCGGGCTCGCCCGGCCCGCGCCCCTCTCCCACGAGCACGTTCTCGCCGAGCAGCCAGGCGCACTGCACGAGCAGGAGGACCCCGAGCAGGAGGTTCAGGCGCTTCATGGCTCCACCTGCACGCTCACGTTGCGCGTGCGGCGCAGGACGAAGAGCAGCACTCCCAGGACGAGCACCACGAGCGGCATGCCGAGCATGCCGCAGTACTTGACCAGGCGCTTCTCCGCCGGCGAGAGGTCCGCCTTGATCGAGGGCGGGGCGGCGCTGCGGTTCTGCACCTCGGACAGGCGGCTGCCGACGGTCAGGCGGTCGACCAGCGTCCAGAAGAAGGGCAGGTTCCCCGGCGCGCTCCGCACGATCTCGTTGCACAGGAACCTGCTGTTGCCGATCACCACGATCGCGGTCTGGGGCGACTTCTCGCGGATGAACGGCACGCTGGCGGCGCCAGGCAGCTCCGTCTCCGGCTCCCCTGGATCTTGCGGCGGGGCCTCGGCGGGCTCCTCGCCCTGTTCTTCCTTGGCGTCCTCCTCCTCCCCTTCCTCCTCCTCGAGCGACAGCCCCTGCCTCTCGAAGTCGGCGCGCGTCGGCCCGCGATCCGAGGTCGCCACCCCCTCGGGCAGGGCGCGGTCGGAGTAGAACGACTTGAACTCGCCGGAGAGCAGGCCGACCATGTCGAACTGCCGGTACTCGCCGAGGCGCGCCGGCGGCCGCAGGGTGCGCGTGTCGGTGTCGAAGAACCCCTCCTGCGCCCACGCGCCCGGCGTGCTGCGAGCGAGGACCAGGCCGCTCACCCCGGCCGGCGGGTTCAGTTCGATGGCCGACGCCTCGAACACGTGGAAAGCCTTGAGGCCGCTCATGAGCGGCGACTCCGGATCGAAGTAGCGCTCGATCAGCTCCGGGATGAAGTAGAGCGGCAGCCCCTGGTCCGAGGGCGCGCACTGCTGGTCCAGCACCAGGTTGCGCTTGATGGTGAAGCCGTAGCGCGCGAACAGCGCATCCGGCAGGACAGGCCGCGCCGCGAGCACGCCGACCTGCCGGTTGCGCTCGATCCCCTCGGCCAGGATCACCAGCTTGCCGCCGTGCATGAGGTACTGGTCCAGGTAGAACTGCGCCCTGTCGTCGAGATGCGCGACGTTGTGCACCACGAGCAGGTCAACGTGCGCCGGGATCTCGCGGTCCATGGGCATCCGCTCGACCTCGAACTGGCGCGCCAGCGCCTGCTTCACCGTCTGATAGTCGCCGTCGATGTCATGCTCGTCGAACGCCTCCGCGCCCAGGCCGCGCATCCCCGCGCCGCTGCGCGGCCGGATGGAGTTGAAGCCGATGGTGATCGTCTCCTTCTGCGTGAGCCGCGCGATGGCCAGGTCCAGGCTGTATTCCAGGGTCTCGATGGGATACGAGATCTCCACCACCTGGTCCGGCTTCCCGCCGTAGGAGAGCACGATGCCCAGGTAGCAGGTGAAGACCACCAGGGACTCCTCGCCGAAGCCCTGCAGCGAACGCTCGTGCAGCCCGGCGCCGCGCGCCTCGAGCCGGAGCTCCGAGTCATCGCTCGGATCCAGGTACTCGACAAGCAGCTTGCCCCGCGCGCGCGCGGCGTACTCGTCGAGCAGGTCGCGGATCTCGCGGGGAATGGCGGCGTAGGCGGCCTGCTCGCGGAACTTCTTCTCCGACATGAAGACGCGCAGGGTGACCAGGTCGTCCAGGCCGGCGAGCAGGTCGCACGTGGCCTCATGCAGCGTGAAAAGGCGGTCGCGCGTCAGGTCGACGCGCGCGAAGCGGCCGAGCGCGATCCAGTTGAGCAGCACGAGGTTGGCCGCGACCAAGAGGACGCAGAGGGCGAAGGAACGGCGGCGGCGCTCTGGCGCTGTGGTCATCGCGCTTCGCCTCCTCAGCGGCGCTTCACGGCCGCGGCGTTGAGCAGCAGGAACACGGCCAGCATGGACAGGTAGTACAGGACGTCGCGGGTGTCGACCACCCCACGCTGGATGTTGGCGAAGCGCTGCAGCAGCGAGAGGCCCTTGAGCAGCTCGCCCAGCCCCTGGGGGAAGACGTTGGCGACCGGCTCCACGCCGATGACGACGAAGAGGAGGCACAGGCCGACGCCGATGATGAACGCGACGACCTGGCTCTGGGTGAGCGCGGACGCGAAGAGGCACATGGCGACGTAGGCCGCGCCGAGGAGCAAGGCGCCGAGGTAGCCGCCGGCGATCGGTCCCGGGTCGACGGCGCTCGCGGCGGTGAGCGCGACGATGATCGGCACCGGAAAGGTCAGGGCGAGCGCCAGCGCCAGGAGCCCGAAGGCCGCGAGGAACTTGCCGAGAACGATCGTGCCCTCGCCGAGAGGCATGGTGAGCAGGGTCTCGATCGTCCCGACCTTGCGCTCCTCGGCCCACATCTTCATGGCGATGGCGGGTGCGAAGATCAGGTAGAGCCAGGGAAGGTAGGCGAAGAAGCCGCGCATGCTCGCCTGGCCCTGGGCGAAGTAGTCGGGCACGAAGAAGAACAGCAGGCCGGCGAGGAGCAGGAAGGCGAAGAGGACGATCGGCGCCACCGGCGTCTTGAAGAACGTGCGGAACTCCTTGCCGGCGATGGTCAGGGCGCGGCTCACGGCTGAGCCCCCTTGGTCAAGCGGCCGAAGACTTCCTCCAGGGAGGCGCGCTCCTGCCGCAGCTCGCTGAGCAGCCACTTCTCCCTGACCGCCGCCTGGAACAGCTCCTCGCCCAGGCCCGCGCCGCTGCCCTGCACCTCGAGGCGCGTCAGGCCGTCGCCTTGCGCCGTCCCGGAGGCGTGGCTCACGCCCGGCAGGCGCGCGAGCACGGCGCACGCCGCCTCGGGAGCCGCTCCCCTGAGCACCAGGACGAAGCGCGCGCCCTCGGCGGCCGGGGACGCGGCGACCAGGTTGTCCGGACGGTCGTCCGCCACGATCCGTCCCTCGTTGATGATGAGCGCGCGGGTGCACGTCGCCTGCACCTCGGACAGGATGTGCGTCGA
Organism: Planctomycetota bacterium; assembly: GCA_016213895.1. GTDB lineage: Bacteria > Planctomycetota > B15-G4 > B15-G4 > JADJEK01 > JACQZJ01. Next base: position 5,073 of record JACQZJ010000093.1, on the reverse strand, counting down.
CAGGATGATCGTCTTGGTCTCGCCGATCCTCTGGATGAGGCCGCGCATCTCCTTGATCTGGTTGGGATCGAGGCCCGAGGTCGGCTCGTCGAGGATGAGGAAGTCGGGGTCGTGCAGCAGGGTCTGGGCCAGGCCGAGGCGCTGGCGGTAGCCGCGGGAGAGCTGGCTCACGTCCTTCCGCACCACGTCCTCGAGGCCGCAGGCCGCGATCATCTCGGCGATGCGGGCGCGGCGCGCTGCCGCCGGCAGGCCGCGCACCCTGGCGGTGAACTTGAGGGACTCGACCACCCCCAGCTCCTCGTAGAGGGGCGCGGACTCCGGCAGGTAGCCCAGGCGCCTCCTCGCCTCGAGCGGCCGCTCGAGCACGTCGATGCCCGCGATCTCGATCGCGCCCGCGTCCGGGTCGAGGTACGTGGTGAGCATGCGCATCGGGGTCGACTTGCCGGCCCCGTTCGGGCCGAGGAAGCCGACCACCTCGCCCTCGCGCACGGTGAAGGAGATGTCGTCGACGGCCACGACCGCGCCGAAGGTCTTGCGCAGCCCGGACACACGGATCATCGAGCCTGTCTCCACCTGCCCGGGACGAGCGCCGCCCGCCGCGGCGCCGGCCGGTCCCGGGAAACTCTGATAGACATTATCAGGCTGCCGGGAAACCGCGCGCGGATTCGCAAGGCGGCGCGGGAGCACCGGGGCGTGCTGCTGTCGCCAGGCCGTGGACTTGCGTACGCTTGCCAGGCGTGGAAGCGCATCAGGAGCTGGGCTTCGTGCTGGCCGGGACCGGCCACATCTCGAAGCGGCACGCGCGGGCGATCGCCGCGACGCCCGGCTGCCGGCTGGTGCGCGTCCTGTCGCGCGACCGCCGCCGCGCCGAGGAGATCGCCTTGCCGCTCGGCGCGCGCGCCGGCTCTGACCCGGACGAGGCTCTCGCCGATCCGGAGGTCGGCGCGATCTCGATCTGCACCGAGCACGATCGCCACGAGGAGCTCATGCTGCGCGCGGCCCGCCACCGCCGCCACGCCCTGGTGGAGAAGCCGCTGGCCATCGACCCCGAGGCCGCGGGACGCACGCTCTCCGCCTGCGAGGCGGCCGGCATCGTCACCGCGTGCGTGTTCCAAAGGCGCTTCGACCCGCCCCTCGCCGCCCTGCGCCGCGACTTCCGCGCCGGGCTCCTGGGCGCGCCCCTGGGGGTGGAGCTGTCGCTCCCCTGGCGGCGCGAGCCGAGCTACTTCGCCGCCGCCCCGTGGCGCGGCGACGCCGCAAGGGCAGGGGGCGGCGTGCTGATGATGCAGGCGATCCACCTCCTCGATGCCGCGCGCTTCGTGCTCGGCGAGGTCGTCGAGGTCTGCGGCCTGGTGCGCACGGCGCGCGCCGAGAGCGCGGTCGAGGACCTGGCCGCCGTGCTGCTGCGCTTCGAGAACGGCGCCCTGGGTGCGGCCTTCGCCACCACCGTCGCGGCCCGCGAGCTGCCCGCGCGCGCCGCCCTGCACTTCGCGCAGGGCTCGCACGTCCTCGAGGACGCGGTCGCGGAGGCTGGGCCGGCCGCTCGGCCGCGGGTGTTCGCGGCGCTCCGGCGGCTGCTGGGGCGGAGCGGGCCGGGGCCGCAAGCGGACCGCGGCCGGGCGTCGCGCGGCTCCTTCAGGGACGTGTACTCCGACTTCCGGGAGGCTGTGTTCACCGGCAGGCCCCCGCGCTCCTCGGGCCGCGACGCGCTGGCGACCGTCGCCTTGGTCCAGGCCGTCTATTGCGCGGCGCGCACTGGAGAGACGGTGCATCTCGGCCCGGCAGCGCGCGGCGAGCGCGGGTGACGCGCGCGCCACGGGCACAAAAAAACGACGGCCGCTGCCGGGCGGCCGTCGTGCGAGAAGGTACCAAGGTATCTCGGCCTGGATAGGAGATGTTGGGGAATGAGGGGAAAGGCCGAAGTTTTACGCCTCTGGTTCCGGGCAACCTTGGTGGCTCTAAGAGCGTGAGCCTTCCATCTGGAACCCATGTGGCCCGAAGGCCTGGAAGCACCCACACCAGCCGGGCGTTCGACGCGGTTCTGAGCGGCGATGTTCCCTCGGATTCCAGGAGAATCTCGCGGGGTCGCGCTCAGGCCGCCACGGGCGCGACGCGCGCGGCCCGGTTCTCAGCGCTCCTCGGCCGCGAACACGGCCACGCCGTTGCCACCCCTCTGGATCACCTCGCCGAGGGCCGACTCCGCGTTCTTGATCACCGAATCGAAGAACAGGGTGTTGCGGTCCTTGTAGGTCGCGATCCCCGCGGACAGGGAGACCTGCACCGGGCGCTCATCCACCTCGAAGGACAGGTCCCGCAGCCGCTCCCGCACGCGATTCATCAGCACGCGCACGCCCTCCGCCTCGGTGTGCGGGAGGATCAGGACCATGCGCTCCCCCATCTTGCCGAGGAAGTCCGAGGAGCGCGAAAGCTGATGCACCGTAGCAACGACCTTCTCCTCGATCTGGTCGCGCACCTTGTACCCGTAGAGGTCCTTGAGGTTCTCCAGCCTGTCGATCTGGAAGATCGCGCAGGTGAGGGGGTAGCTGTAGCGGCGCGCTCGGCTGAACTCGATCTTCAGCAGGTGGAGAATCTGTGCGTAACTGAACAGGCCGGCCTCGGATGAGAACGACTCAACGGGATCGCGGTCCGGCATGGTATGCCCCTTCGTCGCATCCTCTTGCGCCTGGTGGCGCGGCCCGCTGGCCACCGGCCAGTCCGGCTCCGCGCGCTCAAGCGCCGACCTTGTTTCGGAAGATTACGGCTCGTGCTGGAGAGAGCGGAAGGTTCTTCCGAGAAGAAGCGGCTCTCCCGTGCCGGCCTGCAAAAAATTTTCCCCCTTTCGGGGGAAAATTTCGTTCCGCACGACGCGAGTCATCAGCCAGAGATGGCGGTTGGGGAGGGGAAGGGCTCCGACCGATCACTCGCCAATGCGGAAGTCTTCGCTTGTTTCTCCGTCCAAGGGAATCGGTTCGCCGTCTCCCTCGGAACCTCCCTATCCTAACACATGGATTCCGTGGTGACGGCAAGTCTCCTCCACATATTGCACTTCTCCGGAAGTGATTGATCAGACCGATGTTACATGAGCTGGAAAGAGCCGCGCTCCTGCGCTCGCTCGCCCGGCTGCTGCAGGCCGGGCTCACCGCGGATGCGCTCTTCAGGACCCTCGAGCAAGGGCATCGCTCGCGCTCCATCAGGCAGTGCCTGGCTGACCTGCGGAGCTGCGTGCTGGCGGGACGACCGCTCTCCGAAGCCCTGGACGAGGCGGGCGACGCCTGGTTCCCGCGCCACCACGCGGTCGCGCTCCGGGCCGCGGAGCGAAGCGGCGAGGTGCCGCGGGTCCTGCGCGACCTCGCCGACGAGGACGAGGCGCGCGCGCACGCCCGCGCCGACGTGTTCCGGCGCTCGCTCTACCCCGTCGCCCTCTTCCATATGGCGGTCATCGCGGGCAACAGCGCCCTGCTCCTCACCCGTCCCCTCTCCTTCGTCTGGCAGTCGCTGGTGGTCATGCTGCCGGTCGACGTGGCTCTGCTGCTGCTCGCGCAGAACCTCCTGCGCGCGCCCACCTCGCGCATCGTTGCGCGGCCCCTCCTGCTGGCGCCGCTGGTCGGCGAGTTCGTGCGCGCGCAGGAGTTCCGCTCCTTCTTCGCCGCGCTCTGGCGCCTCTACGAGGCGGGCGTCGCTCTGCCGCTCGCTGCGCGCGAGTCCGTTGCCGTGATCGGCAACGAGGACTTGCGCGAGTGCGTGGGCGCGGCGATCGCTCCGCTCGACCAGGGCGAACCCTTCTCCCTGGCCGTGGCCGCCTTTCCCGGCCTGAGAGAGGACGTGCGCGGGATCCTGGCGACCGCCGAGCCGGCCGGGGAGCTGAGCTCCGGGCCTACGGCGAGTAAGCGAGCACCAGGCTGGAGCGGCTGAGCAGGGTGCTGGGCGGGGCCCTGTACGGCGCCGCGGTGCTCTTCGCGGTGACGCGCATCCTCTGGTTCTGGAGCGGCTACTTCGAGCGGCTAGCGGCCATATGAGCGGCCGGCGGCCGCATCCTCGCCGTCCTCGTCCGTGCCGGACTCGAGCGCGTCCAGGACCTCCCGGAACCTCGGGTCGTCGCGCACGGACGCCAGGTCGCCATCCCGCCTGGCCCACGAGACGTCCTTGAAACCGGCGTCCACCGCGAGCCTGAGCTGCTCGATCGCGTCGCCGCCGCGCCCCGTGAGCGCGCGGATGCAGGCCAGGTTGTAGTGGGCCCAGCGCTTGGCCCGGACGGGCTCCTCCATCTCGATGATCAGACGGTAGTGCCGCTCGGCTTCGGCGAAGCGGTCGAGCTGCTGGTGGTGGTAGCCCACCTCGAAGCAGTAGTCCGCCGCCCGCTCCAGGTAGCCGAGCCAGTCGTCCTGCAGCAGGGCGCCCGCCGCGTCCGCCTGCCGGCGCGCCGCGTCGGCCAGCGCCAGGTACTTGGCCGCCTCGCGCGCCAGGCGCGCGATCTTCTCGTCGATCGGGCCGGGCACGCCGGCCTTGGCCAAAGAGAAGCGCACGTACTGGCTCAGCCTGGCGGCCGCGAAATCGCGCGCCTCGGTGTCGGTCAGCACGCTCATGCGCCGGTCCGGCTCCTGCAGCATGATCTCACGGGTCGGGTCCATGAGCAGCGGCGCCAGTTCCTCGCGCAGATCGGGACGGCGCGCCTCGTGGACCGCCATGATGGCGAGGCTGCGCATCACCAGGTTCACGCGCGCGTCCAGCGCGATCGCCAGCATCCGCTCGTAAGCCGTCGCGTCGAGGGCGTGCAGCTCGGCGAACTGCCCGTCGAAGAAGCCGGGCACGCGCCCGTCGTGCATGGTCCCTTCGAAGAGGAGGACGATGCGCGCGTCCACGACGCGCGCGAAGAGCGCGGGCGCGAGCCGCCCGCGGCGCGCTTCCGCCTTGAGCCGCTCGACCGCCTCGCCAGAAAGCGCGGCGGCCTGGACGAGCCGCTCCTGCGCGGCCGCGTCGCGCTCTCGCACGAGCGACTCGACCAGCAGCGAGACCTCGGGCGCGCCCTCGGCCAGGTCCTGCTGCAGGCGGCTCGCGAGCCAGCCGGCGCCCGCG
>JACQZJ010000056.1 GCA_016213895.1 Planctomycetota bacterium | reverse complement strand
TCGGCATCAAGCTCGAGAACCTCGCGCTTTCCGACCTCGGCAAGGCCAAGAAGATCGTCATCACCAAGGACGACACCACGATCGTCGAGGGCGCGGGCAAGAAGCAGGACATCCAGGGGCGCATCGGCGCCATCAAGGGCGAGATCGAGCGCACCACCTCCGACTACGACCGCGAGAAGCTGCAGGAACGCCTGGCGAAGCTGGCCGGCGGCGTGGCGCAGGTCAACGTCGGCGCGGCCACCGAGTCGGAGATGAAGGAGAAGAAGGCGCGCGTCGAGGACGCCCTGCACGCCACGCGCGCCGCGGTCGAGGAGGGCATCCTGCCGGGCGGCGGCGTCGCCCTGCTGCGCGCCATCTCCGACCTGGACAAGATCGAGTGCCGCGGCGACGAGCGCGTCGGCGTGGACATCGTGCGCCGCGCCCTCGAGCTGCCGACCAAGACCATCGCGCAGAACGCGGGGGTGGACGGCTCGATCGTCGTGGAGAAGATCAAGAACGAGAGCAAGAAGCAGAACTACGGCTTCGACGCCGCCGCCCTCGAGTACTGCGACATGGTCGAGCGCGGGATCATCGACCCGACCAAGGTGACGCGCACCGCCCTGCAGAACGCGGCCTCGATCGCGTCCTTGCTCCTCACCACGGACGCGCTCGTCACCGAGATCCCCGAGGACAAGCCGAAGGCCGGCGCCCCGCCCATGCCGGCGTACTGAGCCTCTCCGCAGGAGAGGCTCATCCGGAATTCACGATTTTCACGCGGGTCGCTTGAGCTGAAGACACCCGTGACTCCACCGGCGTGACGGGATGAAAACCTGGGCAAGGCGTCCGCCCTGAAGTTGGGTTGCGGGCAATAGCCTGCGACGTGAGCGGCTCGGTCCGCACGCCGCCCCGAAACGCAAGGAGGCGCCCGCGAGGACGCCTCCTTGTTCGTTGCAGCGGCGCGGCTCACTGGCCGGATATCTCACCGCCGGTGCGCGAGCATCGACGCAAAGCGTGAGATTGGGAGCAGCTGGAGACGGGCGGAAGGGACACGGCCGCGGGACAGACTGTCCTGGCCGAGCCCTTGTCGCCGAGATCGAGGCGCGAGGAGGAAGTCAACTCGGTGGAGTTCCTGACGACAAGCAACGACGAGATCGGCGACGAGGGCCGGCCAGGCGCGGACCGGTGATGAGATATTCGGCTAGGCGGGCAGGCGCAGCGGCGCCTTGCCCAGCTTGGCGCGCGTCCAGTTGATCGCGCCGAGGACCGCCGGCCGGGAGGCGATGCGCCGCTCGAGGCGGCGCTTGCCCGGGAACTCGAGGAGCGACACGCCGAGGAGGATGGTGAGCACGCCCTGGCCCGGCAGGGCGAGCATCACCACGCCGGCGACGACGAGCAGCGCGCCGAGCAGGTTCTTGCCGGCGCGCGCCGCCAGGTGCAGAAAAGGGTGGCGGCCGCGCCAGCTCGCGGGCGGCGGGCCGTCCCGCAGGAAGTAGTCCTCGGGCATGCGCACCGCCAGCAGGGGGACGAGCAGGACGCCGACGACGAACATGGCGAGCGACGCCGCCCCGAGCCACCACCAGAGCGCCGCGTTCTCCCTGAGCCAGTCCGGAGCGAGCATCACAGGGGAGCTTCAGGGCCGCGCGCGGGGACGGCCCGTCACCTGACGCCCACGGCCTCGAGGTCGGCCCGCATCATCGTCTCGACCAGCTCGTCGAAGCTCACGCGCGGCCGCCAGCCGAGCTTCTCGCGCGCCTTGCTCGGGTCGCCGAGCAGGTAGTCCACCTCGGCCGGGCGGTAGTAGCGCGGGTTGACGTCGATGATCACCTTCCCCGTCCTGCGGTCGCGGCCGACCTCCTGCAGGCCCTTGCCCTGCCACTCCACGTCGAAGCCGGCCACCGGCGCGGCGCGCTCCACGAACTCGCGCACGCTGCGGCTCTCGCCGGTAGCGATCACGTAGTCGTCCGGCTCGTCCTGCTGCAGCATCAGCCACATGGCCTCGACGTAGTCGCGCGCGTGCCCCCAGTCGCGCTTCGCGTCCAGGCTGCCGAGCGAGAGCACCGATTGCAGCCCCGCCTTCACCCGCGCCAGGCCGATGGTGATCTTGCGCGTGACGAAGTTCTCGCCGCGGCGCGGAGACTCGTGGTTGAAGAGGATGCCGTTGCTGGCGTGCATGCCGTACGCCTCGCGGTAGTTGCGCACGATCCAGTAGCCGTAGAGCTTGGCGACCGCGTAGGGCGAGCGCGGGTGGAAGGGCGTCTGTTCGGTCTGCGGCACCTCCTCCACCTTGCCGTACAGCTCGGAGGTGGAGGCCTGGTAGAAGCGCGCCGCGAGCTTGTTGGAGCGGATGCCCTCGAGCAGGCGCAGGACGCCGGTGGCGTCCACGTCGCAGGTGTACTCGGGCATCTGGAACGAGACCGCCACGTGCGACTGGGCCGCGAGGTTGTAGACCTCGTCCGGCCGCGTCTCGGCCAGGATCCGGTTCAGGCTGCTGCTGTCCCCGAGGTCGCCGTACTGCAGCTCGTAGACCTGGCCGCGCGCCTGCGCGCTGGTGCGCACGTCCTCGATGCGCGTGCGGTTGAAGAGCGACGTGCGCCGCGCCACGCCGTGCACCTCGTAGCCCTTCTCCAGAAGCAGCTCCGCGAGGTAGGAGCCGTCCTGTCCGGTGATGCCCGTGATCAGCGCGACTTTCTTGCCCATCGGCTACCGCCCTTGCCTTCTGCCGGCCGCGTCGCCGGCGCCGGAGTCCGACTGGTCGCGCTCGATCGGCGCGCCGCCATCCACGTAACCCAGCTCCTCGAGCCGCCTAAGTTCCTCTGCGTCCAGTTCCGGGTGTTCATCCTCGGCTCCCCGCATGATGGCCTCGCGGACGGCGCGGCTCTTGCCTGCGAGGTCGTTCAAGACCTGCTCCAGTCTCGAGACGTCGTCCGCCCTCGCGGGGTCTCCGGCCAGGTCAACTCGCTCGCCAGGATCCGCGCGCAGGTCGAACAGCATGACTCGCCTAGGTACCCGCAGCAGCTTCAGCCCGTTGTAGCGCAGCGCCTGATCATAGAGAGGCGCGGGACCCGCGGGACAAGCCTGACCCAGACCTGCGAGCCAGGGCACGAGATTGTTCCCCTGGCACCGCCCGCGCGGCTGCACGCCCGCCAGCCCGAGCAGCGTGGGCCGGATGTCGACGAGACGCACCTGCTCGCTCAGCCGCCGCGGCGGGTTCACGTCGATGTGCGCCTCAGGCGGCGGCACCAGCACCCAGGGGATGCGGGTCACTTGCTCGTAGAGGGAGCTGTGCATGATCCCGCCGTGTTCCATGAACTCCTCGCCATGATCAGCCGTGATGGAGATCCAGGTCGTGACCGCGTCCTCGGGCGCGAGCGCCGCCAGGAAGGCGCCCAGCCGATCGTCAGTGAAGGCCAGCCCCTCGTCGTACTGGTCCGCCAGATGGCGGATGTCCTCTTCCGAGAGCTGCAATGCGCCCTTTGGGATGGCGTGCATGAACGGCTCGACCGGCCTGTTCTCCCAGGTTCCGAGCGGCCCGTCGTAGCCCGCCGTGAAACGGCCGAGGAAGGGCGGTTTGGCCTGGTAGGGGCGGCCCCGCGCCTTGGTGTGCACGTCGAAGAGATGCAGGAACAGGAAGTAGGGCCGGGACCTGTCGCGTCCATCGAGCCACCGGGCCACGCGCGGCAGGACCGCGTCCGCGTCGTCGTCGCTCGCGTCGAAGTGGTCGAATCCCTGAGCCATGCCGAAGTCCGCGCACAGCCAGACGCGGTGCGTGGTGAAGCCGGCCGTCTCGTAGCCCGCGGCCTGGAAGTCCTCGGCCAGAGTCCGGTACTTCTCGTTGAGCGCGACCGGCGGCGCGCCCTCCTTCTGGTACATGACGCCGTGGGCCGCGGGAAAGAGACCGGTGAAGAGCGAGGCGTGCGCGAGAAGCGTGTTCTCGCAGACGGTCACGACCTGTTCGAAGAGGATCCCGCGCCGCGCGAGAGCGTCGATGTTGGGAGTCGTGTCGCGGTGATGGCCGTAACTGCCCAGGCGGTCCGCGCGGGTGGTATCGAGCGAGATCAGGATGAACGAAGGTCGCTCCGGGCGCTCCGCAGCGCAGCCCTGAAGGCAGGGAAAGAGCAGGACCGTCAAGAGAAGCCCTACCGGAGACGGGGCGCGCACTTTCATGCTCGTCCTTCGCATCGCGGCCATAGATCGCCTAGCGTTGCAGCCCTGCCGCCATGCTACCGCCTGGCCGCGCTCCCGTCACGCGCTGCTCAGGCGAGCGCCACCTCGGCGACGAGCACTCCCAGCTCCCGGCTGTCCGGTCCCATGCCCAGGTCGCAGGGACGGAAGGTGGAGCAATCGAGGCGCACCTCGTGCGTGCGCCCGGACGGGAGCGCGCGCGGCAGAGCAAGCACGATCTCGCTCATCCCGCCGGCCTCGAGGCGTGCCGAGCCCACCGGCCCGGTTTCCAGCGAGACCACGAGATCGACCGGCCGCGGGCCGGCCGCGGCCTGCAGGCGCAGGGCCGCCGCCGGCTGCTCGGCCTTCAAGTAGACCCAGGCGCGCGCCTTGGTCCAGCGCACCGTGCACCCCAGGTCAGGACGCGGCTCGATCCCGTGCCAGCCGGGGCCCAGAGAGCGCCCGTCGGTCTCGCCCATCACCACCCTGCTCTCGGGACGCGCGGAATGGCGATCGTTGATCGCATCGAGGTCGCCGATGAAGGAGGGCTCGCCGGGCCAGGCGGAGATGAGCCGCGTGAGCTCCAAGTCGCCGACCCGGCGCAAGCGCTGCGCCGCGCGCCGGCGCCGCCAGATGGACGGGAGGTGCAGCAGGTTCCATCTCCAGGCGCCGCGGATCGCCTGCTCCACCATGCGGAAGTACTCGGGCGCGTCGCCGCGCAAGAGCGCGGCGCGGATCGAGGCGAGGCGCACCCGGTCGTAGCGCCAGGCGTCCGGCAGGACGGCAAGCAGCGAGCGCAGCGAGTAGTTCTTGAGCATGGTCTGCAGCCGGTTGCGCTCGCAGTGCACCCGGCGGCGCGCGGTCTTGGCGTTGAACTCCGCCTCGCTCCTGCGTTCGCCGCCGCCGCCCAGGTCGCCGTGCCAGTCGTGGTGCACCACGGCGAGCGGCGCATAGACGATCTTCCTGCCGGAAAGCCAGATGCGCCAGCTCAGGTGCATGTCCTCGAAGTACATGAAGAACGCTTCGTCGAAGCCGCCCAGCTCGCGCAGCACCGCGCCGCGCACCAGCAGGGCGCCGCCGCAGGCGCCGAAGATCTCCTCGGGCAGCGGCGACGGATCCTCGTCCTTCTCGCCGATCTGGCGGTCCACCGGGAAGCCGATGCGGTTCATGCTGATGCCGGTGGAGTTGAAGATGGTCGGACAGCGCAGCATCATCATCTTCGAGCCCACCATGGCGATCGAGGCGTCGCGCTCCGCGACGCGCACCAGCTCGGTCAGCCAGTCGCGCCGCGCCACCGCGTCCTGGTTGAGCAGGGCGACGTAGTCGGCCGTGCTCCTCTCGAAGGCCATGTTGTTGCCGCCGGCAAAGCCGAGGTTCTCGGTCGAGGCGATGAGGTTGACCTCGGGGAAGGCCGCGCGCACGTAGTCGGCGGTGCCGTCCCGCGAGGCGTTGTCGACCACGGTGCAGCGCACGTTGGGATAGTCCTGCTCCCTGACCGAGCGCAGGCAGGGCTCGAGGATGTCGCGGCAGTTGTAGCTGACGATCACGACCTCGACGCTCGGGCGGCCGAAGGCTTGAGGAGCTGCCGGCGTGCGGCCGGCTGGCCCGAGGGCCGCGGCCGCGCGCAGGATCGCCTCCGCCCAAAGCGCCGCGTCCCGCTGCGGCAGGAGCCCGATCGCCGGCTCCTCGCGCCACTCCCCGAGCGCGGCCGCCGCCTCTGCGGTCGCGAGCACGCCGCGGCTGCAGCGCGCCAGGCGGCGGCAGAGGGGCTCGGCGGCCGGCTCCAGCACCAGTTCGGCGTGCAGGCGCGCGAGGTCGCCGTCCTCAAGCAGGAGCAGGCCCGGGACCTCGCGCACGAAGCGCACCTGGTGCGCGCAGTGCGCGCTGTTTCCCGCCGCGTACACGGGCAGGTCCACGGCGCCGCTCTGCACGAGATGCGGGAGATCGGCGCAGGCGTGGACGGGAAAGGCGCCGCACAGCTCGGCGGCCACGTGCGCCGGATCGCGCGCCAAGAGAGCAACCTCGACGCGCTCGGCCAGGAGGCGCGCCAGCGCGGCCATGAACGGCGCCTCGGCCGTGGCCAGAGGGGGCAGCGGCGCCACGAGCGCGAGCTTCATGCAGGCTACTGCCCCTGCTGCCCGTGCGGCAGCTCGACCAGGCGGATGCGCAGGGTCTCCGCGCTCCCTGGAAGGAGCGCCAGCACACCGCCGACGTCCACGCCCTCCAGGTCGAACACCGCCTGGGTCTCGCCTGCAGGCACGGGGCAGACGAGCCGCGCCGGCGCGGCGGCCGCTATCGGCACGAGCTCTACCTTGACCCTGGTCGCGCAGCGCAGATCCACGACCAGGTAGCGATCGACCGCTCCCTCCCGGCACGCGAGCGGAGGAATGCGACAGACCAGGCCGCTGCCGTCCGCCGTGCCCGGCGCGCGCGTCTCGCCGTTGCCGCTCCAGCCGTCCACCAGCGCGAACTCGACCTCCCGGGCGTCCAGGTCATCGAACAGCGCGGCCACGAAGTCCTCCACCATGCCCGGGGTGTTTTCCACGAGCCAGTGGAACATGTGCGCCTCGAAGGTCTGCAGCACGATGACGTGGAAAAGGGCCAGGTAGCGGCGCAGGTACTCGCCGCCTCCCTGAGGCAGGGTCTCGAAGCCGCGCCAGTGGATGAAGGTGCTGCGGCGGAAGTAGGGCGCGAGCTTCAGCTTGGCTGGCGCGAGGAAGGAGTCGTGGAAGAAGAGGGCCTCCTCCTCGATCAACGGGCGCTCGCCGCGCGTCTCGATGACGCTGGGACCGTGCGGCGTCCTTTCCGCGAGGACCGTCGTCTGCGCCCCCTCGCGGCACACGACGAACTCCTCCTGGACGTCGTCCGCCGGCAAGCCGATCATCCTCGAGAGTGCGCCCTCCCTCCGCACCACGCCCGCCGACTTCGCGGCCTCCTCCTCCCAGAGGCCCGGCCTGACGGAAGCGATGATCTCCCGCGCCGCGAGCAGCGAGACGCCGTCGGTCCAGTGCTGGTCCATCGGCCGGTAGAGGAACCGGTCCGACGTCCTCTTCGCCTCCTCGAGGATCGTCCACATGTCGATGCGCGCCCGGTCCGGCGCGCCGAAGAGCAGATCGCGGATCTCCCGGCGCAGCGGCTCGCCGAACTCCTCCCTGCGGCCGAGGCGCGCGAGCTTGTCCGGGTAGATCGCTTCCTTGTTCGGCGCCGGCAGGAACACGAACGTCCTGCCGCTGTTCTCCACGATGCGCTGCAGCTTGAGGACCCGGCGCGCCGCCTCGAGGCGCATCTCTCGCGACCACGGAGGCGTGAACACGGTCTCGGAGAGGAAGAGCCAGCCGTCCCTGCCGATCTCGACCCGCGGGTTGGGGCTGTCGCCGAAGACGCGCAGGTCGCAGCGCGCGTCCACCTCCACCGCCTTGCCGCGGAAGGGCACGTGGTCGTTCAGGTAGGCGTTCAGAGCCTGCAGGTAGTCGCTGTTCATGAGGCCGCGCCAGGAGAAAGCCGGGAGCTCGACGAGCCGCCGGTTCTCGATCTGGTCGCCGCCCCAGCCGAGCAGGAAGCCCAGGCCCGGCGTGCCGATCAGCACCAGGAAGTAAACGCCGTAGAAGTGTCTCTGCTCGCAGCGCATGTCAGAACTGGAAGTAGAGGAAGGGGCTGAACGACCCGCCGATGACCAGGACCGTGGCGTAGAACGTGCCCAGGAGCACCACCGCGAAGCGCAAGAGGGCGGGCCCGAGGCCGCGCCCCCGGTCGATGCTCAGGCCGCCGACCCAGCCGCGCGGCAGGAAGAACACCGCGCAGGAGAGGAACAGCACGAAGAGCGCGTGCTTCGATCCCAGCTCCGCCAGGAGGACCGGATAGGGCACCGTGGGGAACGAGTACATCGACTCGAAGAAGTACCAGGCGTGGGTGAGCGACGGGGCGCGGAAGAGCACGAAGCTGTTCATGACCAGGAGGATGGTCAAGAGGCGCCTGAGCGGCAGGAAGCGCGCCTCGGCCGCGTGGAGCGGCCTCTGGCCGAGCGCCCGCTCGAGCACGAGGACGACGCCGAAGTAGCAGCCGAACACCAGGAAGCGCCACTCCGCGCCGTGCCAGAGCCCACAGATGAAGAACACGGTCCAGAGGTTGAAGTAGGTGCGCGCCGGCCCGCCCTTCGAGCCTCCCATGGGAATGAACACGTAGTCCTTGAACCAGGCGCCGAGGGTCATGTGCCAGCGCCGCCAGAAGTCCGTGACCGAGATCGCCGAGTAGGGTCGGTTGAAGTTCTCGGGGAAGGTGAAGCCGAACATGCGCCCCAGGCCGACCGCCATGTCCGAGTAGGCCGAGAAGTCGAAGTAGAGCTGCACCGTGTAGGCGACGATGCCCAGCCACGCGGCCAGGCCGTTCAGGCGATCTTCAGGCAGGGCGAAGGCAGCGTTGGCCACGACCGCCACCATGTCGGCGATCACCACCTTCTTCACCAGGCCGTGGCAGAAGCGCATGACGCCCGAGCAGAACTGGTCGAAGCCGGTATCGCGCTCGAGGATCTGGTCGGAGATCTCGTGGAAGCGCACGATCGGCCCGACGATGAGCTGGGGGAAGAGCGCGACGAAGAGGACGAAGTTGACCGGGTTCTTCAGGTGCTCGACGCGTCCCCGGTACACGTCGACCGCGTAGCTCATGGCCTGGAAGGTGTAGAAGGAAATGCCGATCGGCAGGGCGACCGACTCCCAGGCGATCTCGCCGAGCCCGAACCGATCCCCCAGGGCGTTCATCTGCGCCACGACGAAGTTGGCGTACTTGAAGTAGCCGAGCAGCGCGACGTTCGCGGCCACGGACACCCCGACGCCGAACTTCATCAGGCCGATGCGGCCGTCCTTGCGCGCCCGCGCCACCAGGCCGCCGGCGAAGTAGTTGGCGAGCGCGGAGATGAGCAAGAGGGCGACGAGAGCGCCGCTTCCCCACACGTAGAAGGCGAGCGAGGCGAGCGCCAGCACGAGGTTCCGCAGGCGGCGCGGCCCGGCGTAATAGGCGAGCAGCACCACCGGCAGGAAGACGAAGAGGAAGGGAATCGAGGAGAACACCATGCGGTCGTAGCTCTTGCCAGCACCTCGGGCCGGGCCGCGTCGCGCCTGCCCCGGGAGCGTTCGTCGTCACGCGGGCTGGGCCGGATTGACTCGAACCTCCTGCCGCGCGGCCCGGCGCAAGCGACTCGCGCGGCGCGTCCATGGTGAGCCTCCGGCGCGAGCTGCTGGGCCGTGAAGCAGCCCATGCTACCGCCTGGCCAGGACCTCGGCGTAGAGCGCCTCGAAATCGTCCAGATTCTGGTCGAGAGTGCGCACGGCCGCGCCGCACTCGAGCGCCGCCAGGCATGCGGGAGAGGCGAGGATCGCGCGCAGCCTGCGCTCGAGCGCGGCTGCGTCCCCGGCCGGGAAGAGAAAGCCGTTCCGGCCCTCCTCGACCACCTCGGAAATGCCCCCCAGGTCCGAGGCGAGGAGCGGCAGGCCCATCATGCGGGCCTCGAGCACGGTGAACGGCGTGTTCTCGTACCACAGCGACGGCACCACGAGCAGGTCGATCCCCGCGAGGACCGACCCCAGCTCGGTCGGCTGGAACTCGCCGCGGAAGGCGATGCGCTCGTCCCCGCCGGCCCGCTGCAGCAGGCCGCGCGCGTACTCCGGATGCACGTCCAGGCTGCCGTGGACGTGGAGCCGCCAGCTTCCGCCCGCGATGCGCCGCACCGCCTCGATCAGGACGTGCAGCCCCTTGTGCGGCGTGAGCGAGCCCACGAAGCCAAGCACGAGCGGCGCGCACGCGCCCTGCGGCGGCCGCCTGGTGCGGCCGCCGAGCCTCTTCGGGTCCACGCCGTACGGGCACAGGCGGATCACGCCCGCGGGAAAGCCGTGCTCCTCGAAGCGCGCGCGCAGGAAGCGCGAGGGCGAGAGCACGCGGTCCGCGCGCCGCAGCGCCTGCAGCAGGCGCTCCTTGCGCCCGATCTGCGCGGCCGCGCGCCGCAGCGGCCTGCCTGAGAAGTCGAGCGGCGCGCGGCCGCCCGCGACGAGCGCGCGCAGCGGCTGGCCGACCCCGCGCCGGATCACGGGCGGGCCGAGGCCCGGATCCGCGCAATCTACGCAGCCCAGCCCTCCCTCTGGCGGGCCGTCGCAGAGCGCGCCGTCGTGCCGCAGCAGCGTGAAGCGCGGGCAGAGGAACCAGAAGTCCATGAGGTTGACCACGACCCCGCGCCGCTGGCGCTTCGCCTCGTCGATGGCGCCCGCGCCCAGGTTGCGCAGGTGGAAGACGTGCGCCAGGTCCGCGGGCCACTGCTCGAGGAAGCGGCGCAGCAAGGCCGTGGCCAGCGGGTTCCGGTAGTCGCAGAGTTCGCGGTTTCCGAGCACCTCGTCGTGCACGCCCACCCGGCGCACCGGGATGCCGTCCACCTCTTCATCGGTTTCGATCCAGGTGCGTCCCGGCGTGAGGAGGTGCACCTGCGGCTCCACCGCGAACACGCGCACGTCGTGGCCGCGTTCCCTGAGACCGAGCGCCAGCGAGCGCACGTACTGCTCGGTGCCGGTCACGTGCCGCGGCAAGAACTGGTGCAGCACGTAGAGCAGGTTCATGGGCTCCTCGCGCGCCCGTGCTCCTCCAGGAAGGCCTGTTCGTGCGGCAGGAGTCCCCGCCGGCCGAGCTTGAAGCGCCGCTCCGCCACTTCCGCGAGCAGGGACGCGATCCAGCGGCCGCGGTCGGCCAGGGCGGTCTGGAGCTCGGCGATCCTCACCCTCATGTCCGCCGGCCCGGCGTCAGGAGCCAGGTGGAGGGCGCCGCGGATCTCCGCGAGCGCCGTCTCGTAGGTCTGGCGCTGCATCTCCAGGTCGCGGTCCTTCTGCTTCCCCACCTGATCCACGGCCTCGGCCGCGGCCTGGAGGCGGCTCCGGGCGTCGGCGATCTTCTCGTGCAGGGCGTAGGCGCGCTCCCGCACCGCTTCCAGCGCGGCGCCGAGGTCGCGCGCGCGTTCCTCGGCGGCCCGGGCTCGTTCCTCGACCGCGGACACGCGCCCGTCGGCCGCCGCCTGCGCCGCCTGGGCGCGCTGGCGCGCCGCCTCGATCTCGGGCTCGAGAACGGCCCGGGTCTCCAGCCGCACGCGTTCGACCAGGTTGTCCAGGTGGGCCTTGGCCTCCCGCTCCAGCGCCAGCTCGTCGGCGATCCGCCGCAGCCGCGGCCGCAGGTCCTCGCGCCCGGCCGGACTCGCCGCGCGCCTCCCCTCCTGCGCCAGCTCCTCCATGCGCGCCGCGAGCGCGGCCAGCTCCGGCGATCGCCCGTCGCAGCGCACCTCGCGCATCTCCCGGCAGCGCTGCTCGACCTTCTGCAGCTCCTCCTCGATGAAGCGCGCGGGCAGCGCCCTGCCCGCCAGGGAGGCGGCCTCGGCCGCCAGCACGTCGATGCCCTGGCGCCACTGTCCCGCTCCCGGAAGCCGCTCGAGGATCGAGCGCGTCAGGTCAGCCGCCTCTTCCGGAGCGAGCCGCTCGAGCAGGCCGCAGGAGGCCAGGGCGGCCAGGGCCGCGCCGGGCCGATGGCTGGCCAGGGCGATCAAGCGGTCGCGCGCGCGCGCGTCCTCCGCCTGCGGCGCACCGCGCTCCGGAGCGAGCACCACGCGCACGCCCGGGACGCCGTGCAGCTGGAAGTCGTGGCTCTGCGCCCGCAAGCAGTACTCTGCCAGCGCGATCTCGCCGCGCAGCGCCTCGTCGAAGGGACCGATGCGCAGGTACGCCGCGCGCCGCACCACGAACGCCTCGGGCGCGACGAACTCGAGCGGGGACGCGCCCGCAGGGGGCCAAGGCGCGCGCTCCAGCACGAGGTCGCCCGTGTCAACGAGGCCGAGCGTGTCCACGCCGCCTTGCGCCTCGAGGAGCGGCTGGCCGAGCGCCACGGCCTCGTCCTCGAGCCGCGCGAGCAGGGAGAGGTTTGCGGCCGACCTCGCGACGCTCGCGCTCGGACCGAGGAAGAGGACGAGCGGCGCGTCGGTCGCGGCCATGCCCGTATTCCAGAGCTCGGCCGGACTGCGGCCGCCGGGCTCGAGCACCAGGGCGGCGCCGCTGCCGCTTCCTTGCTCGACCTGCGCCTCCCGCCCTGCGAGCACCAACACGGGATAGTCGCCGGCGGCGAGGAGCCCGTCCCGGAGCCGCGCCTCATCCGCCCCCGGACCCTCCGACCAGAAGACGAGGTGCAGCGACGCGCCCGCGGCAGGAGCGCCGCACAGGGAGCGCACGCCGCGCGTGGCGCGCACCCGGCGCCCGGCGTCGGCCAGCATCTCCGCGAGCCGGGCGCAGCGCTCCTCGGCCTCGCGGCGCTCGTCGAGAAGCGCCGCGACCCGGCCGCGCGCCTCGGCGAGCTGCTCCAGCAGGTCGAGCGACTGGCGCGTCAGGTCGCGGAGCTCCTGCTCGCGATCCACGGCCGCGCCGCCTTCTCTGCCGTCCCCGGCGTCTGCTGCTGCGGGAGTCGCCATCTCTCTCCTCGAAGTGCTCCACAGCTTACGGAAGGGAGGGACCCGGGGCAAAAGGCGCGGGTCTTCCCGTCCGGTTGCCAGCCGCTGGACCGGGTCTCAGCGGCTGAAGCGGCTGGCGAGGGCCCTCTTGATCTTGCCGATGCGGCGCTTCAGCGACCAGCGCGGCACGAGCCTCCTGAGCTCCTGGATCTCGCGCAGCAGCTCGTCGCGATGCCGCTCGACGTCGCGGCCGCGCGCCAGCGCCGCCGCCGCCGCGGGAGGCGCGTGCGCCGCGGCCCGCTGCGGTGGATCGCTGCACCTGCCGGCCGCGTCGAGCAAGCGGCGCTCTGCGTCCGCGAGCTGGCGGCGCGCCTCCTCGAGCTGGCGCAGCACTCCGTCGCGGTTGTCCTCCACGTTCCAGGCGTGCTGTTCGGCGTTGTGACAGCGCTCCTGCCAGGCGAAGAGCTCGCTCGAGTCGCGAAACGGGCAGCGCGCCACCACCTGCAGGATGCGCTCGAGGCGCGGCGCGGCGCGCCGCTCCTCCTCCCGCGCCGCTCCGCGGGAGATGGCTTGGCGGTAGCTCTCGAGCGTGGCGTCGACACAGCGGCCCCAGGTGAACTGCCGGGCGCGGGCGCGTCCCCGGACCGCGACCGCGTCCACCTGCTGGCCGCCCTGGAGCAGGGTTGACAGGATCTCGGCGAGCTGCGCCGCGTCCCCTGGCGCGAAGAGGAGGGCGCCGTCGCCGCACACCTCGGGAAGCGACATGGCGGCTGCCGCGGCCACGGGCACGCCCAGCATCATGGCCTCGAGCGGCGGCAGGCCGAAGCCCTCTTCGCGCGACGGGTAGACCAGGCCGCGCGAGCCCTGAAGGAGCGCCTTGACGTCGTCGTCGGCCAGACCCTCGATCCAGCGCACGCGCGTTCCGAGGCCCAGGTCCGCGATCACCTGGTCGAGAGAGCGCCCGGAAGGGAGCGGCCGGTCCCAGACGCGCGAGCCGGCGCAGATGACCGACGCGTCGCCCGGCAGGCGCGCCAGGGCCTGGAAGAGCGTGCGGTGGTCCTTGTGCGGGTAGTCCTTGCCCACGGCCACGAAGTAGTCGCCCGAGACTGCCAGGCGCTCGAGGCGCGCGCGCAGGTCGCCCTGGTCGAGAGGCCGCATGAGGTCCGGGTCCACGGCGAGGTAGGCCACGTCCACGCGATCCGCGTCCGCGCCCAGGTCGACGACCGCCTCGCGCGCCGCGGACTCGCTGATCGCCGCGATCCGGTCGCAGCCCTGGGCAAGCGCGCGGGCGAAGCTGCTGTACCAGCCGGCCGCCTGCGCGCTCTCGTGGTACTCTGGGTGGCGGTGGAGGATGGCGTCCGCGAACGTGAGCACGCTGGCGCGCGCGGCCTCGGGCAGGAACAGGTCGCGCGGGCTGCGGTCCGGGAACCAGGTCATGTGGAAGACGTCCGGGCGGCGCTCGGGCTCCTCGTCGAGGAGGATGGCGAGGATGTCCTCGGTATCTGCCACCTCCACCAGCTCGACCCGGGCGGGAAGATCCTCGCAAACCCTGCTCCCCTTGCGGACCAGGGCACGCAAGCGCGTGATCTCCGGACGCAACGCTAGTTCGCGCAGCATGTTGCGCTGGATGCGCTCGAGCCCGGAGAGCGGGCGGTGCAGCAGCCGGGCGTCGAACAGAAGGTGCATCTCGGTTCCGTGTCTTCTTCGCCAGGCCGCGCCGCTGGGCGGACGCGGCCAGGAGCGGAGACACTAGCGGCCCGCGGCGCCGTCCACAACATGCACGAGGTGGCTGAGACGAGACCGGCGCCCCGGGGCCGAGGAGCCCCGAGGCGCCGGCAAGGGCGCGGCACGTGCGGGGCGAGCGCCCCGCCAGGTCCGCGCGCGGAGGCAAGAGTCCTAGTTGACGCTCACCTCGACGCCGTTCGTGTTCGAGTAGCCGTGCGGCACTCCGCCGTCCGCCACGAACGCCTGCGACGTGAAGGTGAAGCCCGCGGCGGATGCCGGCATCGTGCCACCGATGGACAAAGCACCGGTCCCGTCGAGCGGCAGGGCGATGAAGCCCGGCAGCGGATAGACGAGCGCGTAGCACGAACCGTGCATCGGGATCGACACCTGCGACAGGCCGAAGAAGAGGATCGCCAGCGAGCTGGGCAGGCCGTTCTGGATGTCGACGGTCACGGTCTCGCCCGTGTGCGCGCAGCCGGCGTAGGTGAGGCTCGGCACCAGGCCGCCCGTTCCGGGGCAGCCCGCGCCGTAGTTGGTGATGTCGCCGCACAGCGTCAAGCGGATGAACGCGTCGCCCAGGCTCGTGCCCGCGAGGTTCTTGAGCGTCACCAGCATGTAGAGCACGCGGTCGTCGGTCATACGGATGGCGTTGGCGATGAACGAGCGGATGTACGTGTCGTCGTCGAAGAGGCCGTTGCCGTCCAGGTCGACGGGATCGCTCTCGCGCATCACGAGCTGATCGCTCACGACCACGACCGAGTCCAGGTTGACGTCCGTCTGGTTCGTGCTGCCGGCGATCACCCAGTCGCCGACCTTGTTGCCGGTGAACGTGTAGAAGGACGCGCCCCACAGCTCGGCGGAGCCCGTGGTGATCGGGTCGCCGGTCTTGGCGATGAGCACGCTGTTGCGCACGGCCCAGTCGTTGTCGCTCGGGTCATCCCCGCGCGAGAACCAGTCGCCGTTCGAGATCATGAAGGTGTTGAAGATGTCCGTCATCGTCATGGTCGAGCCGGCGACCGGGGAGCCTTCCTGCAGGACGATCGCGTCGTCCACGGCCAGGATCTTGTCGATGGCGGTGTTCGGGTTCTCGGTGTCGCCCTCGGCGAACCAGTGCGCTCCGTCCGGCGAGCACCCTGAGTCGGCGTAGGGGAGGTCGTCCCAGACCTCGACGCCGATCGTGCTGAAGCCGCAGTGCCGGAACACGGTCTGGTTGATGAAGATCCCGGGGTAGCGGAAGCTGCTGCAGTTGTTGATCGGCGTGTTCCCGACCCAGATGGTGCCGTCGTTGCGGAGCTGCACCGAGGCGATGGAGCTGCCGAACGTCTCGTCGCCGCTCGGGTTCGCGGGAATGTCCGTCACGCCGAAGAGCGGGGAGCTCTCGGCGAAGGGCACAGTGTGCGTCGTGCCGTCGAAGTAGACCACCTTCTCGTCGATCGAGGTCGCGCCGCCCTTGGCGCGGGCGCTGAAGCCGATGTTTCCGGCGTCGTCCCAGCTCACCGGGTTGAGGGTGTCGAAGAAATCGTACTTCTCGCCGGCCACTCCGCCCAGGAAGGGCTGATCCTCCTGGCAGAAAGTGGTGCCGGCGAGGCCAGAGCCCTTGACCATGATCGAGTCGGTCGTGCTGACCAGGCTGTAGTAGCCCTTGACGACCCACTCGGACCCGTCGTTGTTGATGTTCAGGTCCGCGAGTGCCGTGAAGTACGCGGTCACTGGATTCCCGGCGGCGTCGAGGCATCCGGGGACGACCGCGGTCGGATGGCCGGGGATCTCGGTGTGAATGACATCGAGCTTGCCGCCCGCGGCGAACGCGGCTTGCCCGAGCGCCGCCATGAGGACGGCGGTGGCGAGGGAACCAAACGTGCTTCGACTCATGGGTGCTGCCTGTCTCCCTGAAGGAGGGATTTTGGGACTTGAACGAGGTTCCAATCTTAGCTCATACGGCGGACTGGGGAAAGGGTTTGCCCGGCGCCGGCTCCAGGTCGCGGCGGCTGTTTCCGCGACGCAACCTCGGCAGGCGCCCGCGCCGCGGCTTGCCGCCCCGGGCCGGGGCTGCTACCCTCCCGCTCGCGCTTTGCAGCAGCGGCCGGATTCGTTTGCCGGTCTGTTGCCTCGGAAGCTCCGCTCCCATCTCCGGAGTCTCCCGCGCCAGTGCTCTTCAGGGCCAACAAGGGACACGCCGACGCCTGGATGGACGCCCGCCCGCTCGTGGCGGTCGTCGAGATCGCGGCGCGCATGTTCAGCGTCACGGTCGAGGTCTTCCTGCGGCGCAACTTCGGCGAGCGCTACCTCTCCGGTCCGGTGCTGGTGGGCGGCGCGCTCGCCGTGCATCTCGTGACCACGGCCCTCGCGGGCCGGCCGCTCCTCGAACCGCGCGGCGCCTCGCTCGGCGCCATGCTGTATCTCTGGGCGTACGCCAGCCTGTGCGTGGGCCACAAGCTCGTGATCTGGCGGCGCGACCGCACGGGCGAGCGCTGGCACAGCCTGAGCGACGGCACGTCACGGCGGCTCTTCGACCACGTCCCCATCGCGCCGCGCATCGTCCAGATGTACGTCGAGCCGGCCCTCGTCGCCGTGGTCGGCCTCGCGCTGCTCCTCGCGGACCGCGTCCTCGGCGGCTACCTGCTCCTCGCCAGCCTGGCGTTTCTCGTCAAGGGACAGATGACCCACCGGCGGCGGCGCGAGGCCTGGCTCGACTACGTCGACAAGACGATCGAGGCCGAGGAACTGCACGCGGCCCTGGTCGAGGAGCGGCCGGCGCGCGAGACGCGCGGGTTCGTGGTGGCCAGCGGCGCGGCGCGCCACCAGCGCTCGCTCGAGCACATGGAACGGGTGCTGCGCCGCACGGATCCCGAGCTGCTCGCCCTGGGCGATCCGGCCGCGAAGATCGAGGCTCCCGCTGCTTCTCCCCCAGGGAACGGGAGCGGCTGCGGCGGCGCGGAGGACGCGGGCGCGCCGCGCCACGAGCAGGAGTGGGCGCAGGCGCTCGCCGCCTTCAGGAAGAGACGGCGCGGGCCGGCCCGCGGCAGGAACGAGGCTTGACGGAGCATTCCGCAGCGCCATGACGACCCGCGGGAACTTCGACGCAGACGCAACCGAGCGCCCGAGCGAGCGCCCCGCCTGGCTCTTCTCGGCCAGGGAGCACGCGCACTCCCAGCACAGCCGGAGGGTCGCACCGCTGCGCGACGAGCCGGCGGCCGGCGACAGTTCGACGCCTTCGGGGCAGGCGGCCCTTGCTCTCCTCCAGGCGCACGCCGCGGCGTTCCTGCACCACGTGCCTGAGGCGCGCGCGGGCGCCGCGAGCGCCGCGGCCCTGCTCGAGATGCGCGAGGCCGGCCGGCGCCTGCGCACCGCCCTGGACGTCTTCGCCGGGCTCCTACCCGAGGAGCTGCGCGGCCTGGCCGCGGACCTGGAGCGGCTCAACGCCCCACTCGGCGGCCTGCGGGCGCTTGGCACGCAGATGGAGGTCCTCGTCCGGCTCGAGCGCGACCGCGCGCCGCTCTGCGTCTCGCCGCAGGACTCCGCGGAACTGGCCGGCCTCTTCCGCGAGGAGCTGCTGGCGGCACGCGCGCGCCTGCAGGCGGCGCTCGCCGCGCCGCGCTGCGCCGCGCTGGAAGAGGTGCTCCGCCGCCTGCTGTCCGGCGCGTTCGAGCCCGACTGCACGCGCGACGGCGAGCCGATCAGCCGCGCGGCGGCGCGCCTCCTGAAGGAGCGCTTCCGCGCCTACCGCGACCTCGGCGACGAGCTGTCGGACGATTCGCCCGCGGCCGACTACCACGTGCTCCGCACCCAGAGCGAGGCCTTCTGCCACGCCCTCGAGCTCTTCGAGCACCTGTTCGGCCGGCCGGCGCGCGAGCTGCTTGCCAAGGTAGCGCGCGTCGACGATCTGCTCTGCATCCACCAGGACGCGTGCTTCGCCATCAGCCACCTGCGCTCCCTGGCCAGCGGCCGCGCGGCGTCCCTCTCCGCGGCGACGGCGTTCGCCCTCGGCGCGCTGGCAGAACGCCACCACCGGCGCAGCGAGGACGCGCGGCGGCGCTTTGCCCGTGCGTTCCTGAGAACCACGGGCAAGCGCTGGCGCCGCCTCTGCGCGGCGCTCGGCCCCGGCTGATGAGCGTGTGGGGCGGCCGCCCGCGCGGCGCCCCTCTGCGGTCGCTACGGCTGGTAGACCTCGGCCGTGTCGAGCGCCACGCCGCCCGCGCCGCCGCCGCCGGCGATCAAGCCGACGCTGCCGTCGCTGAGAATCAGGCAGCCGTGCCCGGAGCGCGTGCTGTTCATCGATCCGGCCGCGGCCCAACTTCCGGCGCCTCCTGTGACGGGCGTGTACAGCTCGCACGTTCCCACCGGGACCGGGTTGTAGAGATCGCCCTGGGCGCCGCCGCTGGCCAGGACCTGCCCGGCCGGCAGCTTCACCAGGCTCGTGATCGCGCGCGCGCCGGCCAGGCCGCCCGCCGCGGAGAAGCCGCTGGCCGGGTTGAACAGCTCGCAGGTGGCGAGGATCGTCGGAGCGAGCAGCGAGCCGGTGGCACCGCCCACGAGCAGGGCGCGGCCGTCGTTGAGCAGGACCGCGGTGTGCGCGGCACGCTTGGCGCCCATCGTCACGTTGCCGCCGAACGAGCCGCTGCCCGCGTTCGGCGTGTAGACCTGCGCGACGCTGGAAAGGTCGGGGATGGGGACGATGATCACGTAGTAGGTGAGGCCGCCGCTGATCAGCACGCGGCCGTCAGCGAGCGTCACGGCCTCGTGGAAGGTCTTCGGCTGCGAGAGATCGGGGCCGGCCGAGAACAGGCCCGTGGACGGATTGAAGATCTCGGTCGACTTCTTGGCCGAGGTGGCGAAGGTCACCGCGTCCGTGGTGTCCGACGAACCGCCGGCGATCAGCACCCGGCCGTCGGGCAGCTTCAGACGCGCGCCACCGACATGCTGCCCGTGGCGGTGAACCCGCCGGTCGCCGGGTTGAAGATCTCGCCGGCCGCGACTGCGGCGCCCAGGCCGTCGACGCCGCCGGTGAGCAGCACGCGGCCGTCCAGGAGGCGCATGGCGCGGTGCAGCGCGCGCGCCGAGTTCATGGGCGAGAGCAGCGTGAAGGCCTCGAGGTTGGGACGATAGAGCTCGGCCGAGCTCAGTCCGGTGGCGGAAGTCATCGAGCCGGTGCCGCCGCCCGCGACCAGCACCGTTCCGTCAAGCAGGGCGTTGACCGAGGCGAAGGCGCGCGCCTGCACCAGGTTGTTCAGCGTATAGGCGTACTGGCCGGGAGTGTCGAAGGTGACGCGCCAGAGATTCGACTTCTCCACGAAGGTGTTGCCGTTCTCCACGCGCAGGGTCTGGAAGTTGACGTTCAGGTTGTCGAGGACCGGCATGACCGGAACCGGCAAGGGCAGGACTGCCACGCCGCTGCCGTCGAGGTATCCCACGAAGCCAGGCAGGGACACGCAGATGCCGACGAGTTCGAGGCCGAGGTCGATCGATCCCACCGGGTGGCCGGGGAGCACGCTCGGACCCGTGGTCAGGGACATGAGCATGAAATACATCGCGCCGGGCTGGCCCGAGTTGGTCAGGGTGAGCGTCTGTCCCAGGCCGCCGCCCGTGACGTCGAGCTTCATGGGCTGGGCCTCGGCGCGGGCGGCCAGCGCGAGCGAGAGCAAGATGGTCGGGACCGCGAACTTGTTGAGCGGCGTCATGAAGCCTCCTCCGTAAGGGCATGCTGGGCGATCGACGCGCGGCGGAATCCGGCGGCACGCTTCGAGAACCGGCGAGACGGCGGGACCGCCCGTCCCGGAACGACGTTTCGCAGACTGACGAAGTTGTAACACGCAACGGAGCTGCGCGCAACGACCGCGGGCGGGCGGCATCGCTGCCGGCGTTGGCGCCCGTCGCGCGCGGGGCCGCGGCGCCCGAATCCGGACGCCGCGGCCCCTGCCGCGTGTCGTATGTCCCGAAGCGACGCGGGTCAGAAGAGGCGGACGCCCGACTTCCTGACCTGGTCCTTCAGCCTTCGCACCTCGGCGCGCAGGTCCTGCACTTCGGCCCGGAGGTCTCGGATGAGATCGAGGATCTCCTCCTCGCCGGCCTCGTCCTCTTCCTCCTCGGTCACTTCCTCGGCCTCGTCCTCGCAGCCGCCGCAGTCGCTGCCGCCTGCGCACTGGAACTCGATGCCCGGCTCGAGAGCCACGGCCAGGTCGCGCTCGATCAGCTCGTCGATGCCTTCGAGACCCTCGATGTCCAGATCCGCGAGGTCCAGGTCCTCGATCACGTCGACCGCGCCGCCGAGGTCGCCGATCCACTCCCCGACATCGCCGTCCTCCTCGATCTCGCACACCATGACGTCCGCTTCGCCGCCGATGCGCCGCGCGCGGACTCCATGCGGCCCGGCAAAGATGATGCGCCCGGGGCCGCGGTCGCCGGTCATTCCCCGGAGCATCCGGCCGGCGCCCTTGCCGGCCTTCTGGACGACGATCGCGCACCCGCCCTTCCCGCCTGCGAAGCAGAACCGATCGCCGCCGCGCTTACCGCCGCAGTCGCAATCGCAGTCGCCGCCGCAGTTGCCACCGCAGTCGCCGCTGCAGTTGCCACCGCAGTCGCCGCTGCAGTTGCCACCGCAGTCGCCGCCGCAGTTGCCACCGCAGTCGCCGCCGCAGTCGCCGCCGCAGCAGCCGCAGCACTCGCCGCCGCCGCATGAGTTGTCCGCTGTCCCGGGAAAGGAGAATCCTCTTTTGCCAGCAACCGCGACCATCTCGTCTCCAATCCTGAAGACGTGCGGCGCGGCGCCGGCGCGGACCTTTCTCTGGACCTT
>JACQZJ010000092.1 GCA_016213895.1 Planctomycetota bacterium | reverse complement strand
GCCGTGAGCCGGCGTGTGCGCTCGTCCAGCAGCGGCCAAAGGCTGGCCAGCTTCGACCGAAGTTCGCTGCATGTCCTCATGCCTCACGATCATACGAGAAGCAGACACGTCACGCAACCATTATTTATTTACGCGGCCTAACGCTCAGGGCCGGCGGCGCGCTCGAAGGGACCGCGCGGGACGCGGACGACAATACCCTGGCCGGCGCTCGGGTCACCTTGAAGGAAGCGCCGCCGCCGGGCGAGGGAGAAGCCGGGGGGTTCCCCGGGGACATGGGTTCCGGACCGAGTGGCAACAAGTCGTATGAGACCGCTGCGGACGAGAACGGCCACTACGCGATCCACGGCATCCTGCCCGGCCGCTACCTCGCCATGGTGCAGCGTCCGGCCAAGGAAGGCTCCTCGGGCCACGGCATGCAGGTCTCGATCGGCGACGAGGCCGGCGACAGCGGGGAATCGGTCACGATCGACGAGGGCAAGACCACAACCCGGGACCTGCACCTCGCGCCGACCGGCGCGGTGGCCGGCCAGGTCAGCGCGGCGGGAATGCCGCTTCCCGGAGTGTCTGTGTGGCTGAACTGGAAACAGGAGCCGAACCTCACTCTCTTCGGCGGCGCCCGGGACAGAACCGGCGAGGACGGCGAGTTCCTGCTCGAGGACGTCAAGCCGGGCCAGTACCTGCTCTCCGTGGCGGCAAAGGGTGCGGCCCGGCCAATCCGGCGCGAGGTCGAAGTGCGGCCACGGCAGACCGCGCGGGAGACGATCGTCCTTCCCACGGGCATCATCTCGGGCCGGATCAAGGACGTGGACTCCGGCCACGGCATCCCGGGCGTGGTCATCACGGTCCGGCCAGCCAGAGAGGACGCCGAGGAGGAGACCGGGTACAGCACCACGACCGTTGTGACGTCCCACGGCGACGGTCGCTCCAGTTGGATGACCTTCGGCGACGCGCCCGAGGTTCTCGCCACGGACGAGAACGGCTGCTACGACGTGTGCTTCCTCGACCCGGGAGACTACCGCGTCGAGGTGCAAGGCGGCGGCATCGTGAAGATGCGGAAGGACCAGGTGCACGTATTCGAGGGCCAGCGCACGGACGGCGTGGACTTCGAGGCCACGATCGGCGCCGTGCTCATGGTGCGGCCGCAGCTCGACGCGGGCGACGAGCCGCCCGGTCTTTTCGACGCCACGCTGACGAACGAGACGACCGGCCAGAAGGACACGCGCTTCGCGCACAGGCAACCGTTCCTGCGCTTCGACGGCATCTCCCCCGGCCGCTACACGGTCAGGCTGAGCGCGGGCGAGCGCTCCGGCGAGATGCTGGTCGAGATCGCCTCGGGCGAGCAGAAGGACGTGGCCGTGCCGCTCCGGTAGCGGGGTGCGATGGCGCCGGAAAAGACGCGGCCCCGCGCGCGGAGGATCGCGCGCGGGGCCGCGTCGTTCTTGCTTCGCGATGGAACGTGCGAGCGTCAGTGAATGAGCGGCGTCACTCCGTGGTGGCCGTGATGCCGTTCGAGGCCGTGTAGCCTTCCGGCCCGCTCGCGTCCACGATCCAGTACTGCACGTAGATCGGGATGCCGGCCGGAACGCCAGCGGGATAGAGCGCCGGAAGCGTGATGCTGCCCGCCGCGCCCGTGGGCAGGCCCACGATCAAGGTCGGGTAGGGGACGATGATCCCGCCGTAGAACGGCAGACTCAGGTTCACCGCGCCCACGACCAGGAAGGCCGTGGTGTTCGGCAGAGCGTTCGTGAGCGTGAGTGTCACGGTGTTGCCGGCGCTGAGCGCGCCGTCGCCGGTGAGGACCGGGGCGCCGAGCACGCCGGGCAGGGCGTTGCCCAGGTCGGTCCAGGCCGAGAGCATGACCTCCTCGATGTAGCGCCAGCCCGAGCCGGTCTTGATCTGGGTGATCACGGTGCCGGTGCCGGGCGCCAGCTCCTGGACGCCCGCGCCGTTCGCCTGCAGCAGGTTGCCGTTGCCCAGGCGATACACACCGCGGCCGTTGGTGCTGAGGGGCGTCACCTGGTTCACCGTGCCGGCGATGTCGAAGTCCGAGATCGTCTTGTCGGTGAAGGCGGATTCCAGGAACTCGCCCGGCAGGAGCGAGTCGTCCGCGATCTGCTCGGGGAACTGCGGAGTGAACAGGACCTTGTCGAAGGCGCCTCCCGCGAAGTACAGGCGGATGCCGTCCACGGTCAGGGAGCCGCCGATGTCCGACATCAGGGAGCGGCCGTCCGGCAGGAAGTGGATGTCGAAGGGATCGCTGCCGTCGGCGATGAAGTCCGGCAGGCGCGTGTGCGGAGCCGAGAACTCGGCCACGTAGTCGTTGCCGCTGGTGACGAAGAGGTGCCCTCCGAACCAGTCGATGCCGCGGATGTTGTCCAGCCCGTCCGTGCCGTCGGCGTAGGTGTAGAGCAGCGTGCCAGCAATGTCGTAGACGTACACCGAGTCCTTCACCTGGTCGGACACGTAGATGTTGCCGTCCGGTCCCTGCACCGCGTTGATCGGCGTGGAGAAGAGGCCCACGCCGTTGATCAGGTCGCCGAGGTACGAGCCGTCCTGCGGGCTGAACATGGCGACGATGTCGGCGGTGGAGTCGGGGATGAGCAGCACCTTGCCGGTGACGCGCGCCGCGGCCTTGGTCTGGACCGGGGAAGGCGGCGCGACACCGTTGTCGATACCCGCCTCTTCCATCTGCTGAGGCGTCATGCTTGCGCCGCCGCCGGCCATGAGGTTGGCGCCGGACGACAGCACGAGCGTCGCCAGAACGAGAACGAAGAGGGTCGAAAGTCTCCTGGTCATGAACTCCTCCCAATCGGGGGTAGACCTGCTGCCAACAAGAAGCCGGAAACAACGTTGTTCGAACGAGGCGGATGGCGCCCGAGATCCTGAAGCACTTTATTCTCCCATGATCGGGAGGAGGCGTCAACCGCGCGCCGCGGTCCGCGTCCGGAGAGCAGCGCCTGCGCGACGTGCCGGCCTGGAGCGGGCGTTACGGCCGCGAAACGCAGCGCGCACGCCAGGAGTACGCGCCGCGCGGCGCGGCGTTGGCGCGTGCCGCCCCGCAACCCCTCACGAATCGCCGGCGCCGCGCCCCGCGCGCCAGATCACGCGATCGAGCACGCCGTCGGTGACGTGCACGGCCCGCGTGCCCGGCGCGTCGATGGTGACGCGCCAGCTCGCCGGCGGCACGAAGCGCGCGCGCACCGCGGGCCGGCCCGATTCCTCGAGCGGCGCGCGCACGAAGCTCAGGAACAGCTCGCCCTGCTCGGACTGGACGTCCACGCCCGGGCAGTGCCACAGGGTCTCGGCCAGCGTGCTGTAGTCGATCGTCAGCACGCCCATGTAGTCGCACGAGACCTTCTCGATCCGCACGCGATCGGGCGGGTAGTACTCGCGCCGCGGCGCGGCGCAGCACACGGCGAGGAGCAGCAGCGCGCAAGCGAGCGGCCTCGCCGCCGTGCCGGCAACAACGCATGCTCCCCGCGCCGCCACGGCCTACCCTCCCGCCAGGTGCCAGACGAGCCAGACCGCGGGCCGCTGCGGCGCGCTCGCCAGCAGGCCGCGCGCGGCCTCGCCATTCTGCCGCTCGATGGCGAGCTTCAGCTCGGCCTGCAGCTCCGCCGGGAAGATGCCGGAAAGGGCGCCCAGCTCCTCGGCGAGCGCGCGCAGCGCATCCCACTCCTTCTCCGGCTTGAGTGCCTTGAGCGTGCGCTCCGTCGCCTTCAGCGCCTTCTTCCAGTCGCGGGTATTGCGGCTGTTGCCGGCGTCCTTGACCTTGCGCGCCGTCTCCCCCTCGAGCGGCTGCTGCAGCAGCGTGGCCCAGGAAGCGAGCACCTCGGCCGCCGGCTCCGCGCCCTGCTCGGCCATGATCTCGGCCGTCACCGCGGCGTGCGCCACCGCGTTCTCCAGGGCGCGCAGCCAGCGCTGCGCCTCGCCCACGATGGGCACGAGCCGCCCGGGCAGGTCGAGCGACTTCCGCAGCAAGGGCAAAGCCGCCTCGAGGTCGCCCGCGCCCAGGGCTGGCCCCCCCTGGCTCGCCCAGGCCTCGCGCCAGCGGCGCAGGTCCTTCAAGCGGCGGCGCTGCGTCAGCTCGCGCAGCGGCTCTTCCAAGTAGCTGTCCATGCCCGGCGCCCAGGCGGCGTCCAGCTCGAAGCCTGGATCGCCCTCCCAGCAGACGCGGTGGTCCACGTCGAGCAGCACCAGCCGCGGCAGCTGGAACTTGGGAATGGCGTACCCCTCGAAGGTGTCGCCGGAGGCGAGCTGCGCCGAGCGCTTGCTGTCCACGCCCACCGAACCCGGGAAGACGTGCTGCTGCAGGTACTCCTCCATGCCCTCGCGCTCGTCGAACTGGACCACGGCGATGATGTCCAGGCCGGTGTCCTGGTAGCGCTGCGCCAGGTCGCTGAGCCAGGCGTCGATGGGCAAGAGCTCGTTCTGCTGGCGCGACCAGAAGACCAGCAGCACCGGCACCGGCCCGACCTGGTCGAAGCTGATGCGACCACCCTGGACCCACGTCGCCACCCTGGGGAAGGGCGGCGCCTTCTTGAGCCAGCTGCCGCCGACGCTGCCGCTCCCGGACTCGCGCGCGAGCTTCTCCATGCGTAGCGCGCGCTCGATCGCCGCGCCCGGATCGCGGGCGCCGCGCGCCAGGTAGCGCACGTTGCGGTACTTCGCGCTGCCCGGGCCGGTGATGAGGCCAAAGGAGCCGCGCAGCACGTCCACCGCGCCGAAGTCATGCGTGACCACCAGCTCGTTGTCGAACCACACGTCGACCTCGGCGCCGATCACGTCGATGCGCATGCTGTGCCAGCCGCGCTCAGACGTGTCCACCGGGTTGTGGCGCCAGACCTTGTTCGAGGAGCCGCCGTAGAAGGACGAGAGGTCGAGGAAGCCGTTGCGCGCCGGCCTGCCCGATTCCTGGTCCGGGTTGCGGCCCGGGTGCAGGATCACGGCGTGGAAGGTCTGTGCCGCCTTGCGGCCGAAGACGATGCCGCAGAAGGCGCTGCGGCCGCGCTCCGCCAAGATCTCGGTCTCGAGCGAGAAGTCGCCGGAGGTCACGGTGTCGTAGGTCAGGAAGTTGAAGCGGTACTCGTCCTCCTGGTACTCGCCGAAGCGGGCCCACAGCTCGCCGCCGTAGGGCACCCAGACGTCCGTGCCCGCGGTCCAGCCCGAGAGGTCCTGCTCGTTGTAGGCGAGCTGCCAGAGGGCGATCGACTTCCGCGAGGAGCGCGCCGCCTGCTCGAAGAGGGCGAGCAGGCCGGGGACGCCGAGATCGGTCGAGAGGCGCCAGCTCACCTCCATGGCCATGAGCGGCAGGCCTTCGTCCAGGTAGCGCCGCACGATCCCCTGGACCTCGCCCCACAGCTCCTGGTGCAGGCGCTCCAGGCTCGAGCGCTTCGGGTCCCAGCGCGCGAGGCTCGCCTCCAGCTCGCGCGCCTCGCGCGCCCCTGCGTCGCCGCGCTCCTCGAGGACGCGCAGGGCCGCGAGCGCCAGCTTCACCGCGCGGTCCGCGTTGTCCTCGTGCTCGGCCAGGTGCTCGGCAAAGGCGCAGAGCAGCTCCACGTCGTCCGGAGCCTGCACCAACCCCTTCTCGAAGTGCTCGGTCGCGACGTCCCATTCCTTGCGCGTGAGCGCGTAGCGCGCCCAGTCGAGGTAGGGCCTCTCCACCTCGCTGCGCCCGGCCTGCTCGTCCGCCAGGGCGATGAGCCACTCCTTCCACACCTCGTTCAGCTCGTCCACGGTCTCGACCAGCGGGAGCGCCTCGGTGCGCGGCAGGCCCTTGGTCGGGCGCTGCGGCTCTGCCAGCACCACCTTCTCGAAGTTCTCCACCGCGCCTTCGCCCACGCGCCCGCTCGAGGCGTTGACGAACTCGTTGAAAGCCGCGCGGTAGACGAAGCGCCCATCCACCGGGTCCTGGTAGTTGTAGAGGAAGTAGACGAAGCCCCAGGTCGGCGCGTACCAGGGCGGCCCCCAGGAGTACTTGTTCTCGATGATGATCTGCAGCGTGGGCGCCTTCTGCGGCTCCGCGCCGGCGTTGGCCGGATCGATGCCGTCGCTTTCGTTCTCCATCCAGCCGTTCTGCAGGCGCTCCACCAGGGGGAAGAGGCGGTGGTTCGCCGGCATGTTCATGAGGACCGTGCCGTTGGCGAGGATGCGGCACCCCTCGAAGAAGGAGGCCAGCCCCTCGTTCAGCCAGCCCACGGCCGTGGTGGCGAGCGCCACGAACTGGTGCGCGGCCTCGTGGAAGAGCGTGGTCACGCACTCCTCGAAGCCGCCGTCGCCGATGTAGGTCTCGACGTGGCTGCCGGTGAACTGCCCGCCGGACCACTCGACCGGCGGGCCGACGCCGAGCTTCAGGTACTCCTCGCGATTCTTGAAGATGTGCAGCGTGATGCGCGGCACGCTGCGCTCGTCATGCACGCCGTCGCCGTAGCGGAAGAAGCGGCGATAGAAGGCGTTCATCTGCTCCATCGCCTCGGCCGCCCGGAGCAGCACCTCGTAGCCCGCGTTCGTCTTGGTGACGTAGTGATCGCGCGTCAGGGAGTCGCTCTCCTGCCACTCGACGTGCTTGGCGTCACGCTCGCGGATCCACTCGACGGACACGTCCGCCAGCAGGTCCTTGGGCTTGGCGGTCTCCGCCAGGCTGGGATCGGGCAGCGCGGAGATGCGCTCGATCGCGGCCTGCGCCTGTTCGCGCTCCGGATCAAGGGCGAGGATCTCCTGCAGCACGCGGATGGCGGCATGCGGGCGCTCCTCGCGCTCGTACAGGTCGGCGATCGGCTCGAGGCGGTCGATGAAGCGCTCGCGCAGGCGGAACAGATCCTTCGCCACCGGATCGAGTTCCTCGAGTCGCGCGCGCAGCGCGTCCAACTCCTTGCGCGGCGCGCCCTGCGCCAGGAGCAGGTTGAGCTGGCGGTGCAGGGCGTAGACCAGTTCGTCCCGGTCGGGGACCGCCTCGGCCCAGCGCGCGCGCAGGGCCCACGCCTCGGGTGACTTGGGATCGCGCTCCAGGGCGCGCTGGATGAGCGCCCAGGCGTCGTCGAGCTTCGCGGCGGCGAGGGCGTCCGCGGCCAGGCGCAAGGAGTCGGCGAAGGTCGAACTCTGCCGCTCCGCCCGGGGCGCGGCCAGCAGGCAAAGGAGCAACGCGAGGATCTTCGGGTACATCCAACCGTCCGCCCGCGGAGGTCCCCTGCGGCAGCGGGCCTCCTCCGCGCGGCGATGATAGCGCGCGCCGCGGCCGCCGGTAACTCGCAAGCCCGGGCAGGACGGCAGCGCGGCCGGCGCGGCGCTCGCCCGACAGGCGTGACGCGCGCACGGCGCCGGGGCTAAGATCCAGGCGCTCCGTCCGCGCCGAGGTTCCTGATGCCCATGCTACGCCGCACCGCCGTGCCGCTCTTCCTCTTCGCCGCCGGCCTCGCCACCTGGCTCGTTGCCGCCGCGCGGCAGGAGGAGCCGGCCGAGGCGCCTGCCGCCGTCCCAGCCCTGGAGCGCATCGCCCTCATCGGCGCGTCGGTCACCGACGGCTTCCTCCTGCCCGCCGAGGTCGACGCCATGGTGACGCTCGCGGACGTGGTGCGCGCGGCCTGCGTGCCCGAGGTGGAGGCGCCGTTTCGCAAGTCGACCATGCTCTTCTTCCGGAACCCGGTGGACTACGGCACGCGCTACGCGCGCGCGGCGCGCGCGCAGGACCCGACGCTGCTCATCGCCATCGACTTCCTCTTCTGGTTCGGCTACGGCTTCATCGTGGAAGAGGAAGACCGCTTGCAGCAGCTCGAGGAGGGGCTCGCCCTGCTCGGGGAGTTCTCCTGCCCGGTCCTGGTCGGCGACTTCCCGGACATGATGCCGGCCGCGCGCGAGGGCGTGGGCATCCACGGCGCGCCGATGATCAGCGAGTGGCAGGTGCCGCAGAAGGAGACGCTGGCGCGCTTGAACGCGCGCCTGCAGGAGTGGGCGGACGCGCGCAAGAACGTGCACGTGGTGAAGCTCTCCCGGTTCTACGAGCGCCTGCGCGCGGGCGAGGGCGTCGAGGTGCGCGGCTGCTCCTGGCCCGAGGGGTGCATGAAGAGCCTGATGGACAAGGACCTGCTGCACCCGACCTTCGAGGGCGCGATCGCCATGACGCTGCTCGCCCTCGACGTGCTGGTGCAGGCGGACCCGGCCGTGCCGGAGAGCGCGTTCCGCTGGGACAAGGAGATGATCCGCGCGCGCGTCCTCGAGGCGCGCAAGGCGGAGCGCGCGCAGCGCCAGGCAGGCGCGGCGCGCGGTCAGCGCTGACAGCGCGGGCAGTGGTAGGCGGAGCGCTGGCCCGGGCGCGTGCGCAAGACCGCGGCGCCGCAGCGCCGGCAGGGCTCGCCGGCGCGGCCGTAAACGTTGAGGCGCGCCTGGAAGCGGCCAGGCCGGCCGTCGCTGCTCTTGAAATCGCGCAGCGTGGTTCCGCCGCGGTGGATGGCGTCCCGCAGCACGCGCTTGATGGCGCAGGCCAGGCGCGCGCAGCTCTCGGGAGAAAGCGCGCCCGCCGCGCGCTCGGGCCGGATGCCGGCCAGGAAGAGCGCCTCGCTGGCGTAGATGTTGCCCACGCCCGCCACCACGCGCGCGTCCATGATGAAGCTCTTCACCGCCGCGGTGCGGCCGCGCGCGCTCTCCTGCAGCACGCGGCCGGTGAAGGCGCGCGTGAGCGGCTCGGGGCCGAGGCGCGAAAGGAGCGGGTCCTGCCCGGGGTCGCCTCTCGTCCAGAGGATCGCGCCGAAGCGGCGCGGATCGTGGTAGCGCAGGCAATCGCCACTGGAAAGAACCAGGTCGACGTGGTCGTGCCTGCCGGGCGGAGTCCTTGCCGACACGACGCGCAGGCCGCCGGACATGCCCAGGTGGATGAGGACGGTGCCGGCGCGCGTCTCCAGCAGGAGGTACTTGGCACGCCGGCGCGCCGCGGTGATGGTCTGCCCCACGAGTTCGGCGGCGAGGGAGGCGGGGACAGGCCAGCGCAGGCGGCGGTTCCTGACCACGACCCGGACCACCCTCTTCTTCACGACGTGCGGCCGGATGCCGCGCAGCGTGGTTTCGACTTCCGGCAGCTCCGGCATGCTTCCTCCGGCCGGCCGGAACGCTGGCGGCCCGCCACGCCGAGCGTATCATGGCGCGACTCCATCCCGGCAGGGCAGGCTGAATGGCGCAAATCGACGGCTCCGCTCCGGCGCCGCGCTCCGTCTACGCGGGCCTCCTCGTTCTCGCCTTTTCCATCATCCTCTTCGAGATCACGCTGACGCGCGTGTTCGCGATCATGATGTGGCACCACCTGACCTACATGGTGGTCTCGATCGCGCTGCTCGGCTTCGGCGCGGCCGGCAGCCTGCTGACCGCGCGCGGCGCGCGCGCGCGCCCGCTCCCTGCCGCCTCGACCATGTCCCGCTGCGCGGTGGCCTACGGCTTCGCGGTCATGCTCGCCCTGACCTTCGTCACCAGCGTGTCCATCGACAGCCTGAGCCTCTGGCAGGAGAAGAAGAACTTCTTCGCGCTGCTGCTCATCTACCTGATCATCACCGCGCCCTTCCTGCTCGGCGGCCTGGCGATCGGCCTGGCGCTGACCCACTACGCGCGCCAGGTCAACCGCCTGTACTTCTTCGACCTGCTCGGCTCGGCGGCGGGCGGCGGCCTGAGCGTCCTCATCCTCGGCAGGCTCGGCGCCCCGCAGGTGATCATGATCGCCGGCGCGCTCGGCGTCTTGGCCGGCTTCCTCTTCGGGCTTGCGGCGCCGCTCAAGACGCTCCTCGTCAACCTGCCGGCGCTCGCGGTCGCTGCGTGGGTGGGCGTCGCCTTCGCCGGCGGCGCGCCGGCGCTCGGCATCGCTGCGGCCTCCTGGGAGGTGCCGTTCGCGCCGAACAAGGAGGTGAAGAAGCTCGACCTGGCGTTGCTCGACGCGCGCCTGCAAAGCCCCACGGCCGAGGTCGAGGTGAGCACGCACCTGCCGGACGTGGCGCCGTCGATGGGCGGCGACTTCGGCGCGCTCGATCGCACGCGCACCGGGCTGCGCGTCGTCGCCCAGGACGGCACGGCGCCGACGATCATGCTGGAGAACGCCGGGGAGATCGAGCGCTTCCCCTTCCTCGACGACAGCTCGGCGGGCAGCGCCTACCACGCTTTCGCGGCGGCCGGCGGCCTGCACCCGGACGTGCTCGTCATCGGCGTGGGCGGCGGCGTGGACGTGATGACGGCCCTCTTCCACCAGGCGAACAGCGTGGCGGCCGTGGACATCAACGCCGCCATGATCGAGATGGTCAGCGAGCGCTACGACGGCTACCTCGCCGGCCTGTTCCGCGAGGGAGCGCACCCCTACTCCGAGCGCGTGACGCTGGCGCGCGCCGAGGGCCGCGCCTACGTGCGCCACCGGGACGACCGCTACGACATCATCCAGATGAGCGGCGTGGATTCCTTCACGGCGCTCTCCACCGGCGCCTACACGCTCTCCGAGAGCTACCTCTACACCGTCGAGGCGGTCAAGGAGTTCTACGCCCACCTCAAGGAGGGCGGCTACATCAACTACTCGCGCTTCATCCTCACTTACCCGAAGAAGCCGCGCGAGACCCTGCGCCTGGCCAACATCGCCTACACGGCCCTCGCGGAGCTGGGCGTGCCCGATCCGGCCGCCCACATCGCCGTGCTGCGCGGCCAGCAGTGGGCCTCGACCATGATCAAGAAGGGGCCCTTCACCGCAGCCGAGACCGCGGCGCTCGAGGCCTTCGCCGAGCGCGAGGGCTTCGCCGGCTTCGCCTTCGATCCGCTGCACGCGCGCGGCGCGCCCTTCCCGCCGCCTGCCGACCAGCGCGGCCTGGTCCCGCGCTACCTGCGCGAACGCCTGGCGCGCGCCGGGCTCGCGGAGCGCGTCGGGGACGCCGTGCTCGACGAGGCGGCGCGCGAGCTGTCCGCGGCGTTCGCTCCCGCCGTGACCGGGGACGCCGCCGCGAGCGCGGCCGCGCTCGAGCGCGCCCTCGTCCTCCTCGGCGCAGAGCGCGCGCGCTTCGCGCCGGCGCTGCAGGACGCGCTCGCGGCCGCCCTCGAAGGCGCGGCCGAGCCGTGCCGGCGCCATCACGCCGTGCGCCGCGACTTCGAGACGCTGCTCCGCGGCAGCGCCGCGGAGCGAGCCGCCTTCGTCGCCTCCTACGAGTACGACGTGTCGCCCTGCACCGACGACACCCCCTTCTTCTTCAACTACTACCGCTACCGCGGCCTGCTCGGCGGCGGCCAGGGCGGCGAGGCGCTCAGCGAGCAGAGCCACTACCACCCCGACTATCCCGTGGGCCACATGGTGCTGGTGGCGTCGCTCGGCCAGATCGTGCTCATCGCCTTCCTGCTGCTCATCCTGCCGCTCCGCAGCCTGGCGCGCGCCGGGATCGAGAGCCCCTTCCGCCTGCGCTTCTTCCTCTACTTCGCGGCGCTCGGCATGGGCTTCATGTTCATCGAGATCTGCCTGATGCAGAAGCTCGTGGTCTTCCTCGGCCACCCGACCTACTCGCTCTCGGTGGTCCTCACGGCGCTCCTCGGCAGCGCCGGCCTCGGCTCCTTCCTCGGCGCGCGCATCGAGCGCCTGACGCGGCGGAACCTGCTCTGCCTCATGTTCGCGCTCGTCGCCCTGGTGCTCTTCACCATCCTCGCCGTCAACCACGGGCTGCCGCTTCTCATCGGTCTGCCGTTCTGGCTGCGCGTTGCCTCGGCCGTGCTGCTGCTCATGCCGCTCGGCCTGGCCCTCGGCATGCCCTTCCCCTCTGGCATCCGCCTGGTGAAGGAGCTGTCGCCCGCGCTCCTCCCTTGGGCCTGGGCGATCAACGGCCTGCTTTCCGTCTTCTCCTCGATCTTCTGCATCGTGCTGAGCATGGCCCTGGGCTTCACCAACGTGCTCCTGCTCGCCGCGCTGGTCTACGCGCTCGGCTTCCTCGCCGTGCCCGCGGAGCGGGCGGTCCCAGATCCTCCCCTCCCGCGCTGAGGCGCGACGCAGGAGAGGCTCAGCGGGGATTCACGATTCTCAGGCGGGCGCTCGACCACGTCCGGCAGTCGCTGGTCAGCCACATCGCGGCGGCGCCGCGACCAAACGCAGCGACTCCCCGGGCGACTACCTCGGCGCCGCCGCGGGTTGGAAGTCCGAAGTCAGAAGTCGGAAGCCGGAGAGCCCTTCGACCCCTTGCCGTACTTCAGAGAGCTGCGCGGCAATCGAGCATCGGGCGCCTTCCAGCTTCTCGAAAAGCTGAGATCCTCGCGCGGTGCGGAGATCCTGGCGGTTAGTGGCACATGAACATGGACCGCGCCCTGGGACGCGCTCGAGGCGTACGTTCAGGGTGCGCCCGTCCGCGGCGGGCAGGGCGCATCAGAGGCGAGGAAGGCCCGGTATGCGCCGCGGTTCCCTGTCTGCCGGCGTAGGGACGTAAACGTGAGACGGCTGCTCTCGGCTCTTCTTAATGTTCCTTGTCGGTGGTTTTGGATTCCGGGCTTGGCTTTCTCGGCCACGTATGCTATTTTCTGCCCAATCGAATGAGCAGGAAGCCTCGACCCATCCGGATCCAGCAGCAGCTCGCCTTCGCGAGGCGCGGCGGCAGGCGGCCCGGCGCCGGGCGCAAGCCCAAGGGCGAACGGCCAGGCGTGTCGCACAAGACACGCGAGGCGCTCGCGGCGCGCTTTCCGGTGCACGTGACCGTGCGGCTCGAGCGCGGCCTGCCGGGCCTGCGCGACAAGCAGACCTACCGCGCGTTGAAGGAGGCCTTTGCCGCGGGCTCTGACCGCTTCGGCTTCCGTCTGGTTCAGTACTCAGTGCAGACGAACCACCTGCACATGATCTGCGAAGGCAGGGATAAGAGCGCGCTGGCGCGCGGCATGCAGGGGCTCATGATCCGCCTCGCCAGGGCCCTGAACCGCCTCTGGGGGCGCTGCGGCCGGGTGTTCGCCGACCGCTACCACGGCCGCATCCTGAGGACGCCGCGCGAAGTGCGGAGCGCCCTCTGCTACGTGCTGAACAACGCGCGGCGGCACGCGGCGCGGCTGGGAAGAGCCCTGCTCGATCCCTTCAGCACGGGCTTCTGGTTCGACGGCTGGAAAGAGACCGGCGGTCGCCTGCCCCAGGGCGTCGCGGGCAGGGAGGAGGACCCGCCGCTGGCGCGAGCGCGCTCCTGGCTGCTCGCTGTCGGCTGGCGCAGGCGCGGGCTTCTCGGCATGCGTGAGGTCCCGGCCGCCGGGCTGCTCTGACCGGGTTCAAGCAGGCAGGCAACGCCGCTGGCGGGCAGACTTCGCGTTGCGGCGGAGGGGTCACGAAGCAGCGCGGACTTGCGAGCGCCGGAGCCTGGAGAGTCGTCGAGATTCGTCCTCAACCGCGGAAGTTGGGCTACCGCGGCGGCTGCGGCGCCACCAGCGCCGTGCTCGGCGTCATCTCGTCGAGGAAGAAGAGCGCGTCGTAGATGCGCGGCACCTCGGCGGTAATGGTCTCGAGCGTGCAGAGGCTCGTGGCCAGCGGGGCCTGCAGCCAGTGATACGGCGGCTGGCCGCGCAGATCAAGGAGGAGCCACGGCTCGCCGGTGCGGCGATCAGCGGGCCACGGCTTCCTCGATCCAGTCGGCGACCCAGGCGGCCCGCTCCACCCACTCCTCGAGCAGGTCCTCGTGGTCGCCGAGCACGCGGATCCAGTCGGGCTGATTCAGGCGCCGGTGCAGCAGCTCGCCCGACCAGGCCGGCATCACCTCGTCGAGGCGCGCGTGGAACAGGAGCACGGGCGTGCGTCCCAGGAAGCGGCTCGTGTGATAGGGGTCGAGGCGCGACTCGGCGAGGTACAGCTCGGAGAGCCAGCTCTGCTCCTTCCCGCTCAGGCCGGCCCAGCCGGCGTCGGTCTCCACGCCGCCCACTCCCTCCCCCTCCTGCGAGACCTCGAACAGGTTGGCGCCGCCGCCGACCAGCACCGCGGCGTCCACCGCCCCATCGAGGCGGGCCGCGACCGCGGGCGCGGCCGCGGCGCCGAGGCCGCAGCCCATGAGCACGAGCGGCGCGAGCGGCAGGTCGGGCCGGCGCACGGCCAGGAAGCCGAGCATGGCCTCCACCGCGTACGCCCTCTCCGCGAGCTGGTCGTCGATGGCCGCGGCCGCGGCGAGCGCGGCGCCATCCAGGTCCTCCTCGCCGCGGATCGCGAGATGCAGAGGCTGCCGCACCAGGCACGGCACGCCCACGCGCAGCACCGCGAAGCCGCGCTCGAGCAGCTCGTCGATGACCTCCTCGCCGTCCTCGGGAAAGCACGGGCCTTCCAGGCTCACGACCAGCCCGCGCGGCTCGCGCTCCCGCGGCTCGACGAAGACGAGCGCGCTGTCGGCGGCGGCCAGCTCCTCGGCCGGACGCGGATCCGGGAGATACGACAGGAAGTGCAGCTCCGGCGGCTCGCCGGCGCGCGGGCCGGCGCCCTCGCGGTCCGCGGGCCGCAGCGCGAGGATCAGGCCGCGGCCGAACGGCAGCACCAGCTCGACGCGCGGACCCGGGCCGCCCGCGACGCCGCTCGGCTCGCGGATCACGCGCGGCATGGCCGCCGCGATCTCCTCGAGGTCCTCCGTGCGGCGCTCCGGCCACCAGGCCTCGGGGATCGGCTCCGGATACCACAGCTCGTCGGCGCGATGGGCGGGCGCTTGCGAGAAGCTCGAGCAGCCGTGCGGCGCAAGCAGCAGCGCCAGGGCGAGAGCGCGCGCCCCAGTGCGCATGCGGTTCGCAAAGGCGCTCAACGAGGACTCCGGCCGGGCAGCACGCAGGAGGAACGGGCCGCCACCGTTTCACCGCGAACCGGTCCAGGGTCGGCCCCGCGCGGCAGATGCTACAGGAATCGCGCGGCGCTTTCTCCGGCCGCGCGAGCCGCTACAGTGGCGGCCGGACCGTCTCTCCTGGCGCAGGAGCCCGCGTGCGAACCCTTCGCGCCCTCGTCGTCTCGGCCAGGCCCTGGCAGTGGCTGAAGAACCTCGCCGTGCTTCCCGGCCTGATCTTCGCCCGACGGGCCGGCGTGCCGGCCGACGCGGCCGCGGTCGCCCTCGCCTTCCTGGTCTTCTGCCTGGCCTCCAGCGCCGGCTACTTCCTGAACGACGTGCTCGACCGCGAAAAGGACCGGCTCCATCCGGCCAAGAAGTCGCGGCCGATCGCGCGCGGCGACCTCTCCGCGGCGCAGGCGCTCCTTGCCGCGCTGCTGCTCGCGGCCACGAGCCTGGCGCTCGCCTGGTTCCTCGGCGAACGAAACGCGCCGCTCCCGCGCAGGTTCGTCCTCTTCCCTGCCCTCTACCTGGCCCTCATCCTGGCGTACAGCCTCCTGCTCAAGCGCATCGTCCTGGTCGACGTGCTCGCCCTGAGCGCCGGCCTCATGCTGCGCGTGATCGCGGGCGGCGCGGTCATCCAGGTCGAGATCTCCTCCTGGCTCTTGATTTGCACCTTTTTCCTCGCCGCCTTCCTCGGGCTCGCCAAGCGCCGCGCCGAGTTCCTGAACGTGCCCGCGCAGGCGGAGGAGCGCCCCACGCGGCCGGTGCTCAGCGCCTACGACAGCGCGGCGCTCGACATCCTCATCGGCGCCACGACCTCGGCGCTGCTCTTGAGCTACGTGCTCTACACGGTCTCCGAGCACACCGTCGAGATGTTCGGCACCAGGAACCTCTTCTTCACCATCCCCATCGCCTTCTATGGCGTGGGCCGTTACCTGTTCCTGGTGCTCAGGCCAGCGGGCGGCGAGGATCCGACGCTCCTCCTGTGGCGCGACCGGCCGCTGCAGGCCGCGGCCCTGCTCTGGCTCCTGGCCGTGCTCTTCATCCTCTACGCGTGAGCGGGGTGCGTAGTACGGCGCGACCTCACGGTCCGCGCCGTTCCAGCACGAACCGGGCGGCTGCCGGTTCACCGGCTTGGAGCGTCATGGTCTTGCTCGCCGTG
Organism: Planctomycetota bacterium; assembly: GCA_016213895.1. GTDB lineage: Bacteria > Planctomycetota > B15-G4 > B15-G4 > JADJEK01 > JACQZJ01. Next base: position 21,638 of record JACQZJ010000092.1, on the reverse strand, counting down.
CGATAGCCCTCGGCCCTGACCTCGAACGTCATGGTCCCGGCCGGCAGCGCGGAGCAGCGATAGAGGTTGTCCCCGACCTGCTCGACCCAGCGGCCGGAGAGCGGTTCACCATCGAGGAAGACGTGGAACCCGGTGACCGGCTGACCCGAGTCGTCCACGACCGTGAAGTCGAGAACGCCGCACGGGTCGAGAAGGATCCTGCCGAGGTCCACGTCGCCCAGGCCGCTGTGACGGAAGACCTCCGAGGTGTACGCGGCGAAGCCGTGCGCCGTCACGCTCAGCACGAGATTGCCGGCCGGAATACCCGGGACCTCGAGCCGACCTCCGGTCCGTGCGCTGGTCTGGGCGACGCCTCGATTGGCATCCCGGTCGATCACGTGGGCGCACCACGTCGGGCCCTCGCCGGCGAGAGGCTGGCCCGTGAGCCGGTTCACCAGGATCCCGCGAACAGACCCGGCCGGCAGGACCAGGTGCAGCGAGTGCGGACTGACCGGCTGGGGCGGAATGACGAAGCCCGGGAACATGCAGGTGTCGCCATTGCCGAGAGCAACGTGCACGCGCCACAGGCCCGGCCCAAATCCGCAAGCGGAGAAAAGCCCGTCCTGGTCCGTGTTCGCCGATTTCGATCTCGAACCGCCTTCCACGCCAGGGACATCCTCGGCCCAGAACGACAACCTGGTGTTGGCAAGCGCCGTCCCATCCGCGCTGCGCAGAGAGCCCTCCACGGTCACGGCGCCCGCGAAGGGTGTCAAACCCTCCCGCTCGATTCTGACCTCGGTGACGCGGCCCGGATGGATCGGGAACGAGCGCACAGCCTGACCCAGACCCGCGAAGGACACCGTTGCTGTCCAGTCGCCTTCGGCCAGGGGCCAGGTGACCTCCCAGGCGCCGTTCTCCGGCATCTGCTTCTCGATCGATCTCCCCCGGCCACCGCCTTCCGCAGCGACCACGACGCTGAACTCCCGCGGGTCGATCTCGAGGAAGCCGGTGAGCCGGAGGCGGAGCGTGCCGCTCGGAGGAAGGACGATGCGGACGTCGTCGATTGTCTCACCCTTGCCGACGAGAACATGCTGGCTCGCCGAGGCTCGGCCGCTGACATTCGCTTGGACGAGGTAGTCGCCGGGCGGGAGATTCCGCAGATGGAACCCTCCCTGCTGGTCGAGATCGACGGTGTACGACTTGTAAACCGGCGTCCGAGTGCTGGCCATGACAAACCCGTACCCCCCCAATGCGACCGGCGCGTTGGTCGCCCCGTCGATCACCACGCCGCGTATGGCGCCGAGCCCCTCGCCAATCGTCGCCACATCGAGGCGAATGTCCAGCTCGACGAGACCGGGCTGGTCGAAGTGCAGGGTCGGATGGTCCCGCGCCAGCGATCCGTCGGCCAAACTCGGGAAGACGAGGTACTGGCCGGTTGGCAGCTTGGGGAACTCGAAACGCCCCTGATCGTCGCACTGGGCATCTCGGTTGTGGCTGATCAGGTCACGGTGGCCTGTGTAGTCGGTCGGCTTGAAGACCACCAGGAGGAAGCCATGGGCCTGAGGTTCGCCGTCATAGCCGTAGAACGTGCCGCGCCACGACACGTAGTCGCTGCGCGTGCCGAAGTCGACCTGCATGTCCTCATCGGCGATCTCCGTGGCCTGCCACTCGGCTGAGAAGCCCGCGGCCCCCTCGGCATGGAGCTCCACGATGCCAGGCCGCACCGGAGGCGTGCGATAGGCGCCATCCTTGCCGGAAACCAGGGGCCGTTGCAGCGGAAGTTCGTCGCCGCACAGAGTGATCCAGACCCCCTCCTTGGGCTGCCCCGAATCGTCGAACACGGTGCCGAAGATGGCCGCTCCCCGCTTCAGCCGGATCTCAAGGAAGACCTCCTCTCCCGGCAGGATCTGCTGCCAGCCCTCGGCGTAGTCGTCGTGCACCGCGGCGATCTTCTGGCTTTTCGCCTCGAGGCCCGAGAGGGTGAACGTGCCGTCCTCACCGGTGACGGCGTGCAGGCAACCCTCTGGATCGCCGAGAGCCAGTCTCTCCAACTTGGAGTAACCAGCTGATCCCACCACCGCGCCCGGAACCGGCCGGTTCGTCCGGTCGTCGAGGACTCTGCCGGAAACGCTCAGGCCAGGGTCGAGCTCCACGAGGAGGTCCGTAACGCCCTCCGGACCGACGATCTCCAGGTCGTCGAGGGTCGTGGCGCGGTGGCGCCGAGTGGCTACCCAAAGCCGGTAGTGCCCGATCTCGTCGAGCGGGATCTGGAAAGCCCCATCTGCGCTCTCGATCGTCTCCCGGCGAACGACGTCCCACTGGCTCCCCTTGCCCTCGGTGCCATCGACCCGGCGGCTGGCGGAGATGCGGAAACGTGACACGGGCGCGCCCGTGGCCTTGTCCACGACGTGGCCCGCGACCACGGTCCCAGAGCGCGGGACCACCTCCCGGCGCATCCCCGCCTCCGGGTCCTGCGCCGCCTCCCCCGGCCCGGCTTCGACCACGGGCGCCGGCACGGCCGCCTCCGGCTCCTCCGCACCGCCGTTCGTGACGGCGACCACGCTCTCTCCTCCGGCTGAAGATCGGGGCGACTCGTCGCCCCCGGTCGCCCAGAAGAACGCCCCCGTGGCCGCGGCGATTGCGGCAACGGCCAGGACGATCCCTTTCACGCTCATGACGAGTCCTCCCACGGTCAAGGTCGTGGCCGCGCAGGCGACCGCCGGTTCGACCGGCGCGACAGGCAGAAGCAGCGCCAGCCAGGCGCCGCGTTCGGTGCGCTGCTCGGGCTCGAAGCGGGCCCGCAGCAGGTCGAGAGCCCTCTTCAACCGCGAGCGCACGGTGCCGGCAGGGACGCCCTCCCGCCGGGCGATCTCCTCGGCCGTGCGCCCGCGGAAGTACCGCTCCAGCACGGTGCGACGATACGGCTCCTCGAGGGCGATCACCGCGCCGACGATCCGGCGGTGCAGCTCGGCCTCGGCCACCAGGTCTTCGGGCGGCCGCGCGTGCTCGAGAGCGCCGCTCTCCCGCTCATGACGCCGCCGGCTCTTCTCGGCGCGGTTCATCTGCCAGGCCGTGTTCCGCACCAGCCGTGTCAACCAGGCCTGCAGGTTCCGCACCAGAGGCCGCTGCTCGAGGGCCGCCAGGAGCGACTGCTGCGCCACGTCCTCGCCCAGTTGCGGGTCAACGACCAGCCTCCTGGCCAGCCGGCGCACCCACACGCTCTGAGCGAGCAGCTCCTCGATGTCCCTGGGCGTCGCGGTCGGATCCATGGCAAACAGAGGACTCGTGTATCCCGGCCCTCCAGCGTTGCAGAGAAAACGGCGCGCCCGGATCAGCGCGGCGAGATGTCCGTCGCCAGGCCTTCGAGCTCCTCCCCCTCCGGGCCGGCGAACCTCGCCTTGAAACGGCAGTAGTAGCCGATGTTCTCTACCTTCAGCAGCAGGCGGCTCCGGCCCGCGGGCAGCGCGAGGCGCACGGACATGTCGCTCTTGCCGTCATGGTGGTGGTCATCGAGAACGAGCTGGCCCTCGTGGAAGACGCGGATGCCGTCATCCGAGTCGAGCCAGAGCAGGACCTCCTGCTCGACCGGCGAAACGACCCACGTGAACGCATAGGTCGCGGTCCAGTCCTGTCCGGCGCCAGCCTTCTGCAGGTCGACGCTGTCCTCGTCCGAGAGGTACGCAAACCACTTCTTCTTGCCCGCCTTCTTGTTGGCCGCGCCGCGCGCGTCCGCCTCGCTGATGTGGTCGATGAGCAGGGCGTCGTCCTGCCCGGGCGTGCCGGCGAAGGGCCCGGCCACGAGCCACTCGCGCGCGCACGGCGTCTCGGGCCGGGGCGGCGTCGCGGCCTTCTCGAACTTCGGGTTGTCCTCGCGCCGCGCCTCGCCGAGCAAGTCGGAGCGCTCGGCCGGCATGGTCAGCGCCGCCTTGCGCAGGAAGAGCAGAGCGAAGCACGTCTGCTCGGTGCTCCCCCAGCTTCCGTCGTCCTGCTGGTCGCGGATCAGGAACTCCGCGCCCTCGCGGTACCAGTCGTGGCCGCCGATGGTCTTCAGGCCGTAGAAGACCGCGTAGCGCTCCAGGCCGTAGAGGTAGTAGTAGAGGTTGGACGCGCCGCGCGACAGGCCGTCGACGTTGGCGCTGACAGTGAAGTTCCTCGCGATCCACTCCTCGGCCGCGCGCGCGGCGTCGCGCGCCTCCTTCAGGTCCTTGCCGGCCGCGGCGAAGCCTTTCAGCTCCTCCTCGCAGAGCTTGACCAGCGCCAGTCCGGCCACGGTCATGGACGAGCTGGACATGCGCGCTGGCTGGTAGGCGAAGCCGCCGTCCGGCTTGTGGCAGCGCACGATCCCCTTCAAGGCCTCGGCCCACACGGCCTTGGCCTTGCGCGGCGCCACGCCGCGCAGGGAGGCGGCCTTCAGCCCCAAGATCGCGTACTGCGTGTTCGAGAGGTCGGGCGCTCCCTCCGGGTAGGCCCAGAGCTTCTGGCCCTCGTCGAAGTGCTGGGCCAGGAACTCCACGAGCGGCTCCATCTCGTCGACGTAGCGCGGCTTCGGCCCGAGCGAGTAGAGCAGCATGAGGATGATGCCGGTCTCGTACGTGCTGCGGTAGGCGGCCGCGCCGCCCGGGAGCGTGGCGCGGCGCGCAGCGAGGCCGGCGAGCAAGTAGTCGATCCCCTTCGCCACCTGCGCATGGGACTGGGGCAGGCCGGCGTGCAAGAGCGCGAACAAAGAGAGCGCCGTGCGGCCCAGAGGATGGACCTTATCCCACGCGCCCCAGGAGCCGTCCTCGGCCTGCTCGGAGAGGAGCTTCCGCACGCTCAGGTCGATGGCGCGGTTCACCTGCAGCTCGAGCGGCTCGTCCTCTTCGCCGGCCGCCCTGGCCGGGCCGCAGAGACATGCGAGCACGAGGAGCGCGGGCGCCAGAACTCGAGCGGTCACGATCACCTTCCGCAAGCAGGCCGCCGCGTGGCGGACGGCCGCATGATACCGCGGCCCGGACCGCATGAGCCCGCCCTCAGAGCACCCCGGCCGAGAAGCGTACGAGCGCGATGGTCCGCCCTTGCCCGAGCTTCTCGCGCTCGCGCGCCTGCCGGTCCCACCAGTCCACGGGCGCCTCCTTCACCGACTGCAAGCGCCGCAGCAGACCGTCGCCCCGGCAGGCGCAGACGCGGCGCGCCGCGAGGTCGAGGTCCCCGCCGGAGAGGGGTCGAGGTCCCCGCCGGGAAGGAGACGCTCCGTGAGGCGATCGGGCCAGGGCGCCGCCTCGACGGAAACGGCGCGGCGCGGCAGGCCGAGGATGACGTAGACCCCGTCCACGTAGTCGCGCAGGTTCCAGATGACAGGCGAGATCACGATCCGCTCGCCGGCCGCTTCCGGTGCGAGGACCTCGGAGCGCGTCGACTCCATCAGGCCACGAAAGCGCTCGCAGCTCCGTTCGAAGCGCCATTCTTCGATTGAATGGATGGCAATGACCTGCAGCGCCAGCCAGGCGAGGAAGGCGCCGGCGAGCCCCGCGCGCCAGAGTCGGGCGCGCAGGCGCTCGAACAGCCAGGCGAACACGGCCGCGACCATGAACGCGCCGCCGATCGAGCTGACGTAGGCGTAGCGCTTGGCCACGATCTCGAAGGGCCCGGGAAGGAGCGGCAGGAAGCCGCCGAGCGCAACCGCGAGGCCAATGAGCAGGAGTCGCCCGTGCCGCCCCATGCGCCGCGCGACGAGCAAAGCGCAGGCGGCGATGGCCAGGCCGGCGGGCAGGGCGAAAAGCGCCCCGCCCGGGTCTCCTTGAAGCGGCCGCAACCAGAACAGCCAGCTGAAGCTCCGGAGCAGCTTGGGAACCACGTCCGCCCCGAGCGCGTAGCGCCCCACGCCGCCGGTCTCCTGCCAGAGCGCCGGCCGGAACGCCACGGCGAGGTAGAAGGCGGCGAGCACCCCGAACGCCAGGTAGCGCAACAGGCTCTGCCTGCGCCAGAGAGACCGCCAACCGCCCCACGCCGCCTCCACGGCCGGCAGGAGGACCCCGAGGACCACGCACTCCTCCTTGCTGCACATGGCCGCCGCCATGAAGAACAGGCTCGCGAGGATGTGCCGTGGCCGGCCAGTTTGGAGGTGCAGGAAGTGGCTCGTGGCGCACAGCAGCACGAACACAACCGCCAGGAGCGTGGTGTTCGCCGGCGAAGAACACCGGCAGGAACATCACCCGGACCAGGTCGGCGATGCGCGTCGTGACATGTTCGGCCAACCGGAGCGTGAAGTGCCCGAGGGTATCCATCAGCCACAGCCAGGAAAGGCCGGTGAACAAGGTGATGCCGGTGAGAAACAGCACCAGCCTGAGGACGAGAAGCGCGCTCAGGAGGTGCAGGGCCAGGCTCGTCGCGTAGTACGGCGCCGGGTGCGCGCCGCACAGCCGGTACAGGACCAGGAACAGCAGGTGGTGCAGCGGCCGGAAGTGCGGCGACGCGTACGCGCCGTCGTGCGCCGCCGCCAGGTGGGAGGCGTCGTCGATCTCGAGGAAGTAGTTGTCGAGCGCCGGGTGGTAGGCGAGCAGGACCGCGGCCACGACCGCCAGGCAGGCGCCCGCCCGCCACGCCCGCGACGCGGGCGGGCGCGCCGCCGCGCCGCCCGCAGGAATGGCGTCATCGCCGCCCACGCCGCGCATTCTAAGAGCCGCGCGCGCCCCGCCGCGCCAGCTCCTCGGCCACGAGGTCGATCGCGCCCTCGAGCAGCAGGTCGCCGTCCCGATGCACGAAGGGCACCTCGCGGTCGAAGCGCCGCGCCGCGCGGATGCGCACGGCCAGATCGCCGCGCAGGAAGTCCTGGACGAGCGCGCACGCCTCCGCCGCGGCCTCGGGCGGCAGGCCCTGCTGGAGCGCGAGCGCGCGCGCCAGGGCCTCGACGTCCGCGTCCGCGGCGCGGAAGTCGACCCTTTCCATCAGGCCATGCACCAGCGTGCCGAACTCGACGCCGCGCCACGCCGCTCCCGCGGGCCGCGCCGCCCCTGCGGCGCCGGCGAAGCGGTGATCGACCGCTTCCTTCTCGGCGCTCGCCGAGGACACGCGGCGCCGGTGCGCGGGGCTCGAGAACAGCGCGCGCAGCTCCTCGTGGAAGGCGCGGCGGCGCTCCAGGACCGCGCGCGCCGCGGGCGGCGCCGCTGCTTCTGGGTCGATCTCCAGGCGGAAGGGCTGCTCGGCGCCGGGATCGAGCGCGAGGCGCGACGCGTCCACGGAGCGCGCTCCCTCCGCCCCCGGATCGGCGGAATACACGGGATCGCCGTCCAGGAGCCCGGCCAGCCCCTTCTCCGCCTTCTTGCCGGCCACCGGGAAGCGCGGCAGGACGAGCAGCGCGCGCGCCCGCGTCGCCGCCACGTAGAACAGGCGGCAGAGCTCCGCGCCCGCGCGCAGCGCGTCCCACTGTGCGAGCGCCTCGAAGCCGGGAGTCTCCAGGAGGCGCGCCTTCTTGCCTCCGGCCGCGAAGGCGACGCGCGGCGGCGGGCCGCGGTCGAAGAGGAACGTATCGCGCTCCGCCAGCTCGGCCCCCAGGTCCGCGAGCACCACCACCGGGAACTCCAGCCCCTTGGCCTTGTGCATGGTCAGGAGCTGCACAGCATCCCCGCCGCCGTCGAGGAGCGCCGCCTCGGCTTCCTCGCCGCCGGCGCGCTCCATGTCGCGGATGGCCGCGACGAAGGCGCGCAGCGTGCGTCCTTCGGTGCGCTCCACGGTGCGCGCCAGGTCGACGAACTTCAGCAGGTTGGCCGCGCGCTGCTCCCCCATCGGCCGGAGGTGGAACAGCTCGAGCGCGCGCGTCCGGGCCAGGGCCTCGACCACGAACTCGGCGAGCCCGCTCTGGTGGCGGCGCTCGCTCAGGCCGCGCAAGAGCGCGCGCGCCTCGCGCACCGCGGGCGGCGTCGCGGCCGGCCCGTCCTCGAGGTCCGAGAAGCGGCCGCCGGCGGCGCGGAAGTTCATCAAGTCCTCGTCCGACAAGCCGAACAGCGGGCCGCGCAGCACGGCCGCCTGCGCGATGTCGTCGCTCGGGTCGTCGATGGCGCGGAACAAGGCGACTGCGGCCTTGACCTCGGCGCGCGCGTAGAGGTGCTTGCCCGCGGCCACGCGGTAGGGCACGCCGTGGGCGCGCAGCACGTCCTCGTAGGTGGAAAGCGCCGTCATGGTGCGGAAGAGCAGGGCGCAGTCGCCGAAGGTCGCGCGGCGCGCCTCCCCGTCGCCAAGAGGCAGCAGGAAGCCGGCCGCCGCGCCCTCGCCCGCGACCATGCTCTTCAGGAAGGCGGCCACGGCATGCGCCTCGGCGGCGCGCGCTTCGCCGATGCTCCCGTAGCCGCCGTCCGGCGCGCCGCCGGCGAGCAGCACCACGCCCGGTGCTCCTTCGGCCCGGCCGGACGGCGCCTCGATCGGCACGTAGTCCGGCTGGTAGCGCTCGCCGCTCTCGGGCCGGCGGATCAGCGCCGCGAAGCGCTCATTGACCCAGCGCAGGATCGCAGGCGAGGAGCGGAAGTTCACCGAGATGAAGAGCACCTCGCCGCCCGAGCGCTCGAGCGCGGCGCGCGCCTGCTCGTAGACCTCGATGTCGGCGCGGCGGAAGCGGTAGATGGACTGCTTGGGATCGCCGACCAGGAAGAGCCGGCCGCGGCCGACCCGCACCGCGCTCCACTCGCGGGCCGGCTCGCTCTCCGGGTCCTCGGCCAGGAAGAAGGCGATCTCGGCCTGCAGCGGGTCGGTGTCCTGGAACTCGTCGAGCAAGATGGAGGCGAAGCGCCGCTGGAAGTCGCGGCGTGCGTCCAGGTCGCGGCGCAGCAGGTCGCGCGTCTTGATGAGCAAGTCCTGGAAGTCGAGCGCCCGGCGCCGCTCCTTGGCGCGCTCGTAGATCGCGGGCAGGCGCCTCGCCTCGGCCAGGACGCGGGCGGCGCGCACCGCGATCCGCGCGCGCGCGTGCTCGTCCCGCTGCGCGGCCAGCTCCTCCACACGCCGCTTGTTCTCCTTCAGGACCTCCTTGTCCGACCAGTTCTTCTGGTTGCCGGCCACCTTCCCCGGCAGGCCGGCGAGCAGCTCCTGCTCCGCCGCTGCCTCATCGAGCCCCTCGAGCGACTCGGCCAGGCGGCGCAGGGACTCGATCTGCCGCAGGCCGAGGTCGTCCGGGTCCTGGCACTGCCCCACCGTGGTCTCGAGATGCGCGAGCGTCGCCTGCAGCGCGGCCGCGAGCCGGGCAAGACCGGGCGCCTCGGGAGCGGGCGGCGCGAAGCGCTCGTCCGCGAAGAGGTCGCGCTGGTCCACCACGCCGCGGCACAGCCCGCGCAGCTGGTCGAGGCTCATCCCGGCCGCGAAGGCCTCGCCGAGCGCCCCCCCGCCCTCCTCTGCTACGAGGTCCAGGAACTCGTGGAACGCCTCCTCGAAGAGGACCTTCTGGACCGGCGCGTCCGCCACCTCGAAGCCCGGGTCGACGCCCGCCTCCACCGGCCGCTCGCGGAGGAGCGAGGCGCAGAAGCCGTGGATGGTGGTCACCGCCGCTCCCTCGAGCTCTTCGACCGCCAAGTCGAGGCGCTCGGCGCGCTCCTCGCGGCCGGCGGCGCGCTCGGCAGCGGCCTCCTGCTCCAGCTCGTCGCGGAAGCGCACCTTCAGCTCGGCCGCCGCCTTCTCCGTGAAGGTGATCGCGGCCAGGCGGGACAGCTCCACGCCGTCCGCCACCAGGTTGACCAGCCGCCGCACGAGGAGCGAGGTCTTGCCCGTGCCCGCCCCGGCCTCGACCAGGAACGACGTGCCAAGCTCGGCGGCGGCGCGGTCGCGCGCGCGCTGATCCTGGAGCGCGGCGCGCTTCATTCCTCGTCCTCCGCTTCCGGCCGCAGGGCGAAGTAGACCTCTGCCGCGCCGTCCTTCTTCTTGCGGGCAAAGCGCTCCTCGAGGCCGGCGCCGCGGCCGCAGACCAGCGCGAAGGGGCAGACCCCGCAGGTCTTGACGTCGCGCGGATCGGCCAGGAACACGCCGCGCGCGATGCCGTCGCGCAGCGCACGCAGGACTTCCTTGAGCTGCCCCGCGGCGCCGCCGCTCCACAGGGCGGAATCGCCCGCCAGGCGCTTTCCGCCGCCTGAGCGCGTGCAGAAGAAGTACTCGGCGCGGGTCACCGCGGCGCCGGGCGCGATCACCTCCTGGCAGGCGAGCGCGTAGAGCGGCAGCTGGATGCGCCGCCCGCCGTCCAGGCCGCCGTCCCCGCGGGCGATCGCGGCGCCGGTCTTGTAGTCGATGACCGTCGCCGACTTCCGGTCAAGGGAGAGATCGACGCGGTCGATGGCGCCGGAGACCGCGATCTTGCCGTCCCCAAGGTCGATCTCGAGCGCCGGCTGCGCCGCGCCCCGGCCGCAGGAAACCTCGAGGAACGCCGGACGGCGCTCGGTGGACCCCTCGATCTCGTGCTCGAGGAAGCTGCGCAGGTCGGCGGCGAGGCGGCTGCGCGCGGCGCGGCGCAATAACGGGTGCGGCAGCGCGCCGCTCTCCTCGAACCGCCGCGCCTGCAAGTCGAGCAGCTCCTCCAGGCGCCTGCGCAGGGCCGCGCGCCGCCCTTCCGCCAGGGGAAAGGACTCGGCGGCGGCGATGCCGCGGCCGAACTCCTCGAGAACGCGGTGCACCAGGCTTCCACGGTCGAGGGGCGACAGCTCCGCCAGCTCGTCGTCCTCCTCCGGCTCGGCGAGGCCGAGGACGTAGCGCGCGTAGTACTGGAACGGACAGCGCGCGTAGGTCTCGAGGCGCGACGGCGAGATGGGCCGCCCCGCCCCGGGCGGCGCGAGACCGGGCTCCTCGGGCACGACCGCGTCGAAGGGCGTGAAGTCCGGCGCGCGCCAGCGGAGAAGCTCGGCGCGGAGGACGGCGCGCGCCGGCGGGTGGAGCTCGGCGAGGAAGAGCAGGCGCTCCGGCGCCTTCTCCGCCACCGCCCGCGCCGTCTCGCGGCGATCGAACTCGAGAAGGTCGAGGGGCGGCGCCGCGTCCGCGGGGTCGAAGGCCGGCACGACGCGCGCTTCAGGCAGGCGCGGCAGCGCGCCGGCCGGCAGGCGCTCCCCGCGCAGCGCCTCGCCCGCGGCCACGAGAGCGGGCGACGGCAGACGCTCGCGGCCGTCGCCCTCATTCACGCGCGGATAGAAGAAGATCAGGCGCTCGCCCGCCGCCGCGCAGGCCAGGCGGAAGAGCATGCGGTCCTCCTGGCGCGCGCGCCGGGCGAGCGGCAGCCCGACGTCGTCCTCGGGCAGGAGGCGCGCGCTGAGGGCCGCACGCTCGTGGTCGAGGAGAATCGGGTCCTGCCGGCCGCGGCGCGGGAACACGCCGTCCTCGAGGCCGGGCAGCAGGAGGGCGCGGAAGGGAAGGCCGCGCGCCGGCAGCAGGGAGCCGAGGAAGAGCCCCTGCTGGAAAGAGCCCTCGCGCCGGCACTCGCCGGCGAGCGCCTCGGCGGCGAGGCGCTGGAAGGACTCCAGGTCGGGCGCGAAGCCGAGGCGGTCGAGCTCCGCGACCTGCTCGAGCGCCTCGCAGAGCGCCGCGAGATCCTCCGCCCCGCCGGGAGAGAGCGCGGCGAACAGACCGCACGCGGCCTCGACCTGCTCGCTGAAGGACGCGGCGCGCCGCAGGCGCTCGGCGCCGCTCTCCAGGCGCTCGACGAGCGCGCGCAGGCGCGCCAGGTCCTCGAGCCGCTGGCGCCACGCCTCCTCGGAGGTGGCGTCGCCCTCGCCGGCGGCGTCGGCGCGCGCCGCGCGCTCGCGCTCGGCGATGAGCCCGCGCTCGAGGAAGGCCAGGCGCTCGCGCCACTCCGCGGCGCCCTCGCCGCCGGCCACGCGCGCCTTCCTCGCCAGGCGCTCGAGCGCCAGGGCGCGCGGCTCGAAGCCCGCGAAGTGCAGCCACTCGAACAGGTCGCGGCGCGCGAGGCCGCCCGCGAGCAGGTCGAGGAGCAGCAGCAAGGAGCGCGCGGCGCGCAGCTCGGCGAGCGACCTCCCGCCGTGCAGGAACACCGCCGGGCGCTCCTCGGGCGCCAGGCAGGCAAGGGCCGCGAAGGAGCGCAGCGCCTCGTCCACGAGCGGGAGCGGGCCCGCGCCGCGAAACACCACGCCGATCTCGTGCAAGGGGAAGCCCTCGCGCGCGAGGAGCACGACCTGGCGCACGATTTCCCGCGCCTCGAGCGGGGATCCCGGACAGGCGAGGATGCGCACGCTTCCGTCCGGCGGCGCGGGCGGGCCTCCGCCGGGCCGTTCGAAGAGGCGCTCGCGCAGGACGTCCAGCGCGCGGCCGTTGCCGCGCGCGGCGGGCACGCCGCCCTCGTCCGCGAAACCCATGCGCTGGAAGAAGTCGAGCGCCGGCCGGGCATAGGCGAACGCCCGGCCCTCGCCGATCGGGGCGAAGACGATGCCCCCAGCGCGGCGGAGCACGGCCTCGAGCAGCCGGCGCTGCACCGAGGTGAAGTCGTAGAAGCCGTAGACGAGCGGCGGCGCGCCCGCGAGCAGCGGATGGTCCTCCGCCTCCGCGAGCGCGAGGCGGAAGAGGTCCGCGTCGTCGATCAGCCCCGCGGCCGCGAGGCGGCGCTCGTAGCCCTCGAGCAGGTCGGCGAGGTCGCGGATCTTCCGCGCGGGCGAGGCGCGGCGCAGGTCGTCCGGCGAGATCAGGCAGTCGCGGACGTCGCGAATGGCGGCGGCCAGCACGGCCGGGAAGCCGGCGCAGCGGGACACGGCGTGGAAGTAGGACTTCTCGCCGCAGGAGCGCGCCGCCTCGCCGGCGACGAGTTCGCGCCCGAGCGCCGGCAGGAGCGCGCGCGGCGCGCGGCGGAGCGCCGGCTCGGCCAGCTCGCGCGCCAGGTCGATGAGCGTAAGAAAGCGCACGTTCAGGCAGGCGCCGCCGTCCCGCGCGAGCAGCCGCCGCAGGTGCATCTTGAGCAGGTTCGACGGCACCAGGACCGTGACGCGCGCGAGCGCGTCCCGCGCGCGCCTTGCCTTCACCTCGGCGAGGAACGCGCCCTCTAGAACCGGCTGGAAATCGCCCCGGATCAGTCGCCGCATCAGAGCCCCTGCGCGCGCCACGTTAGGGATACCGGAGCCCTCGCGCCATGCTTCTCGCCGCGCCGGGGCGCACCGGCCCACTCGGCTCTTCCCGGCCGTCCGCGTGGGGATACCATGGAACGACCGAAGGAGATGCAACCATGCGAACGCTCATCACCGCTCTCGCCTGCTGCACCCTGGCCGCGCCCGCGGCCTCGCCGGCCGTGCGCAAGGTGCCCCAGCAGTACTCGAGCATCGACGACGCCGTGGCCGCCGCGAACGACGGCGACGTTATCAAGATCGCCAAAGGCCGCTACCAGGAGAGCGTGTCGACCAGCAGGAGCCTGACCTTCCAGGGCGAGAAGGGCACGATCTGGGACGGCTTCTTCAGCGACAACCACTTCGACCACCTCTCCGCGACCGCGAACAACGTCACGGTCAAGGGCATCGAGTTCCAGAACGGAGGCACTCCCGTCAGGATCATCGGCGACAACGCCTCGGTGACCGGTTGCACCTTCCGCGGAAGCAAGGACGGCGTCATCGTGGACGGCGTGAGCGCCGAGGTGTCCAAGAACCTGTTTTCGGGCCTCCAGCGCGACGACCTGGTCATCATGATCGATGGTCCGGGCGCGGTCGTAGACAAGAACCGCGTGGAAGACGGCGCCGGCGCCTGGATCTCCGTCGATGCCGAGGACGCGGGCAGCGCGACCGTCACGAACAACGTGCTGGACACGAGCCTGGACAACGCGCAGATCAGCGTGTCGAACGCTACCGCGCCCGTCGTCAAGAAGAACAAGATCCTGAACGCCTATGCCAGCTACCCCGTCATCCACGTCGCCAACTGCGACGGCGCGCTCGTGAGCGGCAACACGCTGTCCAACATCAACTACGTGATCGACGCGGGGATCGACGTCTCCGGCGAACACGCGACGGTCACGAAGAACAGGTTGGAGGTGCTCTACTGCCACTCCGGCGACCTGGCGTGTATCCGCGTGAGCGGAGGAGCCGCCAAGATCACCCGCAACAAGGTGATGAGCTGCGGAGCGGCGGGAGACGTCCACAATGCCTGGGGGATCTACGCGACCGGCAACGACACGGTGGTGGAGAAGAACCTCGTCGAGGACCTGTGCGGCGGCGGCGACGAGACGTTCGGCATCGAGGTCATCGGCGACGACACCATGGTGGCCAAGAACACCGTGCGGAACCTGACCGACAAGCACGCCGCCGGCGTCCTTCTCTCCGGCAACCGCGTCCGGGCCCAGAAGAACAAGATCTCCAAGGTGATGTTCTACCCTCTTCTGCAAGTGCTCGGGAGCGACTTCAGGATCGAGGACAACGTGCTGAAGGGCAGCGCCCACGACTCCATCGGGCTCTACGCCGGCGGAGCCGCGACGTCGCCGGGCGCCGCGGTGATCCTCGACAACACGGTCAGCAACGTCGGCGGCCAGGGGATGGTCCTCGCCATCGACAACGTGATCGTGCGGGACAACGTCGTCAAGCACGCGGCGGGCCTCGGCTGCCAGATCCTCGGCAACGACAACGTGCTGCAGGACAACCAGACCTCGGACTCGCTCGACGATGGCTTCAACGTCGTAGGGGCCGGCAACAGCCTCTCGAACTGCTCTGCCAGGAGCGCCGACCGGGATGGCTTCGACATCACCGGCAACTTGAACACGCTCAACAAGTGCCAGGCCACGGACTGTGCCGCCGAGGGTCTCGACAACGGCGACGGCACGAGCACGACTGCGGCGAACTGCACCTTGAAGGGCTCGCGCATCGACTACGCGGGCGACGGCGGCATGATCAACGACAGCGGCACCACCTACCAGACCGGCGGACCGGGGACCGTTCCCGAGATCGACTAGCCGGCCGGGGGGAGGGGGCCCGCCGGCCGGCAACACTCCCGCGCCCGGCCCGGCATTCCCTCGACGCGGTGCTTCCGGGCGCTACCATGACCGCAGGTCTCGGAGACCTTTGGACCGGTGGATCTCCCCGCCAGCGGTCCGGGGAGAACCGACTTCCCAGGGGAACGATCGAAGGAGATGCAATCATGCGAACGCTCATCACCGCTCTCGCCTGCTGCGCCGTGGCCGCGCCCGCGGCCTCGGCGGCCGTGCGCAAGGTGCCCCAGCAGTACCCCAGCATCACCGCCGCGGTGGCCGCCGCCGGCAACGGCGACGTCATCAAGATCGACAAGGGCCGCTACCAGGAAGCCGTCGTTACGACCAAGCGACTGACCTTCCAAGGCGTGAAGGGAACCATCTGGGACGGGTACTACAGCAGCTCCCATCACGCCCAGCTCGCCGCGACCGCGAACGACGTCGCCGTGAAGGGCATCGAGTTCCAGAACGGCAGCTCGCCCGTCACCATCACCGGCGACGACGCTCTGGTGACCGCCTGCACCTTCAGGGCCTCCTCGCGCGGCGCCGCCGTGGACGGCGCCCGCGCCAAGGTGTCCAAGAACCTCTTCTCCGGCCTCCGGAGCTCCACCGGGACGGTCCAGATCCAGGGTCCCGACGCGATCGTGGACGGGAACGACGTGCTCGATGGCCATGCCGCCTGGATCGACATCGACGCCGAGGGAGGCGGCAGCGCGACCGTCACGAACAACGTCATGGACACGAACCACTACTACGCGCGCATAGGCGTGTCCAACGCGACCGCGCCCGTGGTCAAGAAGAACAAGGTCCTGAACACCTACGCCGAGGACAACGTCATCGACGTCGACAACTGCGACGACGCGGTCGTGAGCGGGAACACCCTTTCCAACATCAACTACTCTGTCTACGCGGGAATCTACGTCGCCGGAGAGCGCCCCACGGTCGCCAAGAACGCCATTGAGCTGCTGAACTGCTACTCCGACGACATCCGGTGCATCTGGGTGGAGGGAGGCGAGGCCAGAGTGAGCGGCAACAAGGTGCGAGCCTGCGGCGCCGGCACCGACAACGACACCTGGGGAATCTACGTGGCGGGAACCGCCGCGGTCGTCGAGAAGAACCTGGTCGAGGACCTCGGCGGCGGGGGCTCCCAGACGTACGGCATCGACGTCATGGGGGATGACGCGACGGCGGCCAAGAACACGGTGCGCAACCTGAACGACGAGTACGCCCTTGGCATCCGCCTCGATGGCGACCGCGCCCGGGCCCAGAAGAACAAGATCTCGAACGTGATGTACTGGCCGCTGCTGGAGGTGACCGGGGACAACTTCCGGATCGAGGACAACGCCATCAAGGGCGGCGCGTACAGCTCCAACGGAATCGACGTCACGGGCAGCGCGACTGCGGCCGGCGCCGCGGTGATCCGGCACAACAAGATCAGCAACATCGTCGACACCGCGCTGAGACTCACGGGCGACGCCGTGATTGTGCAGGGAAACGTCCTGAAACACGTGGCGGACAACGGCGTCCTGGTATCCGGCAGCGACAACGCCCTGAGGGACAACAAGGTGTCGAACACGTGCGGTGACGGCTTCGCCATCCTTGGAGGCAGCAACAGCCTATCGGAATGCACGGTCGTGAAGGCCGACCGGGACGGCTTCGACATCAACGGCAACCTCAACTCTCTGGACAAGTGCAAGGCCACCGACTGCGCCGCCGAAGGCCTCGACAACGGCGGCGGCACCAACACGACCGCGACCCACTGCACCCTCAAGGGCTCGCGCATCGACTACGCGGGCAACGGCGGCGTGGTGAACGACGCCGGCACGACCTACCAGACCGGCGGGCCGGGGACTCCGCCCGAGATCGACTGACGCGCCGTGTTGGCTTCCCTGCTGCTGGTGACCCTTCTTGCGGCCGGCGCGCCCGCCGAAGCCGCTCGGCCGCCGCTTCATCCCGCCGACCTCATCGACCTCTGGAACCTGGCGAAGCCCCACTTGTGGCGCGTGTTCCAGGAGTCGAGCCACGACCGCACCGGCGGGAACGACGACGGCTTCAGCGGCCGGTTCGCCGGAGCGGACGCGGCGGCGGAACAGGTCCTCTTCGACCAGCAGGGACCGGGCTGCGTGTTCCGCATCTGGTCGGCCAATCCCGGGGCGGAGACGCGGCTCGAGTTCTTCCTCGACGGCGAGACGGAGCCGCGCCTCTCCTGCGCGTTCGCCGACCTCTTCTCGGGCCGGGTGCCGCCCTTCGTCCCGCCGCTCGCCGAGGCCGTCTCAGGCGGCTCGATCTCCTACGTGCCGATCCCCTTCGCGCGCTCGCTCATGATCGTCGCGCGCGGCCCGGTGCGCTTCTACCAGATCACCTGGGGGCGCTTCGCCGAAGTCACGCCCGTCAGCACCTACGCGCCTGACCCGGATCGCGCGGCCGAGGCGGACGCGCTCGCGGCCCTCGCGAGCTGCCGGCCGGCGCCGCCACCCGGCGCGGCCGTTCCGCTTCGCGCGCGAAAGTCCTGGATCGACGCGGACGGCCGCCCGATCCAGACGTTCGCGCCGATCCGCTTCCCTCTCACGCTCCTCCCCGGCCAGAGCTTGCGCGTCGAGGCCGCGGGGCCGGCCGCGCTCACCGAGCTCAGGATCGAGGCGCAGGGAGACAACCCGGCCTATCCGCGCCGCACCCTGGTGCGCATCTGGTTCGACGGCGCGCCAGAGCCAGCGGTGGAGGCGCCGCTCTGCGACTTCTTCGGCACAGGCTTCCCCGGCAAGGCGGTCGAGAGCCTGCCGCTCTCCGCCAGGGACGGCGCCTATGCCTGCCGCTTCGTCATGCCTTTCGCCCGCTCGCTCCGGCTCGAGATCCGGAACGCCGATCCGCGGAGCACGCTCCAGGCGGACGCCGCGCTCGCCGGAGTCGAAGGCGACGTCGCGACCTTCGGCGGCCTGCGCTTCCACGCGCGCTTCCGCCGTGAGGTGACGGCCGCCGGGCGCCACGTCGACCTGCTCGACGCAAAGGGCTCCGGGCACTACGTGGGCTGCGTGCTGACCATGAAGGGACCGCGCGGCGTCACCTACCTCGAAGGAGACGAGCAGGCGCTGGCCGACGGCGGAACGCCGGAGGAGTACCACGGCACCGGAACCGAGGACTACTTCAACGCGGGCTGGTACTTCAGCGGCGGCGCGTTCTGCCGGCCGCTGCATGGCCTCACGCACCAGTCGCTGCCGGACGGCGAGATCAGCACGTATCGCTTCCACGTAAGCGACGCGATTCCGTACGCCTCCTCTCTGCTGTTCCGCATCGAGCACGGCGGGCGGAACGACGAGCAGGGCGTCGAGTACTCGTCCGTCACCTACTGGTACGCGCACCCGGAGGACGCGCACGGCTTCACTGCGCTCCGCGACTTCGACCTCGAGCCGCCGCGCCGCGTGCTGGGCTACGACCGCGAGGCGCTGCACGTCCGTGCCATGGAGCCGCTCGGTGAGGCGCGTCTCCTGCCGCTCGAGGCCCTCTCGCGCACGGAGTGCGGGCCGCGCTACGCCGTCCTCGACGCAGAGGAGCGCCGCGCGGAGTTCTCCTTCCCCGTGGCCGTGGCCGATCGCTTCCAGGCCTTCCTGCTGCACGCCTCCGGACCCGGCGCGGGCCGCGTGGCAATCGCACTCGGCGACGCGCCGCCTTTCGACGTGCCGCTCGACGGCGGTTCCTTCGCGCCGCTCGTCGAGACCCCGCTCGGCGTGGTGCGCCTGCTGCCGCCCGCGAGCCGCCTCGCCCTCGAGTACCTCGGAGACAGCGGCCGCGGCCTGGTGGAGGGCCTGCGCCTCGAGCCCGCGCTGTCGTTCGTGACCGAGTACGAGGTGTGCGGCCCCTTCCCGCTGGGGGAGGGCGCGGCCTTCCGCGAGGCGCTGCCGCCTGAGCGCGGGGAGGCGGCGAACTGGGCCCCGGCGCGCGCGCGCGCCGACGGCTACCTCGACCTGTGCGCCTGCGTCGAGCCCCGCGAGCAGGTCGTCGCCTACGGCCGCTTCCGCGTCGACTCTCCCACGGCCCGCGCGGTCACCCTGCGGCTCGGCAGCGACGACTGGGTGGCGGTCTTCGTGAACGGCACGGAGGTCCACCGCCACGTCATCCACCGCGGCGCGGCCCCGGACCAGGACCTGGTTCCACTGCCCCTCCGGGCCGGCCGGAACGAGATCCTGCTCAAGGTCGCGAACGAGGACGGCGGCTTCGGCCTCTGCGCCCGGATCTCCGATCCCGAGGGCGGGTTGACCTTCCCGTGACGGGGCCGCGCTGCGCGCGCCGGGTCAAGCACCCGCGACGCGCAAGAGCGCCGTGCCGTCCGGGTCCACGGTCACCTTGACGGGAAGGGCCGGCAGCGGCCAGGTGAAGGTCTCCTCGACCGCGCGCAGGGCCGCGGGGAAGCGGACCTTCTCGCCGCCCGCGGTCTCCACCTCGACCTCGCAGTCGATCTCGAAGGGCCCGGTGTTCTGCGTCTGGCGCAGGGTCACCTCCACGGCCGGCGCGCCGTGCTCCTCTGTCGCTGCGAAGCGCACCGCGACGAGCGCGTAGCCGGCCGAGAAGAACCAGCCGTCGAAGAAGGAGCGCAGGTCCTGGCCGCTCGCCTCTTCGAACGCGGCCTGGAACTCGGCGTACGCCTCCTCGGGCTCGCGCAGCGTAGTGAAGGCGCGCTTCCAGGCCGCGAAGAACGCCTCGTCGCCGAGCCGCTGCCGCAGGCCGTGCAGGATGGCCGGCACCTTGCAGAATCCGACCTGGCGGTACGCGTCCGACTGGTAGAGCCGCGGGTTGGCCAGGGCGACGTCGTCCTCCGGCGCCACCGCGTCGAGGTAGGCGCCGGCGCAGACCCCCACGCCCTCGAGGTACTCGGCGTGCCCACCCTCCTGCTCGACGAACAGCAGGTTCGTGTACGTGGACACGCCCTCGGCCAGCTCGTTGGGGAGCGGCGCGGCGTAGAAGTTCCACTGATGGGAAAGCTCGTCCGGCACGAGCAGGTAGCCCATCATGGCGGGATCATTGAGGCGCGAGCCGTCCGGTTCGACGCCCTCCAGGTCCTTGAAGAAGCCTCCGGAGAGCAGGATCTGCCCCGGCAGGCTGACCCCGGTTTCCTTGCGCTCCGGGTCGACCACGCAGATCGCGACGCGCTTCCAGGGAAGGGGCCCCATGATGCGCTGGAACAGCGCGCCCGCCCGCAGGGCGACGTCGAGGTACGCCGCGCCGCGTTCTTCCGCGCCCGCCGGGAAGTAGACCTCCACATCGAGACCGCCCTCGGTCCGGCCGCGCGCCGCCTCGTAGCGGCCGATCGCGAAGCCGAAGGGGAGCTGCCGGATGCGCCGCTCCTCGGTTCGGTAGGCGAAGGTAATCCGGCCGTCCCGCGTCTCCGGAGGAACGGCTTCGCCGCCGCTCACCGCGGTGTAGCCCTCGGGCACGGTGATCGAGATGGAGACCGACGCGTCGTTCCAGCGGTCGATCGGGTAGTAGATCACGTGGCTCGAGAACGAGGAGTGCTCGCGCACCTGGCCGAAGACCTCGACCTCGGCGACGAGTTTCTGCTCCATCGTGAAGAAGAAGTCGTCCGCATGCGCCTGGTAGACCAGCTCGATGATCTGGCCGCGCTCGAGCGGCGCTTGCAGCTGGATGCGGAGTCCGCCGCCCTCGCCCGCCGCTCCAGCGCCGTCCGCCTCGAAGGGAAGGCTGCCCCCGGCCGCCGTGATCGCGTCGATGTCGAGTTGGGACTGGACCAGCTCCAGGGACTCGACGCCGTCCGCCAGGGCCTCCACCACGAAGCGGTCGCGGCACGCGAGCCGCCCGGCCGCGGGCTCGACGTCGAGCGCCAGGTCGTGCGACCGGATCGCGAATGGCCTGCTTTCAGCGCCAGCGCGCCCGCGCAGCGCGCGGACCTCCTCGGGCGAAGTCGCGTCGAACCCCGCGGGCGCGGCCCCGGCCGCACGCGGCACGAAGCGCACCGAGTCGAAGATGGCGCGGAGCGCCGCACCCTTCTCGGCGTCCTCCCAGTCCGCTGCCGGCGCGCTCACCTGGATCACCTGGAACAGGCCCTCGCGCCACACGCCGTACTCGATGGCGAAGAACCCCCTGGCCGCGTACTCCATGCGCTCGGCCGCCACGCCGCCGATCTCCCCCGCGGTCACGCTGATCTCCTCCTCCGCGACCGCCCGGAGCTGCTCGGCACGGGCCTTCAGGCCCGAGCCCGCGAGCGCCGCCGGAAGCTGCACGACCGTGAAGCGCGTGCCGATGTCGCTGCCCGGGGCATAGATCCTGACCGCCACCTTCCCCGTCACCTGGCTGTGCTGTTCCGAAAGCACCCAATCGGAGCCGGGCAGCTCGACCTCGAGCGCGCACTCCGCGTCGACGAACTTGTGTCCGGGAGTCCCCTGGAACGACGCGGCGGCGAACAACACGAGGAAAGCGCATCGTGCGAGCATGACCGTACTCCCTGGCAGTTGATGGGTGCGATCTTAGCGCCGCGCCGCGCTGGCCGCGCCGTGCTATCATCCAGCGTCCAGACCATGAAGATCACCCTGCTCTACCCGCCGGATCACTTCGTCCCGCACTCCCTCTATCTCAGCATGCCGGTGCTGGCCGGCTCACTGAAGGAGGCCGGCCACGAGGTGGCGATCCGGGACCTGAACGCCGAAGTGCTGAACCGGCTGCTGCGCAAGGAGACGCTCGCGCTCTACGGCGGCTACGTGCGGCAGACCAAGGCGGCCCTCGACGCCCGGCCGAGCCTCACCTCGCAAGAAGAGGTGACCAGACAACTCCT
>JACQZJ010000091.1 GCA_016213895.1 Planctomycetota bacterium | reverse complement strand
CTGATCCTGGCCGACGGGCTGCACCACGCCGCCCAGCTCGAGCCGGACTACATCGTCGACCTGGCGACGCTCACCGGCGCGTGCGTGGTCGCGCTCGGCCACGACGCGTCCGGGCTCTACTCGAACGACGAGCGGCTCACGGCGCTCTTGCGCAAGGCGGGCGACGAGTCGGGCGACCGCGTCTGGCCCATGCCGCTCTTCCCCGAGTACCAGGAGGACGTGAAGTCCGAAGTGGCGGACCTGAAGAACTCCACGGGCCGCGACGGCGGGGCGGGCACGGCTGCCTTCTTCCTGTCGCGCTTCGTGGGCGAGCGCAAGTGGGCGCACCTCGACATCGCGGGCACGGCCTACGGCGGCCGCAAGCGCGACTACCTGGACAAGGGGGTGGCGGGAGCGGGAGTGCGCCTGCTTTGCGCCTTCCTCGAGGCCCTGGCCTGATATCCCGCTGCCGCGGGCCGCGACCGCGCGTCCTCGCGCGGTGCATCGATTCCGGGGCGGGAGCGGGCTCCGGCCCGCGAGCGCCTTCCGCAAGTAACATGTACACGAGCGGCCCGCCTTGACCTGGGCCGTCGAGACGGCGCGCTGCACAAGCGGAGCGGCGTTTCCCGAGCGGAGGGGACGGCCGCGCCGCCCCGGGCCCTTCACGCCTGCCGTGCCTTCGCCGCGCTGAGCCTGCTGCGTCGCCGCCGCCGCCAGCAGGCCACCCATCATTCGTCCCGCACACCATGCACCAGAAGGCGCGCTCCCGTCCCCGGAGAGCAAGGGAAACGGCCGCGACCGCTCGGCACACTTCCCCTCCCTTCCCCTCCGGATCCCAACCAATCAGCCGCGAAGCCGGTCGCGCACACCGTGCACCGGAAGGCGCGCTCCCGTCCCCGGAGAGCAAGGGAAACGGCCGCGACCGCTCCTCACACCTTCCCTCCGCTCCCTTCCCCTCCCCTCCTCTCCCCTCCGGTTCCGAGTCGAACACCCGCGAAGCCCGGCATGCCGCAGTGGGTGCAGTAGACGTTCGTGGTCTCGATGCCCAGGTTCTTGCGCGTCTCGAGCAGCTTCTTGACCTCTTCCGGCGACATCTCGCGCGCCTGGCCGAGCAGGCGCGCCATGAAGGTGATGCGCGCGTTGTGCTCCACCTGCTCGAGCTTCTTGTAGGCGTCGAGCAGGTCGAGCCCGACGCAGATGGCGCCGTGGCGCTCCATGATCACCGCGTCGGCGCAGCGGATCAGCTCGCGCACCGGCCGCGCCAGCTCGTCGGTGCCGGGTGTGCCGTAGGGCGCGGTGGGCACCGCGCCGAGCGTGACCACGAGCTCGGGGATGAGCGCCTGCATCATGTCCAGGCCGGCGAGCGAGAAGGCGACCGCGGTGGGAGGGTGGGCGTGCACGATGGCGCGGATGTCCGGCCGCTCTTCGTAGCAGGCCACGTGCATGCGGATCTCGCTCGAGGCGCGGCCGCCGCCGCTCGGCACGCCGCGCGCGTCCGTGTGCACGATCATGTCCGGCTCGAGCAGGAACTTGATCGTGCCCGAGGGCGTCACCAGCAGGCTGCCGTCGTCCAGCTTGACCGAGACGTTGCCGTCCACGGCGCCGATGTAGCCGCGCTCCCAGCAGAGGCGCGCGATCTCCGCGATCTGCCGGCGGAGCGTCGCCAGGTCGGGCGAGGCGCTCATGGCGCGGCGCCCTGGAAGAAGACGCTGCGGCCGGCCACCTCGATCTCGTCGATCACGCCCACGATGACCGTGCGCACCGGCGCCGCCTCCTGCTCGAACAGGAAGCGCGCGCTCGAGCCCTCCTTCATGACCAGGACCTTCTCGCCCACGCCGGCGCCCGCGCGATCGACCGCGAGCAGCGTGCCTTCGCGCGCCGGCGAGCCGTCGTGCGGCTGCTCGGCCCGCACCAGCAGCAGCTTCTTGCCGTCGTAGAAGGGGTGCTGGATCGGCGCGACCACTGTGCCGATGACGGTCCCGATGATCATGCGCCACTTCGCGGCGGCGCCGCGACCAGAGCCAACTGCTTCAGTCCCTGCGCTGCACTCACGCATTCCTCCCGCTTGACAACACTGCGCCGCCGCGAGTCGGAAGTCCGAAGTCGGAAGTCCGAACCGGCCTTCGGGCCGCTTTCGCCTTCCATCTTCGTGCTTCGTGCACGGCACGGGGACCCAAGCGGTCAGCGCCCGAGGATACCGCGATCCGGGCAAGGACGGCAGCCGGGAACTCCCTACATCCGACTTCCGACTTCGAACTTCAAACTGGCGGCGGCGCGGCCGCGGAATCGCCCCGGAGAAGAGCGGAAGGAGCTCGCGCCGAGCGCGCCGGGGACACCGCGCCGGGCGCGCCCGCCGCTGCCCTACGGCTGGTAGATCTCCGCGCTGGTCGGGCCGCCGCCCACCGCCAGGATTGTGCCGTCGTTCAGCTTGTGCAGGACGGGCGTGAGGCGCTGGGCCAGCATCGAGCCCGTCGCCGCCAGCGCGCCCGAGGAAGCGAAGCGGTCCGCCGAGGACAGGAGCTCGACGGCGAAGCCCGTGCTGCTCAAGTCGACATTGAAGCCGCCGGCGATGAGCGCGCCGCCGTCTGCGAGTCCGATCACGCCGGCGCCGGCGCGCGGCTGGGAGAGCGCGCTGACCGTGGTGAAGTTCCCGCCGAACAAGGTGGACTTGAAGACCTGGCAGTCGTTGATCGTGCTCACCACCAGCTTGGTGATGTCGCCGCTCGTGATCACCTCGGTCAGGTCCAGGCTCAGGCCGCCGGCGAGCAGCACCCGGCCGTCCGACAGCAGCGCCGCCGAGTGGTAGAGGCGCGCGCCGGTGAAGAAGATCGGCAGGCCGAAGGTGTTGAAGATCGGGTTGTAGGAGTACGCGGTGTTGGACACGATCGGGATGTTGAGGATGGGGACGATCGTCAGGCCGCCGGCCACGAGCACCTTGCCGTTCGGCATGGCCGTCGAGGTGTGCAGCGCGCGCGGCTCCAGCATGGCCGGGCCCGCGCCGAACGCGCCCGCGGCCGGGTCATAGATCTCGGTGTCTCCCTGGATGCCCTGCAGGAACGCCAGGATGTCGGTCAGGGTGAAGACCTTGAATCCGCCGGTGATCAGCACCTTGCCGTTCGGCATGAGCGAGGCGCCGTGGCCGGCGCGCGGCTGCAGCATGGTCAGGTTCGTGGTCTGACCAGTGGCCGGATCGAACAGGGCCGCCGCGGCCGTGGGCTGCCCGTCCAGGCCGAGGCCGCCGGTGAAGAGGATGCGGCCGTCCGCGAGCGCGGTCGACTGGCCGAGGAAGCCCACGCCGAAGGCGAGGCCGCCGAGATCGAACTCCTCGAGGTCGGGATCGTAGGTCTGGTAGGTCGGGCCCGAGCCGCCGACCAGGAAGAGCGACCCGTCGGCATTCTGATGGATGGCGCCGCCCGTGATGGGCAGGGCCGGGCTGTCGAGCGCTGCCTCGAACGCGCCCGTGAGCGACGGCGTGAGGCGCACCAGGTTGGAGACCGAGTCGATCGCCATCCCGCCGATCGCCTGCAGCGAGACGGTCAGGTCGAGGATCACCGGGTCGTTCGGTATGACGAACGAGACCTGCGCCTTGCCCGCGCCGTTCAGCACGCCGAGGAAACCCGGCACCTGCACCGCGAGCGGGGCGAAGGCGAGCGAGATGTCGAGCGTCACCTGGGGGTTGATCACGGTCTGCTGCTCGGAGATGTCGAACAGGATGAGGTAGGGCTGGCCCGCGGCGCCGGTCAGGCTCAAGGTCGTGACCGCGAGCGCGCCGCCGCCCGTCTTGTCCAGCTCGAGGGTCCCCGCGGGCGCGAGCGGGGCAAGGCAGAGCAGGAGCGCCATCCCAGTGAGGAGTTTCATCGCTGCGGTTCCTCTGACGTTTGTCGGGAATGAGATCCGATCGAGGCTGCTTTCAGGCTAGCACAACGCGGCACCTGAGCATGGCCTTTTCCCGAGCAGGCGAGCGGTCGCGGTCGCTAGTGTGCAAAGCCGCCCATGAACGCCCCGCGCCGCATCTACCTGGACAATGCCGCCACCTCGTTCCCCAAGCCGGAAGCGGTCTGGCAGGCGATGGACCGCTTCAACCGCGGCGTCGGCGCGAGCGCCGGCCGCGGCGCCTACCGCGAGGCGGTGGAGGCGGGCCGCATTCTCGACTCGTGCCGGGACAAGCTGCGCCGGCTGCTCGGCGTGGCAGAGGCGGCGCGCGTGGTGTTCACCTTCAACGCAACCGACGCCATCAACATCGCGCTGAAGGGCGTGGTGCGCCAAGGCGACCACGTGGTCACGACCTGGATGGACCACAACTCGGTGCTGCGGCCGCTCAGCGAGCTGGAGGAGCGCGGCGTGGCCCGGGTGACCAGGGTGCGCGCCTCCGCGGAGGGCGTGGTCGCGGCAGAGGACGTGGCCGCGGCGCTGCGGGACGACACGCGCCTCGTCGTGATGCTGCACGCCTCGAACGTCACCGGCTCGCTGCAGCCCGCGCGCGAGGTCGCGGCCCTGGCGCACGCCCGCGGCGCGCTCTTCCTTCTGGACGCGGCCCAGACCGCGGGCGCGCGGCCCGTGTTCCCGGACGAGATCGGCGCCGACCTCATGGCCTTCCCCGGCCACAAGTCGCTCCTCGGGCCGCTCGGCACGGGTGCGCTCTACATCCGCGAGGGAGTCGACGTGCTGACGCTGCGCGAGGGCGGGACCGGCAGCCGCTCCGAGGAGGACCGCCAGCCCCGGGATTTGCCCGACCGCCACGAGGCCGGCTCGCACAACCTGCCGGGCATCGCCGGCCTGGAGGCCGCGCTCGACTACATCCTGGCGCGCGGCCTCGAGGACATCGAGCGCCACAAGCGGGAGCTGTGCCGGAGCTTCCTGGAGGCGACCGCGGGCGCGGCGCGCCTCCGCGTGCTCGGGCCGCGTGATCCATCGGCGCGCGAGCCGGTCTTCTCGGTGCAGATCGACGGCCTCGACTGCCAGGAGGTCGGGACGCTGCTCGATGCCGAGTTCGGCATCAAGGCGCGCGCCGGCTTGCACTGCGCGCCGCTCGCGCACCGCGCCATCGGGTCGTTCCCCGGCGGCGCGGCGCGCCTGTCGTTCGGCCCGCTCAACACCTTGGATGACGTCGCGGCCGCGGCCGAGGCGCTCCGCGCCATCGCCCGCGCCAGCAGCGGCTGACCCGCGCTGCGGCCGCCAGGGAGGTCAAGAGAGGACACATGAAGATCCAGGCCGCCACGATCGCCAGGGCGCGGCGCTCTGCGCTCCGCGCCGTCCTTCTGCCCGAGGGAGTGAAGCTCGACCAGGACGGCGCCGCGGCCCGGACCGCGGCCAGCATCCTGCGGCGCAAGGAGTGGAGCGCCGAGTTCAGGAAGACGCTGCTCGTGTACGGCGAGGACGGCCGGGAGCGGCTGCTCCTGGTCGGCCTCGGCAAGGAGAAGGAGATCGACGCCGAGCGGCTGCGCCGCGGTGCGGGCCAGGCCGTGGGGCGCCTCAAGAGCCTGAAGCTCAAGTCGCTCGGGATCGAGCTCTGCTCGCGCGCGGTGCCGGCCGCCGCCGCCGGCTCGGCCCTGGCCGAGGGGGCCGGGCTCGCCTCCTACCACGCCCCGGCGCGGCGCAAGGAGCAGGAGAAGGACGCGCTGCAGGGAGCCGTGGCGCTGCTCGCGGCCGAGCGCCAGGGGGAGGCGTTCGCGGCCGGCGTGGAGCGCGGCGCGATCGTGGCCGAGGCGACCAACCTGGCGCGCGAGCTGGGCGATCTGCCGGGCAACCTCATGACGCCTGCCGAGCTGGCGCGCCGCGCCACGCGCGTGGCGCGCGCGCGGCGCCTGCGCGCGCGCGTGCTGCGCCAGCGCGACCTCGAGCGCCTGAACATGGGCGGCATCCTGGGCGTTTCCCGCGGCAGCGCCGAACCGCCCTGCCTGATCGAGCTCAGCTACCGGCCGCGGCGCTTCAAGAAGACCGTGTGCCTGGTGGGCAAGGGGCTGACCTTCGACAGCGGCGGCATCTCCATCAAGCCCTCGGCCAACATGGAAGACATGAAGTTCGACATGTGCGGCGGCGCGGCGGTGATCGGCGCGCTCGAGGCGGCGGCGCGGCTCGAGCTGCCGGTGCGCGTGATCGGCGTGGTGCCGGCGGCCGAGAACATGCCGAGCGGCACGGCGCAGAAGCCCGGCGACACGCTCGTCACGGCCTCGGGACTCACGGTGGAGGTGATCAACACCGACGCCGAGGGCCGCCTGATCCTGGCCGACGGGCTGCACCACGCCGCCCAGCTCGAGCCGGACTACATCGTCGACCTGGCGACGCTCACCGGCGCGTGCGTGGTCGCGCTCGGCCACGACGCGTCCGGGCTCTACTCGAACGACGAGCGGCTCACG
>JACQZJ010000111.1 GCA_016213895.1 Planctomycetota bacterium | reverse complement strand
CTGTGGACATTTCGGGGGAGTGCGCACGACCTGGATGCCCGAGTCCTGGAGGAGATCCCGGAAGTGCTCGGTGTACTTGGCGTCGCGATCGATCAACAGGTGCGTCACGCCCTGGAAGACTGGAGAGGTCTCGCTGGTCACGTTGCGTGCGGTCTGGACCATGAGCACGGGGTCCGGGTGGGGCGTGATGCCGAGGGTCTCGACGCGCCGCGTTGCCAGCCGGATTGCGAAGAGGACGTAGATCGTGCGCAGCCCTCGCAGCGTCCACACCTCCAGGGTGAAGAAGTCGGCGGCGGCGAGGGTGGCCTTGTGCGCCTTGATGAACTGCGCCCAAGTGGTTCGGCGCCGCGAGGCGGGCGGGATCCCGTTCCCGGCGAGGACGGCCGCGACGGTGGAGGCGGAGACCCGGTGACCGAGGTTCGCGAGAGCGCCCTGAAGGCGATCGTACCCCCAGCCAGGGTTCGCTCGGGCCATCTCGACGATCAGCCGCTCGATCTCCTCCATGACCCTCGGCCGGCCGGTTCGCTTGCGCTGGAACGTCCTTTTCGCGGCGACGATCTGACGGTGCCCACGCAGGATGGTGTCGGGCGTGGCGATGGTCGCGAACTGGGAGAGCAGCTTCCGGCCGAGCGCCATGCCGGCCCGTGCGAGGCGCGCTCGCTCCGCGTCGGTGAACCGCAACCTCCGCATCCCGTGCTTTGCTCTGAGGACCCGGTTCTCTTCGATGAGGTAGTCGATCAGCCGCTGCTGGCCGCGCTGCACGCAGCCAGCGAGGAGGGCGAGGACGAAGGCGGCGGGGTTGAAGGTGCGCTTGGAGGTCATGGGATGGACCGTAGCGGCGGCTGACGGAAGTGTCTACCATTCAGGGCGGTCGAGTTTCCGTACCCCACAGGGGTTCATGGGCGTGCTTCGGGAGCACGCCAAGGCCGCCTGCCAGTCGGCCGGACTGGGAACGCGGAGCAGCGCCCGGGTGCGCGTCTCCTAGCGAAACGGTTTCGGAGCTGTGGGCGCAATGGGAGGTCCCTCTGAGCAGTCTGTCTGGCATGGCAGGAGGCGGCAGTGGCTCGACGTGACGGATGTCGACGGAGCGGGATGGCGGCGGAGCTAGCCGGGCTCGACGAGGCCGCTATGCAGGCGCGTATGCGGCAACTCGACACCGATACGGTGATCGAGCTGCTTAACTCCAGGCGTGGAAAGGTAGCTGGGTTCGCATTCGACTGTCTGGTTGAGCGACCGGACGGCGAGGCAGCCGTCATCGCGGCGATTCTGGGGGACCGGCTGACGCGCAGGGACGCGAAAGTGATGGGGACGAACGTCTTGACGTTGCGGGGCCGGTCGCATCCCGCGGCGATTGAAGCGTATTTTCATCTCATCGATGATAGGAATGAAGAAGTCGGGGACAATGCGCTGTTCGGCATCGTGTTTGCGCAGTGTCGGGAACATATCGGGCGTCTTCGGGGTATGCTTGACAGGCTGGATCGCAGGCTGTGGCTGGCACGGCAGGTGGCTTCGGCAATCAGGGCGCTAGAGGAAGACAATCCATTCCTGTACTCGCGATACTATGGACCGGAGTGTGCAGAGAGGGTGTGGGGAGTGAGGAATGCCACGGAGAAGAGTAGGGCAGCCAACAGCGCGATTGACAGGCAGGAAGCGTAGAGGCTATCCCAGGGCCTGTGCGGTCCGAGGAGTCGACCGTCTTGAAGCGGAGACAGTTCCGGCAGCTACCGCTACCCTCGCCCGCCCGATGTCTCCGCTGTGGGACGTGAGTGTCGTTCCGGCAACCCAGCGCGCGGTTCGGATTTCTGATTATGTGACCCCTGCAGGGCGGCGTCGCAGGCCTGGATGTGGTCTGTGAGCGGAAGGAGGGGCGGTGAGCGCCGGCGGCAACGGCGGGGTGACAACCTGAGGGTTGCGGCTGGACTACTACTCCCTGAAGCGGCGGGTCGAGGGTCCCAGGACCGCATGCCACGGCGCCGTTGACGGCGAGCGCGCGTTCGTCGAGGTGGACCTGGCGGGCGTGCGGGGCAGCGAGGAGTGCCGGATCGAGCTGGTGGGCGGGGACGGGGCGAAGATGACGCTGGCGGTGCAGGGAGCGGCGGCGCGCGACTTGGTGTGGGGTCCGCGAGGGGCGTTGAGGCGAACTCGCTCCTTCGATTCCGACGCGGGGTCGAATGCGCCGATCTGCGCCGGGTTGCGAGCCGGCGCGATCAGGTGCCGGCGGCATGGCATGGACGTGCGCGCCGTTCTGCGTGCGGTCCGCGGCGACCGCTATCGATTCTGCTATCGGTGGAAACGCACGGTCCGCAACCTTCGCGCCTGCAACGACTTGGCGCGATTCGCCCCCGGTCTTGAAAACCGTTCGGGCGCAAGCCCTCGAGGGTTCGAATCCTCCCTCCTCCGCCAGCATCATCTCGCACCCTGCCGCGTGCTCTCGCGCGGAATCGGGCTGCAACTGCTTGGGAATCCGCTGGGGCCCGTTTACGGAGTCCGAGCCCGCACCCACGCGGTTCGCGGCGTCCACCGGCGCCGCGAGGCCGCGCAGCCGGACGTGCGCGTACAGCCGGATCGTGAGGACCGGCGTCGAGTGCCGCGCGAGTTCCTGCGCGACATTCACGTTCACCCGGCTTCGGACGATCCGCGAGATGAACGTGTGCCGGATCGCGTGGAAGTCCACGATCTCGCCGCCGACCTCCCGATCGATCTTCGTTCCGGCCAAGTCGCGTTGGACCATCCGCGACGTTCGCTCCGCCAAGCGCGTTCCAGCGAACACCGGCTTGCCGAGGACCTTCACGGCAAGCCACGGGCGCAGCAGCTCGATCGGGTCCGCGCCGAGGGGCTGGACATCCGGCCGGCGCCGCTCGCTGTAGCCGGCCTCGAGCACGACGGCGGGCGGATCCTCGTCCAGACGGAAGCTCTCCGGCGTGAGGCTCCCGACGCAAGCGACATCCGGTATGGCCTCACGGCGTCGCCGGCGAGGCGCGCCCCGCCTACTTCACCACCATCCTCGGCCGCTCGCGGCCGATGTCCGCCTCCCAGGCGTCGAGCGCCTCCTGGAGCGAGCGCAGGATGGCGAGGCTGCGGTGAGCGAAGTCGGTCTCTTCGCCGATGTCGCGCTCGAGGTTGTAGAGGTGGTCCATGCCGCCGCGGCGCAGGTACTTCCACTTGCCGCGCCGCACCGCGCGCTCCTTGACGTCCGAGCGGTCGATGCGCCAGCAGAAGACGCGCTCTTCGGCCGGCGGCGAGCCGGTCAGCGCGGGAAGGAGGTCGATGCCGTCGCAGGGCGCGCCCTGCGGGGGCCTGGCCCCCGCGGCCGCGAGGATGGTGGCAGTGAGGTCCATGGTGATGGCGGGCTCGCGGCTGACCTGGCCGGCGGGAAGCCGTGACGGCCAGCGCAGGATGCAGGGCACGCGGATTCCTCCTTCTTGCAGCGAGGCCTTGCCGCCGGCGAGGGGCGTGTTGCGCGCGGGCACCTCGCCGCCGTTGTCGCCGGTGAAGACGACGAGCGTGTCGCGGCCGAGGGCGCGCGCTTCCAGCTCCGCGAGCAGCAGACCGACGCCGCGGTCGAGCCGCTCGACCATGGCGAGGTAGTCTTCCCTGGTCCCGTACGGCCAGTCGTCCGCCTGGAGCAAGCGGCCGCGGGAGTCCGGCGCCAGGTCGGGCCGCTGAAACGGCCAGTGCGGGGCGTTGTAGGCCACGAGCAGGAAGAAGGGCTGCTCGGCGTGCTCGGCGATGAAGCGCACGGCCCGCTCGCTGATCAAGTCCGTGGTGTAGCCCTCGCATTGCACTTCGGTCTCGCCGTCGAACAGGTCGAGCCGCCCCTCCTGATCGCGATGCGTGTAGTAGTCGTGGCAGGGGCCGAGCAGGCCGAAGAACTCGTCGAAGCCGTGCGCGCGCGGCGAGAACTCCTTGCGGTAGCCGAGGTGCCACTTGCCGACGAGGCCCGTGGCATAGCCGCGCTCCTTCAATAGGCGTGCGAGGGCGGCCTCCGGAGGGTGGAGGCCCGGCGCCCGGTCGGCGGCAGGGATCGCCCACTCCATGCCCAGGCGCTGCGGGTAGCAGCCGGAAAGGAGCGCGGCGCGGCTCGGCGTGCACACTGGAGCGGCCGCGTAGAAGTCGGTGAGCCGCACCCCTTCCTGCGCCAGCCGGTCGAGGGTCGGGGTCGACACGTCGCTCGCGCCATACGGGCCAGTGTCGGCGAAGCCGAGGTCGTCGGTGAGGAGGACAACGACGTTGGGCCGAGGCCCCGCCGGCCCTTCTCCCGGCGCGCGCGAACACGCGGAGAGGAGGCCGAGCAGCGCCGCGAGAAGCGCGGCGGGCGCGCAGGCTCGTGCGCGCGCCGCTTCCTGCCGTTTCCACCGCGCTCTCGTGCTCCTGCCTCCCGGTCTTCTCATCCCGCCGACGGGAAACGCGGCCTCGCGAGCGGCCGCGCGCGCCCGGATCATAGCGAACCGTGAGCGCCGCCAGGACCGGGCCGCTCGCCGGCGACGTTGCGCCACAGGAGGTAGGGGCGCGCCGGATCGGTGACGTCCTGCACGCGCACGTCCAAATGGTCGGTCTGGACGGCGCTCCAGGCGCTGGCCATGAGCTGCCGCACGCTGCACACGCCAAGGACGCAGCCCGCCAGCCGTCCGCCGCCGGCGCCGTCCTCGCCGTACACCGGGCAGAGCAGCAGGAAGCCCGGATCCCCCGGCTCGGCCCCTGTGGGCGCGAGTAGGCCGCTCGCCGTCACGCGGCCGCTCTCGTGCGCCTGGATCAGGGCCTGGCTGTGCTCGGCGGACGAGCCGAGGTCGAAGCCGAGCGCCTCCTCTTTCTCTACGAGGGGCGCGACGAAGACCACCGGATAGTAGGTCCCACGTTCCGCGGCCGGCACGAGTTCTCCGTCCGGCGCGCGCTCGCGCAGCTCGAAGTCCGGCGCACCGGCCGCGCGGCGCTCCTCTTCGAACGCCGCCCGCTCCGCGGCTGCCACGGCCGCGACCCATTGCAGCGCCTCCAGCTCGCCGTGCTCATCGAGGAAGGGTGAGACGAACGCCTGGAACTCCGCGGCGCTGACCGAGGGCGATGAGAGGAAGAGGCTCCTCACCGCGCTCAGGACCTCGCTGCCGGACGCGATCTCACGGTCGAGCGCGCCGGTCAGCCTGTCGAGGCGCTCGAGCAGGGTCAGGCGCAGCAGGTTGGCGCCGAAGAGCAGGGTGAAGACGATGACCAGCGCGGCCACGGCGGTGAAGGTCGGATGCTGGCGCACCCAGCGCAGCACGCGCTCGCCGGCGCGCGGGTGGTGCACCGAGACCGGCTGGTCCGCGAGGTAGCGCTGTACGTCGTCCACCAGGTCGGACACCTTGGCGTAGCGGCGCGCCGCGCTGCGCGCCATCGCCCGCGCGCAGACCGCGTCGAGCGATCGCGACACGGCCGGCAGGACCGAGGCCGCCCGCGGCGCCGGACCGTGCAGCACGTGGCCAACGATCTCCTTGGGGTCCACGCCGGCGTGCGGCGGCCGGCCGGTGAGGATCTCGAAAAGGATGGCCCCGAGGCCGTACACGTCGGTCGCCGGTCCGATGGCTTCGAGATCGCCGGCCGCCTGCTCGGGTGACATGTAGGCCGGGGTTCCCAGCACCGAGCCCGCGAGCGTGACCTTGAGGTCCGCGGTCTCGGACAGGTCCACCTTTCCCGTCCTCCTGCCCTCGCGCGCGCCCGCGACCTTGGCCAGCCCCCAGTCGAGCAGGATCACCTCGCCGAACTCGCCGAGCACGACGTTCGCTGGCTTCAGGTCGCGGTGCACCACGCCGCGCGAGTGGGCGTAGGCGATGGCGTTGCACACGCAGAGGAAGGCGTTGAGCAGGCGCCGCATCTCCAGCGGGCTTTCCGTGCCCTTCCTTCTCTTGCGGTGGTGCTCGGCAATGCGCGCGCTCAGCGTCTTTCCGCGCACGTAGCGCATGGTGTAGTACGGCTGGGCGAGGTCGGGCCGGCCGCCCAGCTCGTACACGGAGACGATGTTGGGGTGTTCGAGCTGGCCGGCCACCTGGGCCTCGCGCAGGAAGCGGGCGCGCGCCGCCGCGTTCTGCGCGTGCTCGGGGCTGAGCACCTTCAGCACCACGTCGCGGTTCATCTCCTCGTCGCGCACGATCCAGATCCTGCCGAGCCCTCCCTCGCTGTGCAGGTGCCGCACCGTGTAGCGCTCCGGCGTCTCGCAGGGCTCGATCGGCCCGGCGGGCGGCTCGCGGCACGGCGCGGTCGACCCGAGCTCCGTGAAGGGAGCCCAGGACATCGCCGCCGCGCCCGCCTCGTCTGGATGCCGGGTCACGGCGTCACCGTGTCGCCGAACGGCGACCCTGTCCATGTCTTGCTCGATCCTCGGCCGGCACCGCGACTGAAGGCAGTGGTTCCAGCGTCCTCTCCGCGTCTGAAGGGCAGCTCAGACCGTTCCTCATGGAAGCCGATGGGGATAGCACGGCCCGCGGCGCCGGCCCGGGAATCCCGTGGTCCGTGGGCGGCGGGCGACGCAACCTTCTGTGGATAAACGGCCTGCGCGCTCCATCCGGCGTGCGGCTGCCTTCCCTTCAGACCTCAGTGCACCGAGCAGGAGATGCAGGGATCGTAGGAGCGCACCAGCATGGAGCAGAGGAGTTCGAGCTTCTCGTCGGTCATGCCGTCGACCGCGAAGCGCTCCGCCAGGACGGGAAGATCGTGGTGGATGTTCGCGTTGTTCTGCGTCGTGGGGATCACGCAGTTGGCGCGCGCGATGCGCCCGTCACCGTCGTACGCGTAGTGGTGGTAGAGGATGCCGCGCGGCACCTCGACCGCGCCCACGCCCTCGCCCGCGCGCGGCGCGACGTCGGCCATGGTCTTCACCTCGCCCATGGCGGCCGTTTCCTCGAGCAGCCGGATCGCGTCGTGCGTGACGTGCACGCACTCGACCAGGCGCGCCACGTTCGCCATGAAGGGGTTGTGACACACCGGCTCGAGCCCGAGGCGCGCGGCCAGCTTCTTCGCCTCCGCGTGCAGCAGGCGGTGGTTGTTGTTGAAGCGCGCGAGCGGGCCGACCGCGAAGGACGCGCGCGACAGCCGGCACCATTTCGAGGTGCTGCTCGCCACGGCGTACTCGTTGGTCATCTCGCGGTACTCGTGCTCGGCGCGCGCCACCCCGTCGCTCGAGACCAGGCGCCCGCCGATGAACGGGTACTCGCTCTCGCCCCGCAGCGACACGAACTCGGTCTCGCGCTCGAAGCGCGGCACGTCGAAGCCGGCGATGAGGTCGGCCGCGGCCGCCAGGTCGGGGAGCGTGCGCTCGAGCTCGTCGCGCAGGGCCAGCAGGCGCGCGCGCGGCGGCAGCACCGCGACGCCGCCCACCTGCAGGGAGACGGGATGCGTGGTCCGCCCGGCCACCGCGTCGCACAAGCGGTTCCCGGCGCCCTTGAGGCGCACGGCGAGCTTCACGGCCTCGGGCGCCTTCTCCACGAGAGGCAGCACGCTCGGCGCGCCGAGGAAGTCGGGCGCCGCCAGGAAGAAGAGGTGCAGAACGTGGCTCTGCAGCGTCTCGCCGTGCTTGGCGAGCAGGCGCAGCTTCTTCGCCGCCTCGGGGACCTCGAGGCCGAAGGCGCTTTCCGTGGCGCGCACGCTGGCCAGGCAGTGCCCGATCGAGCAGATGCCGCAGATGCGCGCGCTCAGGATCCCGGCCGTGGTGTAGTGCTTGCCCTTGAGCATCACCTCGAAGAAGCGCGGCGTCTCCACCACGTCCCAGCGCGCCTCCTCGACCTTGCCCGCGCGCACGCGCACGTGGATGTTGCCGTGTCCCTCGACGCGGGTCAGGTGGTGCACGTCGACGTTCAAGTCGATCTTCATGAGTGCTCCTCGAATCCGCCGAAGAAGCCCAAGCGCTCCGCGATCTCGCGCTCGCCGTGGGCGCGCTCCCTGGCGATGCTCCGGAACTCGTCGATGTTGGCGTCCGCCGCCTTGCCGCGGCAGCCCCAGCAGCCGAGGCCGCCGGCCGGGCAGGGCGCGTCGCAGCCGCCGCGCGTGATCGGCCCGAGGCAGAGCTGGCCCTTGTCGAACAGGCAGACGGTGAAGTGCTGCTTGCACTCGAGGCAGACCGGATAGACCGGGAACTGGTAGGGAACCTCGAACAGAAGGTGTTGGACGATGCGCTCCACCTCCGCCTTGGAGACCGGGCACCCCGGGATCTTGAGGTCGACCGGCACCACCTCGTGGATCGCCCGCGTCGGCAGCGTCTCCTTGGGGTGGTCGCCGTACACCTCGCGGTTGGCCTGGTCGAGGTCGCAGGCGTTCTTCATGCGGTTGACGCCGCCGAAGCAGGCGCAGCTGCCGAGCGCGACCAAGACCTTGGCGCGCGCGCGGATCTCCCGCAGGCGCTCCACCTCGTCCGTGCGCGAGATCGCGCCGTCCACCAGCGCGACGTCGTACGCGCCGTTTCTGGCGGACGAGACCTCGCGAAACTCGACCACGTCCACCGCGCCGAGGAAGGCGAGCAGGGTCTCTTCCTTGTTCGCGAGCTGCAGCTCGCAGCCCTCGCAGCCGGTGAACTCGAACACGGCGAAGCGCAGGCGTTTCGGCTCGATGCCGAGGTACTTCATGACGCGCCCCGTTCAGATCGCTTCCTTGAGGTTCATCACGGACCAGTAGTCGAACACCGGGCCGTCCATGCAGGTGAACGTCGAGCCGACGTTGCACCGGCAGCACTTGCCCATGCCGCAGTGCATGCGGCGTTCGAGCGACACGAACATGCGCTGCATGGGAACGCCGAGGTCGCTGAGGCGCGCGCACACGAACTTGAACATGATCGGCGGGCCGCAGACGATGGCGTAGGTCTCGCGCGGGTTGATCTCCACGTGGTCGAGGAGCTTGGTGATCAGGCCGACCGGCCCCTTCCAGTTGGGGTCCGGCCGCTCCACGATCACCTCCATCTCGATGTCGTCGATGCGCCGCCACTCGTCGTACTGGTAGTCGAAGAGGAGCTGCTCCGGGCTGCCGGTGCCGTAGAAGATGTGCACGTTGCGGTAGTCGGAGCGGTTCTGAATGACGTGGAAGATGGGCGCGCGCAGCGGGGCGAGTCCCAGCCCGCCGGCGATGAGCAGCACGTTGTTCCCCTTCATCTTCTCCATGGGGAAGTGCGTGCCGAAGGGGCCGCGCAGCCCCACGCGCGCGCCGCGCCGCGCCTTGTGCAGCGCCCCGGTCACGGTGCCGGCGCGGCGGATGCAGAGCTCGAGGAAGCCCTTGTTGGTCGGCGCGCTGGAGATGGAGATCGGGATCTCGCCGTAGCCGGGCAGCTCCAGCATGAGGAACTGCCCGGGCAGGAAGGTGAAGCGCTGGCGCTCGGCGTCGTCCATGATGCGGACCTGGAAGAGCTTCTCCATCTCCGTGAGGCGGATCACGTTGGTGATCTCCGCGCGGAAGACGCGGTCCACGTCCTTCGTGCGGCTGCGGCGGTTGAAGTCCAACGGCTCCTTCATCTCGCTCTCCAGCGAGATGTCGAAGGGGTAGAAGAGCTGCTTCATGTCTCGTCCTCCGCCTGGAGATCGCGGATCACCTCGACCGGGTTGATCCCGGCCAGGCAGGTGCGGCCGCAGCGGTTGCAGCCGACGCACTTCGGCTCGTCGTACGCTTCCATGAAGCCGCGGTGCTGGTGGTAGTAGCGGTACTTCAGCCGCGTCTGCCGGTTGGGGCGGAAGTTGTGCCCGCCGGCGACCACGGCGAAATCGATCAGGTTGCACGAGTAGAGCTGTTTGGTCTTGGCGCCGCTCGCGAAGTCCATGGACACGCGCTCGCTCACCCCGTAGCAGTAGCAGGTCGGGCAGACCATGGCGCAGCTCCCGCAGCTCAGGCACTTCCCGCCCCACTTCTCCCAGACCGGCGACTCGAACTCGATGTCCAGCAGGTTCGGCAGGTTCTGCACGTTGATCTCGGTCTTGAATCCCGCGGCGATGCGCTTGCGCACGCGCAAGTAGTCCTCGGTGTCCTGTTCCGTGATCTCGGCGGCCGGCAGCCCGCTCAGGGCGCGGAAGCCGCGGTCCGAGCCGATCGCCACGAAGTAGCGCTCGCCGAGGTCGGTGAGGAACAGGTCGAAGCCGTGGGTCGCCGTGTCCGTTCCGAGCGAGCGGCAGAAGCCGCCTTCACAGGGATCGTGGTCGATCCCCACGACGAAGGTGTTCTTGCGCCGCGAGATGTAGTAGGGGCTCGGGAAGAAGTCCCGGGCCAGCGCCTTGTCCAGTTTGATCAGCGCGTGGATGTCGCAGGCGTGCAGGCCGATGATCGCCCTGGGCTGGATGCGGTAGCGGATCTCCTGGCGCCAGTCGTCGTCCTGGAAGCGGTAGGAGCAGAGGTTCTCCTTGTAGGGGAGGAAGTAGGTCTTCGCCGAGAACTCGGTCGTCTCGTAGTCGAGGTCGATCTCGTCGAAGCTCTCGACCGGCAGGTAGTGGTGGATCGGGCGGCCGTGCCGGTCGGTCCCGACGCGCTTCGGGCCGATCACCTCGGTGCTGGCGAGGATTCGTTCCACGAGCGCTTTGAAATCGGGTTTCGCCAAGGTCCTGAAGAGCATCGCCCACCTGTGCCTTGCTGCGACCAGTGGATTGAGCAGCTAGTTAGCAAACCGCGGTCCGCAAAGCAGCAGGCTGCGGCGCGCGTCTCAGCGTGCGCCGGTCGGGGGAGCCTTGCCCTCGGCCTGGCCGCGGAAGCGGCTCCAGTCCACGCCCAGCTTGCGCATGCGCGCGCGCAGAGTGTGCGGGTTGATGCGGAGCAGGCGCGCGGCGCCCTGCCTGCCTTCCACTCGCCCGTTGGTGAGGGCGAGCGCCTTTTCGATGTGCCGCGCCATGGCGGCGTCGAGCGGCGCGAAGTCGGCCGCCTCCACGGCGGCACTGGGCGCGTTCCGCGCGCCGTTCGTTTCAGGACGTGCCGGGCTGCACGCGGTGACACCGAGGGCGGCGGCCACTTCGAGACGTTTGCCGTTCCCGAGGATGGCGGCGCGCTCGATGACCGCGGCCAGCTCGCGCACGTTGCCCGGCCAGGAGTAGCCGAGAAGCAGGTTCAGGTCTTCGGCGCCGGGCACGAGCGGGCTGCCGCCGAGGCGCCGGCCCACGCGCGAGGCGAAGTGCACCGCGAGCGCGGGGATGTCCTCGGGGCGCTCGCGCAAAGGCGGCAGGCGGATGGGGAAGACGCTGATGCGGTACCACAGGTCCTCGCGGAAGCGGCCCTCGCCGACCATCGACAGCAGGTCGCCGGCCGTGGCCGCCACCACGCGCACGTCCACCGAGATGGTGCGCTGGCCGCCGACGCGCTCGAGCGTGCCGTCCTGCAGGATGCGCAGCAGGCGCACCTGGGCGGCCTGGGACAGCTCGCCGAACTCGTCGAGGAAGAGCGTGCCGCCATCGGCGCGCTCGAACCAGCCCTTGCGCGCCGCCACCGCGCCGGTGAAGCTGCCGCGCTCGTGCCCGAACAGCTCGGAATCGACCAGCTCCGAGGGAATGGCGCCGCAGTTCACGCGCACCATCGGGCCGGCCGCGCGCGCCGAGCGCTCGTGGATGGCGCGCGCCACGACTTCCTTGCCGGCGCCGGTCTCTCCCAGGATGAGCACGGGCACGTCCGTGGGCGCCACCTGCTCGACGCGCGCCATGACCTCGCGCAGTCCGGCGTCGGCGCCGACCACCGAGTCGACGATCTCGTCGCGCTGCAGGCGCGTGAGCAGGGCCTCCTTGTCCGCCTCGAGGGACTCGCGCAGGCGCTTCAGCTCGTGGAGCTGCAGCTCGCGGCTCAAGGCCGCGGCGAGCGGCCCGAGCAGCCGGCGCGTGATGTCCAGGTGCTCGCTTTCCCAGGGGCGCGGGTCCTTCGCGGCGAGAAGGAGCAGCCCGTGCGGCCCGTTCCCCTCCGCGAGCGGTGCGGCCAGCATGGAGCGTTCGAGGCCCGCGGGCGCGAGGAGCGCGAGGAGTGCGTCCTGCGCGGGCGCGCCCGCGCGGACCGCGCCCTGGCTGCACCATGCCAGCACGCCGGCGAGGCGTCCCTGGGGCAGCTCGGTGCGCGCGGCGAGCGGAGGAAGGTCAGGATCGAGCGAGGCGACGGCGACCGTCTCGATCCTCTGATGATCGCCGTCGATTCGCCTCACGATCAAGACCTGCGCCGGGAGGCTCCGCGCCAGAGCCTGGAGCAGCTCGGCCGCCGACTCCTTGAGTTCGAGGTCGCGGCCGAGGATCCGCCAGACAGCCAGTTCGAGGTCTTGGTCCATGGCTGATGTTCCAGCATATATCACGGATCTTCGACGAGCCCGTGAAATATGGCGGATCAAACCATCAAATATCACGGCCTGGCCCGACGAATCAGCCGAGACAGCCCGTTTCCCGGGTTCTCGACGTGGCACGGGAGTTGTCCTGGCCATCGGGAAACACCGCGCCGAAAGGCGCACTTCCGCCGCGAGAGGCAAACATGGACAAGCCGAAGAGCCAGCACATCACGAAGTTCGAGACCAAGGTCAACAGAGTCGAGCGCGAGGCGCTCAACGGGCACAAGGGAGTCACCGTGTGGTTCACGGGACTCAGCGCCTCGGGCAAGTCGACGATCGCGGTCCTCGTCGATCAGATGCTGGCCGCGCGCGGCGCCCGCAGCTACGTGCTGGACGGCGACAACATCCGCCACGGGCTGAATCGCGACCTCGGCTTCAGCCCCGCCGACCGGGCGGAGAACATCCGCCGCATCGGCGAGGTGGCGCGCCTGTTCACCCAGGCCGGGATCATCAACCTCACGGCGTTCATCTCGCCCTACCGCGAGGACCGCGACCGAAACCGCTCGATCCAGGACCCGGGCGACTTCGTCGAGGTGTTCGTCGACAGCCCGCTCGAGGTGTGTGAGCGCCGCGATCCGCGCGGGCTCTACCGGCTGGCGCGGGAAGGCAAGATCCCGGAGTTCACCGGCATCAGCGCGCCCTACGAGCCGCCGCTCCACCCAGACCTGGTCCTCTACACCGACCGCGAGTCAGAGGAGGAGAGCGCGGCCACTCTGGTCGCCTACCTCGAGGAGCACGGCTACCTGTGGGGCGGCGCCGCGCGCGGCAAGGAGCGAGCCGCCGCGGGGAAGCGCGCCTCCGGGCGGTAGTGTCCGGTGCTCGCGGCCGCCCCAGGGCGTCGCCTTGCGACCCTCAGAAGCGTGGGCAGATGGCGCAGGCCGCGGGCGGAGAATCGCTCGTCATGCGCCGGCGGTGCTCGCGCAGGCCCTGGCCGTTCCAGATGTCGGTCAGCGGATCGGCGAAGAGGTCGCCGATGACGCGCTCGTGCTGGCAGTCGCAGATCGAGACCTGGCCGTCCACGTACACGGGCACGGTCTGCCAGGGCGAGGCGCACCGCCTGCGAGACCTCGCTCGCCGCCGCCGCGTCGGCATTCCCGCACGCCGAGTCAGCCACGTTCCACGCGAAGTTCAGATCGCTCAGCATCATCACGTCCACGCCCAGGCCCCGCACCACGCCTACCAGCTCGGCGAGGAACGGCAGCGACGCGTAGGACACGGCGCTGAACACCGCCTTCGCGACCACGCGGCTCGCGAGCGCAGCTGGTCGGCGAGCGCCTGGTTGGGGCAGTCGAGGCTGAAGGCGATGGACGCGAGCCCGGCGTCGATGAGCCGCGCCGCGAGCGGCCGCTCCAGGTCCGTCGCGTTCGTGACCAGAGCGACGCGCCGGCCCTCGCCGGCGGCGATGCTGACCGGGTCCGCGACTACCGGGTGCAGGAGCGGCTCGCCCAGGCCCACGAGCGTGACGCGGCAGGCGTGCGGCAGCTGCTCGAGCACGCGGCGGAACGTGTCGGCCGGCCGGGGACCGCGCCAGGTGTCTGGCGGAGAGGGGACGCGGCGCGAAGAAGAGCGCGCCTCGGGCTCGATCTCGAAGACGCGGGCGAGCGTCCCCTGTTCCGCGGGGCCGCTGCCGCCGCTCTCCGGGACGTCGGCGATCGCGCGCGCCACCAGGCGCTCGCGGATCGCCAGGCACCGGGCCACGTGGGAAAGGGAGTTGTTCCCCGGGACGAGGAGAAACCTCATGCGCTGCCTTCCTCCCTGCGAGGTGAGCGGCGCGATTGTCGGGAAGAGCCAGGCGCGTGTCAGCGGCGCGTGCGCGTCGCGCTGCCGCGAAGGGCCGCGCCGCGTGCCCTGCGTTCAGGCGTGGTTGCGGAGCTTGAGGTCGATGGGATGGGGGTTCAGGTAGACCTGCCGGGCCAGGTAGGCGCAGCCGAACTTGCGCACGAAGTGGTTGATGAGGGTGATCGGCACGATGAGCGGCACGTGCTCCCCGCGGTAGGAGTCGATGACCTCGAGCAGCTCGTGCTTCTCGTCGCGACTCAGATCCTTCTTGAAGTAGCCGAGAGCATGCATGAGGACATTGGCGTTCTTTTTCACCGTGGCCGCCTGCTCGAGCGCCCGCATCAGCAGCTCGAGGTAGCGGCGGAAGGCCTCGGGGAGCGGCAGGTCCTTCACCGCGGCGACCAGCCGCCCCATCTCGCCGAGCGGCGCCGCGCCGTGCGCCATGAGCAGCAGCTTGTGATCGGCGTGGAACTCGACCAGGCCGCCGCGGCTCCTGTTCCGGGCCAGCAGGCCGCGCCAGCGCTGCATCACGAAGATCCGCTCGATGAAGTCTTCGCGGATGCGCGCGTCTTGCAGGCGTCCCTCCTCCTCGACCGGCAGGTGCGGCAGGCGCGCCATGAGGGCGCGCGCGAAGATGCCGATTCCGTGCGGGGAAGGCGCGCCGCTCTGGCCATGGACCTTGACCCGTTCCATGCCGCAGGAGGGCGAGTTCGCCTTGAGGACGTAGCCAGAGAGGTCGGCCCGCTCCAGCTCGAGCAGAGTGCGGCGCGCGAACTCGGCCATGCGCGCGGTGTGGTCGATGCCGGTCTTGACGGTGACCAGGCGCGGATCCTGCGGGTCGCCGGCCAGGCGCATGGCCTCGCGCGGCGCGGGCAGGCCGCATCCCATCTCGGGACAGACGGGCACGAACTCGACGTACTGGCCGAGCACGTCCGTCAGCCAGCGGTCCGCCTTGTGGCCGCCGTCGTAGCGCACCTTCTGGCCGAGCAGGCAGGAGCTGATCCCGAGGCGCAGCGTCTCTGGCCGCGGGGCGGCCGCGCTAGACATGCACCGCCCGTCGGTCCACGGCCAGGGCCGCTTCCTTGAGCGCCTCGGCCAGCGTCGGGTGGGCGTGGCAGGTGCGCGCGATGTCCTCGCTGCTCGCGCCGAACTCGATGGCCGTGGCCGCCTCGGCGATCAGCTCGCCGGCGTGCGGTCCCACGATGTGCACGCCCAGCACGCGGTCGGTCTCGGCATGCGCCAGGACCTTGACCCGGCCCTCGACCGAGCCGAGGGCGTGCGCGCGCCCGTTGGCCAGGAAGGGGAAGGAGCCCTTGCGGAAGGACACGCCCGCGGCGCGCAACTGTTCCTCGGTGCGGCCCACGCCCGCCACCTCGGGCCAGGTGTAGACGATGCTCGGGATGGCGTCGTAGTTGACGCGCCCGTGGCCGGTGGCGATCATCTCGACGCAGGCGACTCCCTCCTCGGATGCCTTGTGCGCCAGCATCGGCCCGCGCACCACGTCGCCGATGGCGAAGACGCCGGCCGGACTGGTCTGGAAGCGCTCGTTGATCGGAATGCGGCCGTGTTCATCCAGCTCGATGCCGGCCGTCTCGAGCCCCAGTCCGGCAGTGAAGGGTTTGCGCCCGACGGCGACGAGCACGTGGCTGCACTCCAGCGGCTTCTCGCCTTCCGCCTCGACCACGCACTGGCCGCCCGCGGCGCGCGCCGCGGTCACGCGCTGGCCGAGGCGGAAGGCGAGACCCTGCGCGGCGAGGATCTTCCGCGCCTCGGCCGCGACCTCGGCGTCCATCTCTGGGAGGATGCGGTCGAGATACTCGAGCACCGTCACCTCGGCGCCGAGCCTCCGCCATACCGAGCCCAGCTCGAGCCCGATGGCGCCCGCGCCGATCACCACGAGGTGACTCGGCACGGTGCGCCAGGCCAGCGCCTCGGTGCTGGTGCAGACGCGGTCGCCGTCCAGGTCGACTCCATGGAGCGCGGCCGGGACGCTGCCTGTGGCCAGGATGATGTTCGTCGCGGCGATCTCCTCTTCCTCGTTCTCGCGCCGCAGCGCGACGCGCCCGGCGCCCGCGAGCCGGCCCTCACCCGTGTAGATCTTGACCTTCCACTTCCACATCAGCGCCGCGACGCCCTGGGTGATGCGGCCGACGACCTCGTCCTTGCGCCGCTGCATGACCGCGAGGTCGAGGCGCACTCGTCCCGTCTTGATGCCGTGCGCCGCCAGCTCGTCACGCGCGGCCGCGTAACGCTGGCTCGACTCGAGCAGCGCCTTGCTCGGGATGCAGCCGATGTTGAGGCAGGTGCCGCCGAGCGTCTTCTGCTTCTCCACCAGGCCCACGCTGAGCCCGAGCTGAGCCGCGCGGATCGCCGCCACGTAGCCGCCCGGGCCGCCGCCGATCACCACCAGGTCGTGGCTGCGCTCCGCCATGTTCAGACCTCCAGGAGGATGCGCGCCGGCTCCTCCAGGCACTGCTTGACGTGCTTGAGGAAGGTCACTGCCTCGCGCCCGTCGACGATGCGGTGATCGTAGGTGAGCGCCACGTACATCATCGGCCGCGCCACGATCTGGCCGTCCCGCACCACGGGCCGCTCCTGGACGGCGTGCAGGCCGAGGACGCCGCTCTGCGGCGGATTGATGATGGGCGTGGAGAGGAGCGAGCCGTAGACCCCGCCGTTGCTGATGGTGAAGGTGCCGCCCTGCAGCTCCTCGAGCGTCAGCTTGCTCTCGCGGGCGCGCGCCGCGAAGTCGGCGATCGCGGCCTCGAGCTGCGCGAAGCCGAGCCGCTCGGCGCCGCGGATGACCGGGACCA
The DNA here is from genome assembly GCA_016213895.1 of Planctomycetota bacterium. Classification (GTDB taxonomy): domain Bacteria; phylum Planctomycetota; class B15-G4; order B15-G4; family JADJEK01; genus JACQZJ01. The sequence continues at coordinate 4,334 of JACQZJ010000111.1, read as the reverse complement.
CCAAGCCGCGGCCGCCGCCCACGGCGATGCCGATGTCGTAGTAGTTGCGGTAGAGGACGTTCTCGCCGCGGATCTCGGCGTTCAGCTCCGGGATGAGCTTCAGCGCCTAGATGACCGCCTTGACGAAGAACGACATGAAGCCGAGCTTGACGCCGTGCTTCTCGCGGAAGGCGTCCTGGTGCTCGCGCCGCAGGCGCATGACCTGGCTCATGTCGATCTCGTTGAAGGTGGTCAAGAGGGCCGCGCCGTGCTGCGCCTGGACCAGCCGCTCCGCCACGCGCTTGCGCAGCGGCGTCATGGGCACGATCTCCTCGAGGCGCGCCTCGGGGGCGGGCGGCGGCGCCGCGGGCCGGGGCGTCGCGGGCCGGGGCGTCGCGGGCCGGGGCGTCGCGGGCGGCGCCTCCGCGTGCCTGAGGACGTCCTCCTTGAGCAGCCTGCCGCCGGGGCCGCTCGCCGCCACGTGCTCGGCCTGCAGTCCGCGCTCGGCGAGCAGGCGCGCGGCCGCGGGCATGACGGGTCCCGGCGCCGCCGCGGCCGCGCGCGCGGCGGGCGCTGCGGCGGGCGCTGCGGCGCGGGCCGGGGCCGCACCCACGGCGATGCGCGCGATCGCCTCGCCGACCTTTGCCGTCTCGCCCTCCTGCTTCAGGATCTCCGCCAGCTCTCCGTCCGCCGGAGCGGGCAGGTCGACCGTCACCTTGTCCGTCTCCAGCACGACCACGGGCTCGTCCTGCTGGACGGCGCCCCCCGCGGCCACGAGCCAGCGGCTGATCAGGACCTCGGTGATCGACTCGCCCACGGAAGGCACCTTCAGCTCGACCGTCTGCACTCTCGGACTCCTTCGTCTCCGGCCGCGCGGCCTCACTCCGCGTCGCCGAACGCGGCCTGCATCAGGGCGGCCTGCTCCAGGCGGTGCATGGCCGCGGATCCCGTGGCCGGACTCGCCGACTCCGGCCTGGTCACGCCCGCGAGCCTCATGCCGCGCCCGAGGTCCGCGCCGAACCTGCGCTGGAGGAAGCTCCAGGCGCCCATGTTCTCCGGCTCCTCCTGCACCCAGAAGACCGGCGTTCCCGCCGGGTAGGGAGCCAGCGCCTGCTCGAGCGCCTGCCGGCTCAAGGGGTAGAGCTGCTCGAGCCGCAGGATCGCCGCGTCGCCGCGGGCGCTCTCCTCGCGGTACGCGGCGAGATCGTAATACACCTTGCCGCTGCATAGGAGCACGCGCGTGACTTCGCCCTGCCGCTCGGGCAGCTCGTCCGGCAGGATGCGCAGGAAGCGGCCGCGCGCCAGCTCCTCGATGGGGGAGGCGACCCGCGGGTGGCGCAGCAGGCTCTTCGGCGTCATCACCACCAGGGGCTTGCGCCAGGGCCGCGCCACCTGGCGGCAGAGCAGGTGGAAGTACTGCGCCGGCGTGGTCGGCGCCGCCACCTGGATGTTGTCCTCGGCCGCGAGCTGCAGGAAGCGCTCGAGGCGCGCGCTCGAGTGCTCCGGGCCCTGCCCCTCGAAGCCGTGCGGCAGGAGCAGGACCAGGCCGCTGCGCCGCTGCCACTTGTCTTCGCCGCTCGAGATGAACTGGTCGATGATCACCTGCGCGGCGTTGCAGAAGTCGCCGAACTGCGCCTCCCAGAGCGTCAGGCCCTCGGGCAGCTCCATGCTGTAGCCGTACTCGAAGCCGAGCACGCCGGCCTCCGAGAGTGGGGAGTTGACGATCGCGACGCGCGCCTGCTCGGGCGCGAGGTGCGAGAGCGGGCAGAAAGGGCTGCCGTCCCGCGCGTCGTGCAGCACGGCGTGGCGGTGGGAGAAGGTGCCGCGCTGGCTGTCCTGGCCGCTCAGGCGCACGGGATGGCCCTGCAGCGCCAGCGTGCCGAGCGCCGCGGCCTCGGCCGCCGCCCAGTCGAGCGGCTGGCGGCCTGCGGCCATGTGCGCGCGGGCCTCGAGGAAGCGCGCGAGCTTGGGGTGCGGCTGGAAGCCATCGGGCACGCGCGCCAGGCCGCGCAGCACGCGGCGCAGCAGCTCGGGCGGCGCGCCCGTGTCGACTTCGGGCACGGACTGGTCCGGCCCGGCGGGGATCGTGCGCCACGCTCCCGAGAGCACGTCCGCGCGATGCACGTACTTGGGGCTGCGCGCCTCCTTGAGGTCGCGCTCCAGCGTCTCGCGCCGGCGCCTTGCGATCTCGTCGGCCTCGGCGCGCGTCACCCCGCCCAGCTCGAGCAAGTGGCCGAGGTACCCCTCGCGCACCGAGCTGCGCCGGCGGATAGCGCCGTAGAGCGCGGGGTGGGTGAAAGCCGGCTCGTCCCCCTCGTTGTGGCCGTGGCGACGGTAGCCGTACATGTCGATGAACACGTCGCGGTGGAAGGCGGCGCGGAAGTCCATGGCCAGGCGCACCACCTGAGCCACGGCCTCGGGATCCTCGCCGTTCACGTGGAAGATCGGGATCTGCAGCATCTGCGCCACGCCCGTGGCGTAGGCGCTGGAGCGGCTTTCCTCGGGCGAGGTGGTGAAGCCGATCTGGTTGTTGACCACCACGTGCAGCGTGCCCCCGATGGCGTAGCCCGGGAGCTGGCTCATGTTGAGCGTCTCCTGGACGATCCCCTGGCCGGCCAGCGCCGCGTCGCCGTGGATGAGCACGGCCATGCCGCGCTCGCCGCGCAGGTCGCCCGCGCGCTCCTGCTTGGCGCGCAGCCGGCCCTGCGCCACCGGGTTGACGAACTCCAGGTGGCTGGGGTTGAAGCAGAGCGAGATGTCGACCTTGCGGCCGCAGGTCGTCTCGCGGCGGCTGGTGTAGCCGACGTGGTACTTGACGTCGCCGGCGCCCGGCCGGCCGTCCTCGACCACGTCCTCGAACTCGCGGAAGATCCCCTGCGGGCTCTTGCCGATCACGTTGGCCAGCACGTTCAGGCGGCCGCGGTGCGCCATGCCCATGACGATCTCGTCGAGGCCCTGCTCGCCCGCCTTCTCGATCACCAGGTGGAGCAGCGGAATCAGGCTCTCGGCGCCCTCGAGGGAGAAGCGCTTGGCGCCGATGTACTTGCGCTGGATGAACTCCTCGAAGATGACCGCGTCGGTCAGCTCGGTGAGGATGCGCAGCTGTTCCTCGCGCGGCAGGCGCAGGCGGTTGCGCGTGCCCTCCATGCGCGCCTGCAGCCACTCGCGTACGAGTGGATCCGCGATGTGCATGAACTGCACGCCGATCGAGCGGCAGTACGTCTCGCCGAGCAGATCGATGATCTCGCGGAGCGTCAGCGCGCGCTCCACGCCCGACACCGTTCTCTGGGTGAACTCGCGCTCCATCTCCGCGTCGCCGAGGCCGTGGTAGGAGGCATCCAGCTCGGGCGGCCGCTGCCGGGGGCGGTCCAGCGGGTCGATGTGCGCGACCAGGTGGCCGCGCACGCGGTAGGCGTGCACCAGCCGGCCGGCGCGCTCCTGCAGCGCGGCGATCTGCCAGATCGCGCAGGCGCCGCCGCGGCAGGTGTCGTTCGGCGGATCGAACAGGCCCGCCGGGCGGAAGGACGGCCCGAGGCGTGGGCTCGGGGGCGAGCCGGCCGCGCGCGCCTCCTGCGCGAAGTACTCGCGCCACTCGGGCGAGACCGACGCGGGGTCGCGCAGGTAGTCGAGGAAGAGCGACTCGGCGTAGGCCAGATTGGCCGGGCCGGGGGTTTCCGCCGTGGTGTGAGACATAGGGGTGTCGCGTGGTTTCAGGTTGGCTGCGGCGAGATCATGCCGCGGGATGTTGGGGAGAAGATAGCCGGGCCGGAGGAGCGTCGCAGCCGTTTCTCCGGGGCCGGGGAGGGCAGCGCGACAACCGGTGCATCGGGTGCGCGACGGGCGTCGCGGCTGATTGAGTGTGAACCGGAGGGGAGGAGAGGAAAGTCTGGCGAGCAGTCGCGGCCGTTTCCCCGGCCTCCGGGAGCGGGTGCGCGACGCCCGGTGCATCGCGTGCGCGACGAACGCCGAGCGGCTCGTCGAGGTGAAGGCGAAGCAGGCGGCTCGGTGTGGTGAAGGCACGCCGGGTGAAGTGGAACGTCGTCGCGGCCGCTCCCTGCGCCGGGGAACCGCCGCTCTGCTCGGCTGACGCCCCTTCCCGAGGCTCGCGGTCGAGGCGGGCCGCTCCGGTTCAACGTACTTGTGGTCGGCGCTCGCGGGCCGGAGCCCGCTCCCGCCACGGAATGGATGCACGGCGCCCGGACGCGTCGTGAACGGACCAGTCGCGGCCGTTTCCCCGGCCTCCGGGAGCGGGTGCGCGACTCCCGGTGCATCGCGTGTGCGACGAACGCCGAGCGGCTCGTCGAGGTGAAGGCGAAGCAGGCGGCTCGGTGTGGTGAAGGCACGCCGGGTGAAGT
>JACQZJ010000110.1 GCA_016213895.1 Planctomycetota bacterium | reverse complement strand
CGGCCGCGGCGTCCGCCCGGCCGGCCAAGGTCCGATCGAAGGAGCCGCAGATGCCGCACATTCCCGGGGCGCTACGCGTGCGCCGCGGCGCAGGCCGCCCTCTCCGCGGCGAGAGCCGCGATCGCCGCGCTCATCGGCCGCAAGGGCGGAAGGCAGGCGAGGCCCTCGAGGCGCGAGAGGTCGGGCACGCGGCGGCGCACCTCCATGCCGCCCCGAGCCGCGGGCGGGGTCACGTGGCGCACGGGCGCGGCCGAACGCAGCAGCGCCTTGACCAGGCGCGCCAGACCGGCGATCGACAGCTCCTCGACGCCGCCGGCGTTCACCGCCTCAACCGGCCAGGCCTCCCTCTCGGCCAGGTCGGCCAGGATCCGGGCCAGGTCGCGCGCGTCGATGAAGGTGCGCTGCTGCAGGCCGTCGCCGTGCACCTCGAGCGGCAGGCCGAGCAGGGCGCGCTCGACGAAGCGCGGCAGCACCGCGCCGCCGCCCGCTCCCTGGCGCGGGCCGACGACGTTGAAGGGGCGCACGGTCAGGACCGGCTGGCCCGCGGCCGCGGCCAGGCGCGCGGCGCGATCGGCCACGAGCTTGGCGCAGGCGTAGGAGAGGCGCGGCGCTCCTCCGGCGATCTCCTCGGGCACGTCGCTTTCGCGCACGGGCGCGGGCGGGGCGAAGCCGTACACCTCCGAGGAGGAGACCATCACGGCCGGCACGCCGCATCCGCGGGCCGCGGCCAGCACGTTCTCCGAGCCGCGCACGATGACCTCGCGCGTGCAGGCGGGGTTCAAGCACACGCGCTCCACGCCGACCGGCGCCGCGAGGTGGATCACGCGGTCGGCCGCGCGCATCAGGGCGAGCACGCGGCCCGCGTCGAGCACCGAGCCGATCTCGAGGTCGACGCCGTGGCGCGAGCGCGCGAGGTTCGCCTCGCTGCCCGCCGACAGGTCGTCGAGCACGGCCACGCGGTGCCCCCTCTCCACCAGGAGGTCGGCGAGGTGCGACCCGATGAAGCCGGCGCCTCCGGTCAGCAGCACTCTCTGCATCGGCCCTCCTTGAAGATCGCCGCGGCCATTCAACCATCAATACGAGCGCGGGGGCCCCTCCTTCCCGGAGAAGTGCGGGCATCCGGCCTTCCCGGCCGGCGAGAGGCGGCCGGCCGCGCCTCAGCGGCCTCCACCCTCACCCAGGGACGCGTCCAGCTCCCTGCCCTGGTCCGTGCGGAGCAGCATGAGCCAGTACTCCGTGTCCGCGCCGAACTTGTCCCCGGAGCCGCCCACGTAGCCGAGCGCCTCCATCTCGCGGCGCGTCTCCTCGCTCAGCTCCGTGCCGCCCTGCGGCACGAAGCGCTCCTCGGCCGCGTTTCGCTCGACCCAGCGCGCCAGCAGGTCGCGCATGCCGGCGCGCTCCGGCACGCTCTCGTCCCAGATGAGGTTTCGGGTCTCCGTCCGGTCCTGGCGCAGGTCGAAAAGCTCGCGGAAGGGCTTCGCCATGGACACGATCAGCTTGCGCTCGGGCGTGCGCAGCGCCTTCTTCGCCATGTGGGAGTTCTCGACGAAGGCGACCAGGTCGGCAGGCTGGCCCTGCATGAACGGCGCCAGGCTCTGCCCCTGCCACTCGGCGGGCGCGGCGCAGCCCAGGAGGTCGGCGATGGTCGGCGCCACGTCGAGGAGCCGCACCTGCGAGTCCACGCGGCGATCTCGCGGCAGGCTCGGGTGGGCGAAGATCAGCGGCACGCGCAGGTTTTCCTCGTACATGGTGAAGCCGTGGCCCGAGCTGCCGTGCTCGCCGAACTCCTCGCCGTGGTCGGAGAGGAGGACGATGAGCGTTTGATCGAGCAGCCCGCGCTCCTCGAGGCGGCGCAAGAATGCGGCGAGCCGGTCGTCCACCTCGTTCAGCGCCGCGTCGTAGCGCTCGACCACGTGGCGCCAGTCCTCGGCGTTCAGACGCGCGATCTCCTCCTTCTTGTCGAAGCTCTGCAAGAGCGGCGCCAGCTCGCCGCCTGCGGGCAGGGCGCCCTGGTACGGCGCCACCCAGCGCGCGCGATACGGCTCGGAGGGGGCGTAGTTGTGCACGTCGTAGGTGTGCATGAAGAGGAAGAATGCCTCGTCCGGCGCGAGCTTCTCGAGCCACGCGATCGAGCGCGCCACGGTGACCGCCATGTCCACCGGCTCGTCCACGTACTCCTCGAAGCCCTGGGCGAAGCCCAGGTCGCCGGCCACGCAGCCGCCGCAGGTCACGGCGCAGGTGCGGAAGCTCCGCGCGCGCAGGAGCTCCGCCAGCGTGGTGACGCTCTCCGCGATGCGGCCCGGCGCGCCGAAGTCGCCGAGGCGCATCATGGACGGATAGAGGGAAGTGAGGAAGGACGCGGTGGACGGCGTGGTCCACGGCGCCTGGCAGATGGCCTGGTCGAACCAGGTCCCGCGCCGGCCGAGCGCGTCGATCGCCGGCGAGACCGCCTTCTCGTAGCCGTAGAGGCCGACGTGGTCGCGGCGCAGGGTGTCGATGGAGATCAGGACAACGTTGCGGATCGCCGGCGTTTCGGGCTCGCGCGCGCAGCCGCCGAACGCGAGGGCCAGGAGCGGTCCGAAGAGGACGAGAGCGAGCGCGTCGTGCTTGACCACGCGGACATTGTAGACGGCGGCAGGGGCCCGGGGCGCGGTGCGCGCGGCCTACTCGCCCCCCTCGCCACGGATGAAGTCGAGCAGGATGCGGCCGCTGTCATCCTCGTCCCCCGGCATGCCGCACTCGTAGTCGGCGGTGAAGTGGGTCTTGTTGGGGAGGGTCACGGCCTCGGCCCGGCCGCCGCTCCCCCGGATGAGCGCGACCATCTTCTCGCTCAGCTCGCGCGACTCGGGGTTCCCCAGGCCGCCGCTGGCGAAGAGGAAGCGCGGCTTCGCCGCGGCCGAGGAGACATGGCTGATGGGCGAGGCGTCGCGCCAGACCGCCTCGTCCTCGCCGAAGTTCAGGCGGATGTACTCCTCGTACATGCCGCCGGACGCGACCTTGGCCGGCAGGTCGAACGCCCCGCCGCTCCAGCTCACCACGCCCCAGAGGTCGCAGGGCTTCATGCCCACCTTGGCGAGCGGCCGCGGGTCCAGGCCGACCATGGCGACGATGTGGCACCCGGCCGAGTGCCCCATGAGCACGATGCGTTGCGGCGAGCCGCCATGTTCCGCGATGTGATCGCGCACCCAAGCAAGCGCGGCTGCAACGTCATCGACCTGCGCCGGGTGCCTGGCCACCCCGCTCAGGCGGTAATTCACGCTCACGAACACCACGCCATTCTCGTTGAGGAAGAGCGGCTTGTAGCACACCTCGGACTTGTCGCCCTTGGCCCACTCACCGCGGTGCAAGTAGACCACGACCGGCAGATCGCGCGCGCCGGGAGGAGCGTAGACGTCGAGCGTCTGCTGCTCGCCCCCGCCCTCGACATAGGGCACGTTCCACGCGATGGCGCTGCCCACCGCGACCACGGGCACGCGCGGCAGCCGGCGCTCTTCCGCCGCGCACGCGGCGAGAATCAGGCAGGACGCGAGGGTCGCCAGCGACCGGCACGGATGGCTCTTCTTCATGGCTGCGCCGCTCTCAGAAGAAGACCGGCGCGATGGCGCTGGTCAGCCACTGCACTCCGGACGGCGAGACCACGCCGTTCTGCATGTGCACGGCGACGCCGTTCAGCGCCGGCAGGTTCGGAACGGGCACCGCCAGGTCGAGCACGCCGCTCGGCGGCACGCTGCCGAGCCCGATGATGAGCAGCAGGGAGGGATCGATGAAGAGGGCGCCGAGGCCGCCCGCGGGGATGTAGGCCGGCGCGAAGCCGACGAACATGAGGACGCTGCTGCCGGCCGGCGCGGCCTGGATGAGGCGCAGGTCCACGCCCTTGGGCTGGAAGCGCGTGAACTCCGGCCAGCGCGACAGGGTCGAGAAGGAGCCGTGCGCGGTGTAGGTGTAGAGATGCGTGTCCGTTTCCACGAAGCCGCAGGAGGAGTTGGCGTCGAACTTGACCAGGTTCCCCTTGAGCGGGATCTGGTCCCACTCGCTGTTCATCAGGCCCACGCCGTAGGCGTTGACTCCGTCCGTGCCGACCACGGTCTGGCGCCACAAGTCGAGCGAGGCGGGCGCCGCCGTGGTCACCTCCTCCCAGCGCAGCAGGATCGGGTCGAAGACGCGCATGGTGTTGCCTTCGAGTCCCACGAACACGTCGCCGCCCGCGTGCGCCTCGTAGACGAAGGGCGTGCTGCTCGGCTGGAAGGCCCAGGTTCCGCTGCGGCCGGAGAAGCCGTGGCAGCCCGCGGCGTCCATCTGCACCACGGCGTTGCGCAGCACGCTTACGGCCGTGGACGCGCTCGGCGCCGCGCTCCAGGCGTTCTGCACCACGCTGTAGGCGTACGAGCCAGAGGGACCGTCGGCCCAGGCCACGGCCTCGTTGGTGCCAAGGGTGAAGGAGCCGGCAAGAGGCGCGGCGTAGCTGCCCGTGACGCCGGAGAAGGCAGTGAGCGCGCTCGGCTCGATGACCAGCGCGAAGTCGTCCTCGAGCATCACCTGCGGCGCCGCGAAGGTCTGATTGGCGAAGACGTTGATCCCGGCCGCGTAGCAAGCCACGTCGTTGCCGTCGATGACCGCGGCCACGTTCGTGTCGGTCTGCAGGTAGTAGCCGGACGTCGCCGCGGTGAAGGAGACGAAGCTCCCGGTGTAGCCGCTGAAGGCGAGGACGTTCTGCCCGCTCGTGTACAGGGCGTAACCGCGCTTCAGGATCCCGCCCGTGGGGTTGGGGAAGGCGGTCACGGCCCACGCGTTGGTGTGCGCCGAGAAGCCGCGCGCGGTCGCGGCGTCGTCCGCGATGCCGACGTCGCCGGAGGCGCTCGGGAACACGGCGCCCGCGGCCGGGGTCGGCACGAAATCCCCGTGGTAGGCGCTGACGCCGTAGGCGTTCACGCCGTCGTACACCACGCCGGTCGTCTGGTTGATGGTGACGCTCGCGGCCGGCGAGGCGGCCGCGAGGTGCTCAAAGCGGCCGTGGAAGGCGCCGAAGCTGTAGAGGTCGCTGCCGAGCTGCGCGATCGAGAGCCAGCAGCTCGAGGGCGAGCCGGAGTGCACCACGGGCGGCGCGGCCAGGGTGAGCGTGTCCACCACGCCGGTGCGCGTGGCGTAGCCGTGGACCGTGCAGCCGTCCTCGATGATGGCGTAGGCGTTGAACTGGGACACGTACGCGCTCCCGGAGACCGGCACCACGGTCCACTGGCGCGTGATCGCGGACCACAGGTGGACGTCGCTGGCGGTCTGAAAGACCACGAGGGTCCCCACGCCCTTCACCGGGCTCGCGATTCCCGCAGGCAGGGCGATCTCGACCCAGTAGGGGCCGTCCGGCGGCCCGGCTCGCAGCGTGCCGCCTGCCAGGAGAACGAACCCCAACGCCGGGATGGTGAGCTTGCGCATGCCGTCGAATCCTCCATTCTCGAGCGAAGACGCACCCTTCGCGTCCGCAGGCAAACGGAGGGGACGGGAGGCCGGTTCAGCGTTCTTCTGGAGAAAACTGGAGGGCCCGGATGCGGGGCGCGCGAGGGAGCCGCGCGGCAGCCGCGGCGCCGCGATCGTGGTAGGGGAGGCGGGATTCGAACCCGCACGTCCTTGCGGACTCAGGATTTTAAGTCCCGTGCGTCTGCCGGTTCCGCCACTCCCCTGCGCCGCCGCCGTCCGGACGACAGGAACGCGCGTGGCGTGCGCGTCTGGCGCCCGTGGAGGTCGAGAATGGAGGCGGCACCCGGATTTGAACCGGGGAATGACGGATTTGCAATCCGTTGCCTTTCCGCTTGGCTATGCCGCCTCGAGGCAACCGCGCGAGCGTACCCGCATGCGCTCGGCGAAGCAAGCTGCGCGCGGCCGGAACGAAGGAAGGCCGATCCGGCGCGGCGTTTGCGCGAGCGCGGGCCCCACCGTAGGATGCGCCGCCTCGTCGCCCCGGGCCGCTTCCCCAAGCCCCTCCGCGAGTTGACCGCTTGCGCATCCTGATCACCACCCCCGTCTTCCCGCCCGACCTCGGCGGCCCCTCCGTGTACGTGCCGAGCCTCGGGCGCTTCCTGGTGGAGCGCGGGCACGACGTCAAGGTGGTCGCCTTCTGCGAGGAGGAGAACCCGGCGGGCTACCCCTTCCCGGTGGTGGCCGTGCCGCGCGTCGCCCTGCCGCTCAGGTACTTGAAGTCCTTCTTCCGCATCCTCCAGCACTGCGCCAACGTCGACCTGGTGTACGTCAACGAGCACCTCGCGCTGCTCGCCGTGCTCGCGGCCAAGCTCCGGCGCAAGAGGTGCGCCATCCGCGTGATGGTGGACGGGAGCTGGGAGATCGCCTACCGCTACGGCTGGACCAGGGACTACATCGACGAGTTCCAGGGCAGGTCGTACGGCTTCAAGGTCTGGCTCGCGCGCCTGCTGCAGCGCTGGTGGTGGCGCCGCGTGGACGCCATCGTCGCGGTGAGCGACTACCTGCGCCGCATCGTGCTCGGCCACGGCATCGATGCGCGGAAGGTCCACCTGATCCACAACGCCTACCACGGCCCCAAGGCCTTCGCCGTGTCCAAGGAGGAAGCGCGCCGGAGCCTGGGCATCGCCCCCGGCGAGCACGTGGTCGTCACGGTGTGCCGGCTCATGATCTGGAAGGGCGTGGACGGGATCATCAAGGCATTGGCGAAGCTGCCCGCGCCCGCCAACCTCTACGTGGTGGGCGACGGCGAGGAAATGGAGAACTGGCGCGGCGTGGCGCGCGAGCACGGCGTGGCCGAGCGCGTGCGCTTCGCCGGCAACCGCCCGCACGAGGAGACGCTGCGCTGGATCCGGGCCGCCGACGTGTTCGTGCTCAACTCGCGCTACGAGGGTCTCTCCCACACCCTGCTCGAGGTCATGTTCCTCGGCACGCCCATCGTGTGCACGGCGGTGTGCGGCAACCCGGAGCTGGTCGAGCACGAGAGGAACGGCCTGCTCGTGCCCTTCAACGACGTCCCCGCCCTCACGGACGCCATCGCGCGCCTGCTCGCGGACGAAGAGCTGGCGCGGGCCTGCGCCGAGCGCTCGCGCGAGAAGGTCAAGGCCTTCGACCGCGAGGAAGCGTTCGGCCGGCTCGAAGCCCTGTTCCAGCGCATCGTCGCCGGCGAGGAGCGCGGGGCTTCGCGGCTGGTTGGCTCGGAACTGGAGGGGAGGAGAGGGGAGGGGGAGTGAGCGGAGCGGTCGCGGCCGTTTCCCTTGCTCTCCGGGGACGGGAGCGCGCCTTCTGGTGCATGGTGTGCGGGACGAATGATGGGTGGCCTGCTGGCGGCAGAGGCGACGCAGCAGGCTCAGCGCGGCGAAGGCACGGCAGGCGTGAAGGGCCCGGGGCGGCGCGGCCGTCCCCTCCGCTCGGGAAACGCCGCTCCGCTCGTGCAGCGCGCCGTCTCGACGGCCCAGGTCAAGGCGGGCCGCTCCGGTTCAACCTACATGCGGTAGGCGGTCGCGGACGGGAAAGGAGCCCGCTCCCGCCCCGGAATCGATGCACCGCGCGAGGACGCGCGGTCGCGGCCCGTGGCAGCGGGATATCAGGCCAGGGCCTCGAGGAAGGCGCAAAGCAGGCGCACTCCCGCTCCCGCCACCCCCTTGTCCAGGTAGTCGCGCTTGCGGCCGCCGTAGGCCGTGCCCGCGATG
>JACQZJ010000109.1:7368-18871 GCA_016213895.1 Planctomycetota bacterium | reverse complement strand
CACCTTCCGCTCGTCGCCGACCGGCTCGGGCGGGGTGAGCGCCACGCCCTGGGTCACGCCGGAGCAGATGGCAATCGACGCGAACCCGATCAACACCCACTCCCAGGCCGGGCCGTACATCCAGTTCCAGGCCTTCGTCGAGGCGAACACGAGCACGCAGCTCGTGCCGGTGTTCGACGACATCACCGTCCCCTTCACCGTGACGGGCCGGTAGCCCGCCCGCGCCGGCGGCCGCGCGGCACGCGCGGCGCCCCGTCCAACGTCCTCCTGCCGCGAACACCTCGCGGCGGCGTCGCTCCCCCTCCCTCGCCGCCGCATGCGCCGTACCGCGGGCGGTTCCTTTCCCTGTTTTTCGAGCGGGCGTGAAGAAGGATCCCGCGAATGGGCCGAGTCGCCTCAAGAAGGCGGCCGCTGCTTCCCGATGTAGCAACCCACCGGTTCCCAACGAACCACACCGCTGAGCAGCACCATGATGAGCATCTTGAGCAGCATTCGGGGAAATACCCTTTTCGTCTTCTTTCTGCTGGCCGGCCTCGCGGGCGCGCAGGGCGGGGCCGTCGAGGCCGAGCTCCAGCCGGGCGATGCCTTCGCGGGGCGCATCGCCTTTCCCGGCGACGAGGATCTGGTCAGCTTCCCGTGCCTGGCGGGATCGAGGGTCACGCTGCGGGCCGGCAGCCTATCCAACGGGAAGCTGCACCCGAGGATCGAGTTCCTGCGGGACGGCGTCCCGGTGGCGGTGAACGCCAAGCAAACGCACATCTTCCGCGTGCGCGAACACCTGCCGGAGAGGGTCGAGGAGAAGCTCCACCTGCACGCGGGAGAGGAGAAGAGCCTGGACTTCCCGGCGCGCCCCGGGGCGGTCGTCGAGATCGTGCTCACGGCGGCCGGCAAGTGCGGCAGCCTGGAGCTGCCGGAGCTGCTGCTGCCGGACGGCTCGTGCGCCTCGCTCGACGGCGTGGTGCAGGCGTTGCGGGAAGGCCGCAAGCTGCGCATCGGCCCGCTTCTCCTGGAGCAGACCGGCGCGCACCGTCTGGTCGTGCGCGCGGGCCTGGAGCAGGCCCAGACCATCAGGGTGCGCATCGACCTCGAGCACGCAGAAGCCGCGGGCGGCACGCACCAGGAGGCCGCGGGCCACGCGGCGGTCAGCGGATCGGTCAGCCTTTCCGACGGCTACTGGCTGGGCGCGGGCGGGGGCGGGGACTTCTCCGCCGAGGAGGTCCTGATGCGCGTGGCGCCGGGCGCGGACGCGGACGCGCTCGCGGCGCGGCTCGGCTGTCGCGTGGCGGCGCGCGGCGGGCAGGGCTGGGTGAAGCTCGAGCGCACGGACAAGGCGTTCCTCGGCCCGGCCGCGAGCTTTGCGTCGCAGAGCCGCGTGAGCGACCTGGTGGCCGCGGCCGCGGGCCTGGACGGGATCACGCACGTGCAGCCGAACCACCTGCGCGCCGCGTTCGCCGTGCCGGACGACCCGCTCTACTGGGAGCAGTGGGACATGACCCGCGCCGGTTTCGAGAACGCCTGGAGCGTGGAGCAAGGCGACCCGGCGCGCACCGTGGCGGTCCTGGACACCGGCATCCGCTTCGAACACCCGGACCTGGCCGGGCGGCTCGCGTCCGGCTACGACTTCGTGGGCGACTCGTGGAACGCGGGCGACGGCAACGGCATCGACGCCAACCCGACCGCCCCCTTCCTTTCCGTGGGCACGCACGGCACGCACGTGGCCGGGACCGTGGCCGCGGCCGCCGGCAACGGCATCGGCGTGGCCGGCGGCGCGATGCTCGGCCGTGTCATGCCCATCCGCGTGCTGGGGGTGCTGGGAGGCACCGACTTCGACATCGCGCAGGGCGTGCTCTACGCCGCGGGCCTGCCGAACGCCTCGGGCAGCGTGCCCAGCACGCGCGCCGAGGTGATCAACATGAGCCTCGGCGGCCCGACCTACTCGGAGATCCTGCACCAGGCGGTGCGGGACGCGGTGGCCGCGGGCGTGGTCGTGGTGGCCTCGGCGGGCAACTCCGCCAGCACCGCGCCCATGTACCCGGCGGCCATGCCGGAGGTGATCGCGGTCTCGGCCACGGACGCGCTGGACGAGCTGACCTACTACTCCTCGTATGGGACGCACATCGACCTCGCGGCCCCGGGCGGCGACAAGACGCAGGACACGAACGGCGACGGCGAGCCGGACGGGATCACGTCCACCATCGTGGACCCGATCGTGGGCGCGACGTACGCGCAGAAGACCGGAACGTCCATGGCCGCGCCGCACGTGGCCGCGGCCGCGTTCCTGGTGCGCTCGGTCGCGCCGGCGCTCACGCCGCTCGAAGTGGAGGCCTTCCTCGCCGCCGGCGCGCAGGACCTCGGCAAGGCCGGGCCCGACAAGGAGTACGGCTTCGGCCGGCTGGACGCGGGGCGGGCGGTGTCCATGGCCGCCGGCCAGGACGTCGGGCCGACCGCGCCCTTCTGCCTGCCGCAAGGGCTTTCCTTCCCCGAGGACGCGGACGTCCTGCAGGTCGCGGTGATCAACGGCGGCGGCGACGGCGCCATCGCCGTGACCTCGGTCTCGAGCAGCGCCTTCTGGCTGGCGCCGCTCCAGTGCAGCGGCCAGACGCCCTGCACCCTGGACGTCCAGGTCTGCCGCCTCGGCCTCGCGCCGGGCACGTACGGCGCCATGCTCCAGATCGAGACCAGCGCCGGTCCGCTCTCCCTGCCGGTGACCATGACCGTGGCGCAGAGCGGCGGGCCGATCGGCGTGCAGGTCGTCTACGTCCTGGCCGTGGACGTCATCAGCGGCCTGCCCGTGGCCGTTCATGCCGTCACCCAGGAGACCGCGGACCTGTACCTCCTCGATCCACTGCCAGAGGGGACCTACCGCGTCTTCGCCGCGACCGATCTCGACCACGACGGCATCGTCGGCGAGCCCCACGACTACGCCGGCCAGGCGCTCGACCCCGAGAGCGGCGCGCCGAAGCTGATGCTCGCCGACGGCTTCTCGCTGGCGAACGCCTCGATCATGCTGGAATCGGGCGGGAGCGGGACGCTGCCCGGCGGGGGCTCTATTCCCCTGCCCGGCGGGACGTAGGCGGCGCCGCGCCCGCGGTCAGGGCGAAATAGCCGCCGGAGATCAGCGCCTCGACGGCCTCGGCGGCTTCGCGCGCCGGGATGCCGACCTCCGCGGCCGCCTCGCGCACCGTCGTCCCTCCGTCCAGGCAGGAGGCGAGCATCCACAGCCAGACGGGAATCGAGACGGGCGCGCCGGTCGCGGGCAGCAGGTAGTACGACTCCTTGGGGTCCACGGGCGGCACCTCGGCCGCCAGCGTCTCGTACGTCGCGCGCCCCACGTCGCGCAGCTCGACCTCGCGCCGCCGTTCGATCTCCTCCGCCACCTCGCCGGCGTGCTCCGCCAGCTCCTCCAGGTCGTAGGGCCAGTCGCAGAGCGCCAGCCCCGGCGCGAGCAGCGGGCGGCTCTCGAGCCAGCCGCCGCGCGGGGGCGCGGGCGGGCGGCGGCTCTCGCGGCGCTCGCGCTTGAAGACGTCTCGGCCCAGGGCGTCGAAGTAGAACAGCGTGTGGGCCACGGACACGGAACCGGCGTAGGGGTAGGGCCTGCGCCCGTACTGCGAGGCCAGCTGGTCGAGGCGCCGCAGCAGCCCGCGGTACTCCTCGGGCCGCTTGGCCGCGCGCGCGGGCGTGAAGCGCGCGTGGAAGCGGTAGCGGTCCCCGGCGGGAAAGAAGACCTCGGCCACGTCGTACTGCTCCGGCTCGCGGAACACGCGCGAGCCGGTCTGCAGGTTGAATTCCTCGACGAAGAAGAGATCGATGCGGTCCGCGTTCTGCTCGAGGAGGTCGAGCGTGGCGTGCGCCTCGGCGGCGGCCTCGGTGGGGAAGTCGAGGAAGGCCATGGCCTGGACCGCGATGCCCGCGGCGGAGAAGGCGTCGAAGACCTGGCGGTTGGCCTCGGGATCGGTGCCCTTGCCCATGAGCTGCAGGAGGCGCGGGGAATCCGACTCGGTGCCGAAGGCCGCGGAAACCATGCCGGCCTGCCGCAGCCGCCGGCAGCGCTCCCTGGTGAAGGAGCGTTCGGCGCGCAGATCGGAGGTGAAGCGGATCTCGAGGCGGCGCTCGATGAGGCGCTCTGCGAGCGCGAGCAGGTAGGCCGGGTCGATGACGTCGCCCGCGAAGTAGAAGGAGCGCGCGCCGCACTGCTCGCGCAGGACTTCCAGGTCCTGCACGAAGAGGTCGAGGTCGCGGCGCCGGTACGGGGCCGTGCCGGCCTCGGCCAGCCCGTAGTGGCAGAAGGCGCATTTTCGCCAGTAGCAGCCGCGCGTCGGCGCGACGTGCAGGAGAGGCTCGGGCGAGAGGTAGTGGTCGAGCGGCAGGAGCCGATAGTCGGGCGTGGGCAGGGCGTCGATGTCCTCGGCCACGGGGCGGATCTCGAGGCGCGGCCGGCCGTTCCCGAGCCGCAGCACGTTCGGCAGGGGCTCGGCCGCGAGGCCTCCCGCGTCCAGCTGATCGAGGAGGCGGCAGAGCGTGCTCTCGCCCTCGAAGAGGACCAGCAGGTCGGCGTACGGCCAGAGCTCGGCCAGCGCGTCGAGCTCGCAGCGCAGCGCCAGCTGCGTGACGGCCGCGCCGCCGATGATGACCGCGGTCGCCGGGAAGGACTCCTTCACCAGCCTGCCGGCGGCGAACGCCTGCAGCAGCTGCGAGTTGAAGGTCGCCGAGATGCCGACCGCGTCCGGGCGGCGGCGCTCTACCTCCGGCAGGAGGATCTCGGCGAGCGCGCGGTGGAAGGGGTTGTGCTCGGGACCGGCCTCGCGCTCGATCTCGCGCGCGTCGTTGAGGTGAAAGGGGCTGCGGCAGCTGGTGAAGGACAGCTCCAGGGGATGGAAACGCGCGGAGATGAGCGCGAGGGCGCGCTGCAGCACGTCGCAGTTCTCCTCGTACTGGCGCAGGTCGAGGAAGCGCTCGCGGTCGCGCAGCCCGGCGATGGCGGCCGGGACGCGCGCCGCGATCGCGTCGGCGTCGTGGACGGCGAGCGACAGGGCGAGGAACTCGGCGGACAGGGGGAAGGGGAGGCCGTCGACCGGCATGCGGCGCAGGCGCGAGCGGCAGTCCTCGGCGAAGCCCGCCAGCCTCTGGCTGGTGAGGAGGTCGAGGTAGGCCTCGAGGTTGAGGTCGAGGGCGTGCGGCCGGTGCCCCCGCGCGCGGCACGCGGCCGCGAGGTAGGGGATGGAGAGGTAGGGCCCGGTCGGGTCCGCGGTGGGCGGGTAGACGAACAGGATCGAGGCCAAGTACCGCGCTCCAGCGTGGGGCCGAAGGGGAGGCGGAAGAACCCGCAGCAGGATGGGATAGACGATCCCGCGGCGCGGTTCAACGGGGCGTCACAGGCGCAGGAGCAGCTCGCTCTCGCCGCCCTCCCGCCGCACGCGCAGCGGGACGGCCTGCTCATCGCCCGCTCGACCGACTCCACCCGGACGCAACCGTGATCGTCCTTGAGCGTCAAGCCGATCAAGGCGTAGCGGATCGGCTGCGCCTCCTCGGCGCGCAGCGACTCGAGGAGCGGCTGGAACTCGCTGCCGGGCATCAGGACCGGCCTGCGGTAGCCGACGTACCACTCCGCGGGATCGCGCGGCGAGGCGGCCGCGGGAACCCCCTGCAGCGGGTTGGGCTCGAGCTCGGGCGGCTTGTCCTCGGGCGGACCGAGGTTGATGATGCCGGCGAGGGTCCCGTCGACGTTGAAGACCGGCATGCCGAGATGCACCATGCCGGTGAGCGGCAGGACCGGGCGGGAATACGCCTCCCTGCCCGGCGGGAAGGGGGTCACGACCGTGCTGAGCGCGGGTCCTGTCTCGGGGCTCTTGAACGCCAGGATGCCGAGCGGCTCGAGGGAGCGCGGCGCGCGGAAGTCGTCGAGAGGCATGGGGCTCTTCAGCTCGTCGCACGAGGCGGCCGGGTTGGCGGGGCGCAGCAGGAGCACGTTCACGGTCACGTCCCTGCGCCAGGCCTCGGCGGCCAGGAGCGTGCCGTCGCGGAGCACGAAGGCATACTGCCGGTCGGAGATGTTGGGCGGCTTGGGCACGCCCCTGAGACGCGGCGCGTTCCCCTGCGGCAGGAAGGCCGAGGCCGAGATCATCACCACCGGGTCAGGGGTCAGGACGATCCCGGCGCAGTAGCCTTCGACGATCTCGCGGCGTTCCCGCACCGTGCCGTCGCCCATGCGGATCTCGAGGTAGCAGAAGACCTTGACCCGGACCAGGTGGCGCGCCGCTCCCGCGGCGATCGCCTCGAGCGCCGCCTGGTCCGCCTGGAGTTTCGCCGCCTTCTCCGGCGAGACCTTGCGCCGCAATCCCTGGGCGCGGGCAGAATCCGGCGGGAGCAGGGCGGCCGCCAGGGCAGCCAGCAGAATGCGAAACCGCGTGTACTTCATCGTTCACCGGGTGCGCATGATACCCGGCAGCGGCGCCGCGGTGACGGCCTGCTCTGGCGGCCGCTCAGGGGATCCAGCAGGCCGTGCCGCACGCGTCCAGGGCGCCGGCCAGGGCCGCGGCCGCAGCCTCGAGCGATGCCGGGTCGTCGTCGAACACGTACCACGCAGGACCAGGGAAGGACACGCGGCCGAGGGCCTGCGGAGGGCCGACCGAGAGCAGGCAGGCCTCGCCGCTTGCCGCGAGGAGGCGCTCGACGAGGCCGAGGGACGCGCCGTCGAGAGCGACCCGTCCCTTGTGGGCGCGGACGTCGCTGAAGACCGCGACCACCCGCGGCAGCCGCGCGCCGTGCGGCGCGGCCTGGGCGCGGCGCGCGCGCACGCCGTGCCGGCGAAGGCCGTCGAGCAGCAACGGCAGCGCGGCCTCGCCCGCGGCGTCCTCGACCAGGGCGATCTCCACGTCCCTGCCGGAGAGGGGCGGCGGCGCGGTTTTGGCCGCTCCGGCCACGCGCACCACCGAACGGCGCGCGATTTCGCGGGCGAGGGCCTCACCCTGCGCATGAGGCCGGATGGCGAAAGGAGCGGCGGCGCGCGCCCGTGCGACCATCTCGAGGACGCGGCTCGCCGCCTGCTCGAGCCGGCGGCGCGGCAGGAGGCCGCGCAGGACGGCCTGCTCGAGGGCGCGCGCCGCACCATGCGCGTCGCCGGGGATGAGGGCCACGTCGCAGCCCGCGAGCAGGGCGCGCACAGCGGGATCGGCGCGGTCCCGCTCGCGCGCCAGGGCTCCCATGTCGAGCGCGTCGGTGAAGACCACGCCCTGGAACCCGAGATCCCCGCGCAGCCGCGCTTCGACGACGGCGCGCGACAGCGAGGCGGCCATCGGCTCCGGTGCATCCAGGAACGGCGCGTGAACGTGCGCCATCATCAGCGCCGGCACTCCCGCGGCGAGCGCCGCGCGGAAGGGCGGCTCATCGACCTCGCGCCACGCGGCCTCCGAGCGGCGAAGCACCGGCAGCTCGATGTGGGAGTCGGCGAGCGTGGCGCCGTGCCCGGGGTAGTGCTTGCCCACGGGCAGCGCGCCCTCGGCGAGGCAGCCCTCGATCCAGGCAGCGCCCAGCTCCGCCACGCGGCGCGGATCGGCGCCGAACGAGCGCGCGGCGATGATCGGGTTTCTGGGCTCGTCGCCCACGTCGAGAACCGGGGCGAAGACGACCTGGATGCCCGCGGCGCGCGCCTCCAGCGCGGTGAGCGAGCCGGCTCGGCGGGCCAGGTCCGCGCTGCCGGCAGCGCCCAGGGCCAGGGCAGGCGGCAGGCGCGTCAGTCCGGGAACCTGCTGGCCGGCTCCGCGCTCCAGATCGGAGCAGAGATAGGGCAGCGCGGCGCCGCCCCGCTCCTGGCGCAGCCCGGCCACGGTTTCCAGGGAGGCGGGCAGGTCGGCGCGGAACACGCAGAAGCCGCCGGGAAGCGGCCGCTCGCCTCCATCGCCGAAGTCGAGGCCCTCGAGCGCGTGCGGAAAGCGGGGGCAGAGGACCGTGGCGATCTGCTGCCTCAACATCGAGCCTCACCTCTTCCGCGACTCCGGGCGGCGCACGCCTTCAGGAGCCGCACCCGACATGCAGCGGCTCGGCGAGCTTCTCCACCACGGCGAGCGCCGCGACCGTGAGCTTCCTCAGGGCGGCGGTGAAGGCCGCGCGCTCCGGGGCGGGCGCGGCGGGGTCCTGTTGCGGCAACAAGCGGCCGAGCTTGCCCTTGAGCTTCACCGCCTCGGCCAGAGGCGGCGCGTTCGCCGCGTCGCCGCCCGCCGTGCGCGCGCGCTCGACGGCGCGCTCGACGCTGGCTTGGAGCGCGGCGCACAGATCGAAGACAGCCGCCGGCGCGGAGCCCTCGAGGGCGGACGGATCCGCGAGCAGCGAATCGAAGAGAACCGTGGCGAGCTGGAAGGACGCGCGCACGCGCTCGATGGCCGGGATTCCGTCGAGCGCGCCCCCGCGCGCGAGGCAGCGCAGGAGCAGGCCGCGTCCGACCTTGGGATCGAGCTTGGAGTGATCGAAACCGGCCTCGACGATGGCGCCGCCGTGGCGCGCCAGGGTGCGCGCGCAGCTCGCCACCGGCGCCGCGAGGCGCGCCAGCTCGAGTGAAAAGCCGTCCCGGCCGGCGCCGTACCCGTCGCCGCGCGCCAGGTCGAAGCTCGGGTAGCCCGTGCCGGACGAGAGGATGTTCTGCAGCATGCGCTCCGCCCAGCCGTGGGGCGTGGGCGCGGGAGTGACGAGCTTGCAGTCGCTGCGCTTCTGCAGGGCATCGGAAAGCCGGGAGAGGGCGGCGTCCGCGTCTCCGGAGCGGAGCACGGAGCCGAGGTCGATCCCGAGCAGCAACGGGTCCCTGCCCTGAGCTGGCCTGAGCTGAGCGAGGGCGCGTGCCGGGTCCGCCTCGTGCAGGACGACGCGCTGGTCGGTCTTCGCCTGAGCCGCGAACGGCGGCGTGATCATGGCCATGCGCCAGAGATCAAGGTTCAACCGCACCTCGTCGGCGACTTCGAGGGGAGCCAGCAGGCGCAGGTCGGCGCCAAAGGCGGGCATGGGAGTGGGCAAGAAGCGGCCGCGCGAGACTCCGTCGGAGAGTGCCTTGTGCTCGGTCGGATCGGAGAGAGCGCGCACCAGGCGCTCGTTCGACATGGACAGGAGGACCGGCACCCCCAGGGAGTTGACCAGGCGCAGGAGTGCCGGGAGCACGCGGCCGGGGGCGCCTGCGTCCAGACCGGCGAACGGGGGGGAGTTGAGGATCACCTCCTCCCGGGTTCCTGCCCGCGCCGCGTCGAGGACGGGGCCGAACGGCTCCTCCGCGTGGAAGTGGAGGATGAGGAAGGTCTTAGCCATGTTTGATTCGAGTCCTGTGCGAGCTTCCGGCAAGCGCCTGGCCATCATGATCGAGGCAGGCGGAGCCGGCGGGGGGCAGCGCGCGGCCGCGTCCGTGAACGCGGATCCCACCGGCCGGAGTCAAGCCTTCCATCCTCCACCAGGGGCCTGGCCGCGACAACGAGAAAAGGTCCGAATCGTCTCGAAACTGGGCAGGCGGCGTTCTGTTCCACTGGCGATGCAGCCGCCGGAGCGCCCGGTGCGCGGGCACTCCGCGGCGGATCGCCAGCCCCGAGCGCGGGTCGCGCGGGCTCATGAGGGCGACGGGCAAAGCGCCCGCTGAGCAGGTGCTCCGCGGCGGATCGCCAGCCAGGCGCGCGGATCACGCGGCCGGAGAGGGAGTCTCGGCCACGCGCGCCCCGCGCGGCTCGATGCGCGCCTCGATCACCTCGGCGCGCGCGGCCTTCAGCGCCACGCGCACGCGCGCGGCTGCTCCCGGCTCGCACAGGAACGCCACGCAGCCGCCGCCGCCCGCGCCGCAGGCCTTGCCCGACCATGCGCCGGCGCGCCGGGCCGCGGCGAAGAGCGCGTCGATGGCGCTGGTCGTCATCGCGCGGTGCAGGCGCTGCTGCAGGCTCCAGTTCTCGCCGACCGCCTCGGCGAGGGCGCGCAGATCGCCCGCGAGCAGGTGGCCGCGGGCCAACCGCGCCACCTCCTTCAGCCGCTCGAGCGCGTCTCGGACCGTGCGCTCGCCCGCGTGCCAGGCGGCGCTGACCCCCTGGTGGATGCCGCCCGAGTCGTGGTCGCTGCCGGTGAAGATCAGCACCAGGCTTGACTCGAGGGCGGCGGCCATGCCGGGGGCGAGGGGCAGCTCCTCGGACGCGACGCGCGCGCCGTGGAAGGTCATGAAGCGGATGCCGCCCTGGGCGCTCGCGTAGTGGTCCTGCTTGCCGCCGCGGATCCCGAGGTCGTCCTTCTCCAGCGAAGAGGCCAGCTCCGCCAGCTCGGCCGGGGGAAGGGGCGCGCCTGCGCGCCAGCGCGCGAGCGCGGCCAGCACGGCCACGCCGGTCGCGGCCGAGGTGCCGAGCCCGCTCTGCGGCGGGACGTCGGACCAGGTCCGCAGCGCCAGTCCGCCGGCAGGGGGCAGGCGGCGCAGGGCGGCCTTGAGCAGGTCGAGGCGGCCGTCGAAGACCAGGTCGCCCGTGCTGCACGCCGGGAGGCGCACGCCGTAGTCCGCGGACTCGATGGTCACGCCCGCCGGACGGGAGGTCAGCTCGGCGAAGACGAAGCGGTCGATGGTCAGGTTCAGGACGTGCCCGGGCGAGTCCGCGCAAAACTCGGCGACGTCGGTCCAGCCGCCGGCCAGGTCGACGCGAACGGGCGCCTGGCACAGCACCTTCCTGGCGGCGGGCATGGTTCTTGGCTCCTCTCGCGCGCGGCCGCGCGTGACCGTGGCCGCGGTGAAATGGTACAAGCGCCGGCGCTGCGCGAGGCGATCCGATGGCTGGAATCGAGAAACGCGGCCGCAAGCTACGTGTCTCCTACTGCACGAACGTCCACCCGGGCGAGAGCGTCGCGGAGGTGAGCGCGGCGCTTTCTGCCTGCGCCGCGCCGCTGGCGCGGGCGCTCCGCGGCGAGCTGGATCTGGGCGTGGGCCTGTGGCTGGCGCGCGCGGCCGCACGCGAACTCGCGCGCGAGGAGTCCGCGCTGCTCGCGCTGCGAGACCTGCTCTGCGCGCATGGTCTGACGGTGTTCACCTTGAACGCCTTTCCCTTCGGGGGCTTCCACGCCGCGCGCGTGAAGGAGCGGGTCTTCGTTCCCTCGTGGGCGGAGCGGGCGCGCCTGGAATACACGGCGGACTGCGGGCGCATCCTGGCGGCGCTTCTGCCCGCCGGGGAGCAGGGCTCGGTCAGCACCGTCCCCCTCGGCCACCGGGCCGCCGGCTGCGGCGCGGGCGAGCGCGCGGCGGCCGTCTTGAACCTGCGCGCGGCCGCGGCCGCGTTCGCCCGTATCGAGGAAGACAGCGGCCGCCGCATCGTGCTCTGCCTGGAACCGGAGCCTTGCGCCGCGCTCGGCACGGTCGGAGCGGCCGCGCGCTTCCTGGCGCGCGAGGTGTTCGCCGGGTCAGACGATCCCGCGCGCCGCCACCTCGGCGTGTGCCTGGACGCCTGCCACGAGGCCGTCCTGTTCCAGGAGCCGGCACGCGCGCTGGCGGACCTGAAAGACGCGGGCGTGGCGC
>JACQZJ010000109.1:0-7307 GCA_016213895.1 Planctomycetota bacterium | reverse complement strand
CGTGGCGCTCGGCAAGGTGCAGGCGACCTGCGCGCTCGAGATCGACGGCGGGCGCGACCTCGAGCAGAGCCTCGAGCGCCTCAAGCTCTACGACGAAGGGCGCTACCTGCATCAGGTGTGCGCGCGCCGGCAGAACGGGCAGGTGGAGCTGTTCGACGACCTCGGTCCGTTCCTGGCCGCGGCCGCGGGCGGGACCCTGGGAGAGGACCTGGAGCGCGCGCGCGTCCACTTCCACGTGCCGGTCTGCGCCGAGCCTTGTGCCGGCCTGTCGAGCACGCGCGCTGCGCTCCAGGAGCTGCTCGCGCGCGCCGCGCGCGAGGAGGTGGTGCGGGACTTCGAGGTGGAGACCTACACGTTCGACGTCATCCCGGACGCGGAGCGCGCGCATCTCTCTGCCGCCGGCCTCCGCGAGACGCTGGAGCAAGAGATCCGCTGGACGGTTCAGGCGCTGGCGCAGGCGTGATCCGGGGGTGCGGAGCCCGCGCCGGCGCTGCGCTCGGCGAGGACCTGGCGATAGACCTCCTCGGTGCGCCGCACGCGCACCGCGGGGTGCATGTGGCGGACGATCAGCTCGCGGCCGGCGAGGCCGAGCGTGCGCGCCCAGTCCGGGTGATCGAGCAGCCGGCAGACGGCCGCGACCATGGCGTCCGGATCGCGCGGCGGCACCAGGAGGCCGGTTTCCTCGTGGCGCACGGCCTCGGGGTTGCCGTCGACCCAGGTGGCGGCGAGGGGTTTGGCCAGGGCGAGGGCCTCGCGCACGGCGCCGGTCAGGCCCTCGTGGCCGGTGGACGAGTTGACCACGACGTCCGCGGCGGCGAACACGTCAGCGATGTCGCTGCGGAAGCCGAGCATGAGGATGCGGCCGCCAGAGCCGGACTCGGCGATGCGCGCTCGGCACGTGTCCCAGAGCTTGCCCTTGCCGGCCAGGGCGCAGACGACCTCGGGGCGTCTCGCCGCGAGCTTGGCGGCGGTCTCGACGAACGTCACCGGCGCCTTCTTGGGGTGCAGCTCGCCGACCTGCAGCACGAGCCGCTGCTCGTCCGTCAGGCCGAGCTCGCGGCGCACGCGGTCGCGGCGGGCCGTGGCCGGGTCGAAGCGATCGACGTCGAAGGAGCCATAGACGACCTCCACGCGGCGCGGGTCGACGCCGAAGCCGGCCAGGGTGTCCTTGACGGCCTGCGCCACGGCGATGATGCGGTGCACGCGCGGGGAATGATGGACGAACGCCGCGGTTCGGGTGCGAAAGGGGTGGGTCGTGCCGCGCTGGGAGATGAACGCCGGCGGAGCAGCGAGCAGCGTGGCGAGGTACGTGAAGACGAGCGCGGTGTCCCGGTGGACGTGGACCACGTCCGGCCCGACCTCGGCGAGGAAGCGCCGGAACTTGAGGATCTCCTTGCCGCGGAACATCACGCAGGGGCGGAGGGAGAGGCCTCCATCGGTCCAGCGCTCGAAGGTGGGATCGAGCGGCAGCCCGGGCGCGGCGTTGCAGACCACCTCCACCGCGTGTCCTGCCGCCTTCTGGGCTTGCGCGAGGAGCAAGGCCTGGATCGCGCCTCCGCGCGTGGCGTTCTCATGGGTCAGGACGTGGACTACCGTCAGAGGCCCCATGCCCCGCATGCTAGCGAAACGGCGGTCCTGGTCACGCGCAAACGTCCTAAGGCCATGCTCGGACGACCGTTGCCAGCGGCCGCTGCGGCCGTCTCCGGCCCGGCGAGGGCTGGAGCGCAGCAGGAACGCCCGACTCCTCGGCGCGGCAGCGCATGGGCCGGCGCGTGGCGGCGGGCCGGGGTCACGCGGAAATCCATCGGTTCCAGGAAAAGACGAGATCAGTTGGCGCGGATCGTCGTAGGAAGTACCATGTTTTTCGGCGGGAAGACCTTCCCGCCCAGAGTCTTGGCCGCCGTTGCCGATTCTATTTGGAGGGCATTGCGACATGCGCAAGTTCCGCGGCTTGCTGCTCGCGCTGGCCGTGCCCGTCTCCATCTCCCTGCTGCCGCTCAAGGCAGAGTGTGGATGAGGGGGCGGAGGACGTTGCGGCGCCAGTTCGGCGAAGCTCAATCTCACGTGGTCAGAACTCGCTGACGCCAAGGTGACGACCGGCGCCGGAGGCACGGAGGTCCAGGACCTCTCCTCCGCCAAGGGCATGTTGCGGCCCAGCGAACAGCAGGCGGACAAGCCGTTCGTCGTCTACCTCACCTCGACGGACGAGAAGTTCCGGACAGCCCAGGACGTGGTCGAGAAGACCACCCTGAAGGATGAGAGGGTGGCGATCTCCGCCAAGTTCCTCACCATGATCAAGAGTGAGGGCGAGGCGATCACCAAGAGCCATCCCTACTACCAGTGGATCGGCGGCAAGGAGTTGCCGCGCATCGTCGTGTTCTCCTCCAGCGGAGACAAGATCGGCAAGCTGGAGGGCCGCGCGTCTCCCAGCAAGCTCTTCGCGCTGATGGAGAAGGCCGTCACGAGGCACTACGACATGGACCTCGACGAGACGATCAAGGACTACCAGAAGATCCTCACCGAGGTCGACAAGCTCTCCGTCCTGAAGGACGCCCTCAAGGAGAAGAGAAAGGGCAAGCTCACGTCGAGCGAGACGAAGAAGATCGAGGGCGAGGAGAAGGAGCTGGCCGATCGCGAGAAGGAGCTGCTCAAGCAAGAGGAGGTCCTCCTCAACCCGAAGCGCAAGAACGCCGCCTGATCGGCTGCCGCTTCCGACTAGACTGAGGGCGCCGGGAAGGGCTTCCCGGCGCCCTTGGCGTTGCATGGCGGCGCCGCGCCGCTCGAGGCGGCAGGAGGACCCTTGCCCAGGAAGTCGTGCCCGGAGGAGCCGCTGGAGCGCAAGCCGCGCTGGCTGCGCGCGCAGGCGCCCGGCGGGGAGAGCTACCTGCGCATCGCGCGCAGCCTGCGGCGCCTGAACCTGCACACCGTGTGCGAGGAGGCGCGCTGCCCCAACAAGGGTGAGTGCTGGGGGGGCGGCACCGCGACCTACATGCTGCTCGGGGACACGTGCACGCGCGCCTGCCGCTTCTGCGCCGTGGCGAGCGGCAATCCGCACGGCAAGGTCGATGCCGGGGAGCCGCGCCGGCTGGCTGACTCGGTCGCGGGCCTGGGGCTCCGCTACCTGGTGCTGACCACGGTCGATCGCGACGACCTGGCGGACGGCGGCGCCTCCTGGATCGCGGCCGCGGTCAGGGCGGTGCGCGAGCGCGAGCCCTCGATCGTGGTCGAGGTCCTGACGGGCGACTTCCGCGGCGACGGCGCGGCCGTGGCCGCGGTGCTGGGCGCCGCGCCGGACGTGTTCGCGCACAACATCGAGACCGTGGAGCGCCTCACGCCGCGGGTGCGCGATCGCCGCGCCTCCTACCGGTTGTCGCTCGAGGTGCTGCGGAGCGCCAAGGCGCTGCGGCCGGGAGTGAGCACCAAGTCGTCGCTCATGCTCGGGCTCGGCGAGACCGAAGAGGAGGTGCTCGCCTCCATGCGCGACCTGCGCGCGAGCGCGGTGGACTACCTGACCGTCGGCCAGTACCTGCGCCCCTCGCTCTGGAACCTGGCCGTGGTGGAGTACGTGGCGCCCGAGCGCTTCGCGCGCCTGGAGCGCGCCGGCCGGGAGATGGGCTTCGCCCACGTGGCGGCCGCTCCCCTGGTGCGCTCGAGCTACCGCGCCGGCGAGCACTTCGTGGCCGCGGCGCGCGCGCGGGAGCGCGGCGCATGAGCGGGCGGCGGGCGGAGACCCTGGTCATCGGCGCCGGACCGGGCGGGTACGTGGCCGCCATCCGCGCCGCGCAGCTCGGGCGCCGCGCGGCCGTGGTGGAGCGCGCGCGCCTGGGCGGCGTCTGCCTGAACGCCGGGTGCATCCCCTCGAAGGCGCTCATCCACGCCGCGTCCCTGTACGACAAGGCGCGGCACGCCGCGGAGCTGGGCATCGCGGCGGAGCGCCTGAGCGTCGACCTCGACCGGCTCATCGAGTGGAAGGACGCGGTGGTGCGCCGTCTGGCGGACGGCATCGCCCGTCTCCTCAAGGGCAACCGCGTCGAGACGCTGCAGGGCGAGGCGACCTTCCTCTCGCCGCGCACGTTGCTCGTGCGGGGCGCGGAACAGAGCGAGGTGCTCGAGTTCGAGGAGTGCATCATCGCCACCGGATCGCGGCCGATCGAGCTGCCGGGCTTCGCCGTGGACGGGAAGCGCGTCCTGGGCTCGAGCGAGGCGCTGGCGCTCCGCGCGCTGCCGCGGCGCGTCCTGGTTCTCGGCGGCGGCTACATCGGACTCGAGATCGGAACGCTCTGGCAGAAGCTCGGCAGCGAGGTGACGGTGGTCGAGGTGACGCCCTCGATCCTGCCGGGCGCGGAGGCGGAGTGCGCCCGGGTGGTGGCGCGCAACCTGAAGAAGCGCGGCGTGCGCGTCCTGACCGGCAGCCGCGCGCTGGCGCTGGAGGAGGCGCCTGGCGGGGCGCGCGTGCGCGTGGCCGGCGCCAAGGGGGAAGAGGCAATCGAGTGCGACGTGGTCCTGTCCACGGTCGGGAGGCGGCCGCTCTCCGACCAGCTTGGCCTGGAGGCGGCCGGCGTGCGCTTGGACGAGCGCGGCTTCATCGCGGTGGACGAGCGCCAGCGCACGAACGTGCCCGGCATCTACGCGATCGGCGACGTGGCGGGGCCGCCGCTCCTGGCGCACAAGGCGTCGCACGAGGCCCTGGCGGCCGCGGCCGCGATCGCCGGCGAAGAGGGCGCGCGCAGGCCGCGCCTTATTCCCGCCGTGGTGTTCACGGACCCCGAGATCGCCTCGGTCGGGCTCACCGAGAGCCAAGCGCGAGCACAGGGGATCGATGTCGCCGCCGGCAAGTTCCCGTTCGCCGCCTCGGGCCGTGCGCTCACCATGAACCAGGGCGACGGCTTTTCGAAGATCGTGGCCGAGAAGGGGAGCGGCCGCGTGCTGGGCGCGCACGTCGTCGGGGCGGACGCGTCCGAGATCATCGGCGAGATGGGTCTGGCCATCGCGCTGGGTGCGACCCTCGAGGACCTGGCGCGCACGGTGCACGCCCATCCGACCCTGCCCGAGACGCTGATGGAGGCGGCCGAGGCCGCCCTGGGACGCGCCATCCACGTCCTGGAGCGGTGATCCGCGCCGGGCGCGGGTCCTTTCTTGCTGCGCCGCGGGGCAGGGCCCCGTATCATGGCGCGTGAGGGAACGACATGGCTCTCGAGCGACCCTTGTCGGGTTCCGAGGTGCGCGCCCTGGTCTCCCTGCTCGACGACCGGGACCCGGAGATCGTCCGGACCTGCGTGCGGCGGCTGCAGCAGGAGGGGGCTGGGGCGCTGCCCGCGCTCGACGAGGCCGCGGTCAGCGGCAAGGAGCGGGGGCGGCTCGTCGCACGCTCCGTCGCGCGGCGCATTCGCGAGGCCGAGGCGGACCGCGCCCTGGTCCGGTTCGCCGGCCCGGCGCAGCAGGCCGTGGACCTGGAGGAGGGCACCTTCCTGCTGGCGCGCACGTCGAACCCGCGGCTGGACGTGGAGCGCTACCGCGGCCGTCTGGATCGCATGGCGGCGGACCTGGACGCGCCGGAGGCGCGCTCCGGCGATCCCGTGGTCATCGCGCGGCTGCTGCGCCGCACGCTCGGCCTGCGCCACGGCCTGCGCGGCGACCGCCGGAACTTCTTCGATCCGCAGAACTCGTTCGTCGATCGCGTCCTCGACCGCGGGCTCGGGATTCCGATCTCGCTCTCGGCGGTCTACCTGTTCGTGGCGCGGCGCCGGGGGATCCCCCTGCACGGCGTCGGCATGCCGGGTCATTTCATCGTGCAGTGCGGGGACGACGGCGAGGCCTTGCTCGATCCCTTCGACGGCGGCAGCCGGATCCGGCGCAGCGACTGCCTGGCCTTCCTCGAGCGCGAGGGATACGGCGCGTGCGAGAGCTTCCTGCGCGTGACGCCGGACCGCCTCATCCTGGCGCGCATGATCGTCAACCTGGTGCATTCGTACCGCCGGCTCGGCAAGCGCAGCCAGGCGCGGCGCTACGGCGCTCTCTTCGAGCAGGTCGCGGACGAGCCGGCTCCGCTCTGAGCGCGCCGCTCGGGGCGATTCCCGGCGCGCTTGCCGCCCGGGCCGCTACTCTGGAGGCCGGGCGAGAGCAGGCGGCGAACATGGCCGAGAGGCACGAAGCGGCGGGCGCGGGCGATCCGCGGGCGGCGGCGTTCAACCGCTTGCTCGGGATCATCGACCGCCTGCGCGGGCCGGGGGGATGTCCCTGGGACCGCGACCAGTCGCTGCCGGCGGTCGCGCCGCATCTCCTGGAGGAGGCGTACGAGGTCGCGGACGCGCTGCTGGACGGCGATCGCGCCCGCACCGCGGGGGAGCTCGGCGACCTGCTGATGAACATCCTGCTGGCGGCGCGCATCGCCGAGGACGCCGGGGACTTCTCCCTCGAGCAGGTCGCGGCCGGCATTGCCGACAAGCTGGTGCGCCGCCATCCGCACGTGTTCGCGCGGCTCAAGGTGGACGGCGTCGAGGGAGTGCTGCGCAACTGGGAGGAGATCAAGCGCCAGGAGCGCCAGAACGACGCCGACGTCTCGACCTTCGCCGGGATCCCGGCGGCGCTCCCTGCGCTGCTGCGCGCCTACCGCATGGCGGAGAAGGCTGCGCGCGTCGGCTTCCAGTGGCCGGACGTGTCCTCCGCCCTCGGCAAGCTCGACGAGGAGGTCGGCGAGCTCAAGGCCGCGCTTGGCGGCGGCGACCTGGCGCTGGTCGAGGAGGAGCTGGGCGACGTGCTCTTCTGCGCCGTGGTGGTGGCGCGCCACGCCGGCGTGGACCCGGAGATGGCGCTGCGGCGCACGAGCGCCCGCTTCGCCGAGCGCTTCCGCTACCTGGAGGAGCGCGCTGGCGCGCCGCTCAGCGCGGCGCCTCTCGCGGACATGCTGCGCCTGTGGCGCGAGGCGAAGGAGCGCGCCGGCGACGACCCGCTGCTCGCCGCCGCGCCGGAGGAGTGGCGCGCCGCGGCGCGCGGCCTGCGCCGTTCGCGCTGCGCATTGCTCGCCGGCGTACGCGACCTGCCCGCCGACCTGATCGCGCGCCGGCCGGAGGCGGGAGGCGGGGAGTGGCCGATCGCCGCGGTGCTCGAGCACGTCGCGCGCGGCGAGACGCTGCTCGCCCAGCGCCTGGCGCGCGCCCTGGACCAGCTGGCCGAGCGCGGCGCGCCCGCGCCCTTCCCGGCGGAGGGGCTGCTGCTGCGGCCGCCGCACCGCTGCCTGCCGGGCGACGCGGCGAGCCTGGCGGCGCCGGGGGAGACGCGGCCCGCGGGCGGGCGCGCGCGCGCCGAGC
>JACQZJ010000108.1 GCA_016213895.1 Planctomycetota bacterium | reverse complement strand
GCGAGTGGATCAACGAGGAGAACCGGATCGTGGCCATGTGGCAGGACTTTGCCGAGGACCAGGCGCGCCGGCGCAGACAGGTCTGGCTGCGTGATTGGCGGACCAGGTTGGACGAGTTCCTCCGCTTCAACGAGCGCGCCGTCTTGCCCGGCAAGGGGCGCGTCAGCAGAGCGGACGCAGACGCCCGGGCCGAGACCGAGTACGAGCGCTTCGCCACGCGGCGGCGCGCGTTGTTGCAGGCAGAGGCGGAGCGGGCCCAGCAGACGGCCCCGGCGGAAACCAAGCCGTGAGTGTCGACGGCGCTGAGAAAGCGGGGCGGGTGCGCAGCAAGTCGGGCGCCTGAGAGTCGCGTGGCGTGCCTACGGCGCCTGCTGGAGCGTGACCGGGCCGGTGACGGCGCCGGGGAGCACGTCGATCTCCTTGCTGGCGCCGGGCGCGCTGATGCGGAAGCGTCCCTCGGGAAGGCCGTCGAGGCGAATCTCGCCGTCGAGGTCCGTCGCGCTGGAAGACGTCGAGCTGGTCACGAGGCCGGCGGCGATCCAGTCCGCGGCGCGCGCGCCGGTCTGGAGATCGAGGACGTCGAGCGCGACCTGCGCCGCGGGCAGGGCCGCGGGCGAGACGAGGCGGATGACGAGCGAGCCCGGCCGGCGCAGGGTGATCGGCAGGGTCGTGGTCGTACCGGATGTGCAGGAGGCGGTCTGCTCGGCGGGGAAGAAGCCCTCGGCCCGCACGCGCGCGCGATAGAGGGCGGTAGCGGCGCCCTCGAAGACGAGCCTGTCCGGGAGGAGTTCCGGGAGCGCGCGCAGGGGCTGGAGCGAGGCGCCGTCGGCGCGCTCCACGGTGCACGCCGTGGAAAGGACGGGCGAGCCGGCCCGGTCCGAGAGCACGACCTCGAGGCGAGCCTCCTTCTCAAGGACGATGTTCTGCTGGACAACGGCCTCCTCGTCGGCGATCTGGATCATCCCCTCCTCGCAGGCGAAGCCCGCGGCCTTGACGGAGAAGGCGTAGGATCCCGGCTGAGCGCCGACGATCTCATACGCGCCCGACTCGTTCGAGCGTGTCTCCAGGCGCAAGGGGTACGGGGTCTCGGCGGCCGCGCTCGCCGCCGGGTCGCGCGGCAGCATCTGAATCAACGCGCCGACCACAGGACCGCCGCCGCGTGCGGCCACCGTGCCCTGCATGCCGGACAGGGGCAGCGGGAAGTCCAGCTCAATGTCGCTTCCCGGCAGCAGATCCACGGTCCTTGACACGCGGAAACCCGTGCCTGCATCGGCTGGTTCCACGAAGACGACGCGCCGGCCTGGAGCGATCCCGGAGAGGACATAGTACCCGTGATGGTCAGGAGACGAGGTATGGTCGAAGAGATCCGGGCGCTCCAGGAGCGCGGACACGACCCAGAGCCGGCGAAAGAGGGGACTCGAGGCGGGCCCGATCAGGCGGCCGTGGATGCGCGCGCCGCCGGCCAGGGAGAACGTGAGAGAGCGCGTCTCGCCCTCGGCCAGCTCGAACCGCTGGTTCATGCGGCGGTCGCGCAGATCGGCGCGCGTTCCGGACAGAACGCCAACCTGGATGGTGGTGCTTCCCGGCGGAAGGCGATCGAAGCGGAGGACACCCGAGGAATCCCAAGTGCTCCGCCGTTCTCCCTCGGAAGTGTAGGCAGTGCCGTCGATGGACATGAACCGGCGGCCCAGTTCATCCGTGACCGTTGCCGTGACGAGGCACGCACGCGTCAGCTCGACGTCCAGGCGGGCAGAGAGCGAGCCTTCCTCCAGGAACAGCACGGCCGTGCCGACGCTGTAGTCGGGGTGGTCTACGAAGAGCTTCCTGGCTGTGCCCACCGGGACGTTCTCGAGGAGATAGTCGCCGTTGCCGTCCGTCACGGCGGTGGATGCCTCGGGAAGCGGACCGAGCACGCGTCCGTCTTGCACTTCATCGCCAAGCGTCACCTTGGCGCCGATGATCGCCTGGCGCGTGCCTTTCACGAACACCGCGCCGCGGAGCGAGGCGCCGCGCTGCAGGGTCACCTCGATGGTGTTCACATCGGCCTCGTTCTGGACCGGTACATTGGCGACGCGAACCGGCGCATGGCCAGAAGCGGAGACATCCAGCACGTAGCGGCCGGCATCGAGGAAGGCGAACTCGAAGTCGCCCGTTGCCGGAGCGACATCCGCGACGGCATCCACGAGACGGTTGCCCGCAGGGTCCTCCTGGAAGACCCGCGCGACGCCCTGCTGCAGCGGGTAGTCATCGACGAGCACGCGCCCGCGGAGCGAAGGCAGGGGGTCGAGCAGAATCTCGTGTTCGGACACGGAGCAGATCTCGACTCCCTCCTGAATGGCGATGTAGTAGCCCTTGCCCGAGCCGACCAGCGCGTAGCGCTCGCCAGGGGCGACGAACTCGATGGCAAAGCGGCCGGCGGCGTCGGTCTGCGTGTAGTCCACGAGGTCGAAGGTGCCATCCTGATGCACCTGCACCCATACGCCCGCGAGAGGCTCTCCTTGTCGCGAGCGCACCACGCCTGCAACGGAGCAGGCCCTCTTCAGGGGCACGAACAGGTCCTCGTTGCGCTCGACGACGCTCGGTTCGAGGCGCCGCATGTAGGTGGCGTACTCCCTGCGAGAGACGCGCAGGCCGAAGAGGTCTGCCGCGGCGGGCACGCCAGCGAGCTCGAAGCGGCCGAGAGCGTCGGTCGTGGTCACGACGTGCTGGAAGATGCTGAGGTCGCCGTTCCGCTCGAACGATGAGACGCGCGCTCCTTCGAGCGGCTGCCCCGTGGCCTCGTCTGCCACGAGCCCCCTCCAGGTCAGGGCGTCGCGCAGCATCAGCTCGCACACCTCCTCGGAGGGCAGCACGAAGTCGACGCGGCGCTCGGAGGTCTTGTGGCCAGCGAGGGCGATGACGAAGACGCGGGCGGCCGGGAGCCCGCCCACGTCGAAGGAGCCGCCGGCGAGAGCGGGCACCGTGCTCTCGAAGAACATGCCCGCGGTGCGCTGATCGTCGTCGCGGACGCGGTCGTAGACGTACTCGTCCTGGAAGGCGCGGTGCGCGAGCACGGTCACGCCGCTGACGGGCTCGTCGATGTTGTTGACGACGATTCCGCGCAGGTGCTGCTCCGGCGGAAGCGAGAGCGAGACGTCCTCGGGAAGGCGGTCGAAGCGCTGGCCGAAAGGGGCGGATCCAGGCGCGCGGGCGGCCAAGAAGAAGGGCACGAAGGGAACGTCCACCGAGGCCTCGCCCGAGGCGCCGGTGACGAAGCGCTGGGCCAGGCGAGCGATGAGGCTCTTGGGCAGGCCGATGTGCGAGCGCGCGGCGAGGGCGATCTCGTCGTCCCAGGGAAGGAGGGCGAACTCTGTGTCGGCGGCGGGCTGGTCGTTCAAGAAGAAGCGGAAGGTGCGGGAGGTGGCGGCAGCCGCGCGCGCGGGCGCCTCGCTTGGCTGATCATCCGATTCCTCAGCGGCCGCAGCGAGCACTACGCTGGGTTCATCCCGCGGCGCAACGAAAGGCGCCGGTTCGTCGGGCCGCCTGTCCCCGGAGATGAACGGCCTTACGGCCAAGAAACCGACGAGGATCAGCGCGGCCAGCAGAAGCCCCGTGACGCCCTGCTTGCGCAGCGAACTCAACGCGGTCACGGTGTCTTCAAGTCGGTGGAGTTTCTCAGCAGGACTCCGGGTCGGCGTACCCCGGCG
Organism: Planctomycetota bacterium; assembly: GCA_016213895.1. Lineage (GTDB taxonomy): Bacteria > Planctomycetota > B15-G4 > B15-G4 > JADJEK01 > JACQZJ01. The sequence continues at coordinate 1,062 of JACQZJ010000108.1, read as the reverse complement.
CCCGCGGGTTCTGGTAGCGGCCCGCCGCCGGGCGCTGTAGTCACCTGACAGCGGACGGCCGGCGCACGCGCGGACTGAGCCGGCGCCGGAGCGAGGAAGAGCAGCAGCAGGACGAGGAGGAAGAAGCGGCGTGCCTTCATCATCGGAGGACCTCTTCGAGGGCGTTCGCGATTGCCGGAAGCAAGAGTGACTGGGCAGGAGAGGCCGACATCGCCAGGCAGGCGGCGCAGGGCGCTGAGCACGACGCGGATTCCGTCCGGCTCCTCGGGCAAACGATCGCAATCGTCGCGATCCGCGCTCATCCCAGCCTGTCTCTCCTCCGCCGCAGGGTCCGGCGCCACCATGATGGCGCCACATCCCAGTGGGAGAATCGGAGCAGGGTCCTCCGCGCTTGTCAAGGGGGATTCGCCTTGGTTCGGCTCGTCCCGCTGAAGGCCGACGAACCGGGCATCGTGCGCTTGTGACACAGCGGGCGGGAAGAAGCCCGTGCTGCCGAACCTGCTGCAGGCGAAGCTGTCCGGTCATGCCGCCGGACGGTGGGCGGTCTCCAGCCTGAGCGCGATTCCGTCCGTCATGCGGCACGACGCTTCCTGCGTGCTTGTGCCACAAGCCCGTGAGCGGCAACCCGTAGCGAGGCAGCGGCCGAACGGAGACGCTGGAGAACGAGGACTAATACGGCTGCGAGCATCGAACGGCGCGGGATCGGCAACGTGCGGAGCCTGTATGAGGCGGCATGACCCGCGACGTGGAACCCCCCGGGGAAATCGTCTTCTACCAGACCGAAGACGGTCGGACGCACCATGAGTGCCGATTGATCGACGACCGCGCCGGCCACGGAAAGGCCTGACTTGGGACTCACGTCATGGAAGGGAGAGGTCGTGCGCAAGGGGGACGTGACCGTCGCGGAGGAATGCTCGAACCGCGAGTGGATCAACGAGGAGAACCGGATCGTGGCCATGTGGCAGGACTTTGCCGAGGACCAGGCGCGCCGGCGCAGACAGGTCTGGCTGCGTGATTGGCGGACCAGGTTGGACGAGTTCCTCCGCTTCAACGAGCGCGCCG
>JACQZJ010000107.1 GCA_016213895.1 Planctomycetota bacterium | reverse complement strand
GCTCGCACAGGGCCGCGCGGCCGAAGGGGCAGGCCGCGAGGCACTCGTCGCAGCCGAAGAGGCGCGTTCCCTGGGCTTCCCGCACCCACTCCGGCGCCGGTCCCCGGTGCTCGATGGTCCAGTAGGACAGGCAGCGCCGCGCGTCGAGGACGAACGGCGCGGCCAGGGCGCCGGTGGGGCAGGCGTCGAGGCAGGCGCGGCAGGCGCCGCAGCGGCTCTCCTGCGGCGCGTCCGGCGCCAGGTCGACCGAGACGATCAGCTCGCCGAGCAGCAGCCAGGGCCCGTCAGCGGCGTTCATGACCATGGTGTTCTTGCCGATCCAGCCCAGGCCGGCGAGCGCGGCCGCGCGCCGCTCGAGCAGCGGCTTGCTGTCGACGCAGACGAGCCCGCGCGCGCCGGGGTGCAGCGAGTGGATGAACGCGAGGAGCTCCTCGAGGCGCTCGGCCAGCGCGCGGTGGTAGTCCTGCTGAAGCGCGTAGGAGGCGATGGGAGAGGACGCCGCCGCGGGCGCGTAGGCCGCGGCGACCGCGACGATCGCCTTCGCCTCCGGCAGAAGGGAGCGCGCGTCGCGCCGCTCGTCGGGCGCGCGCTGCAGGTAGCTCATTCCGGCGTGCAGGCCCGCGCCGAGCCAGTCCTCGAGCCGCCCGGGAGGCTCGAGCGGGCCAGCGGCGCGGCAGAAGCCGACCTGGCTGAAGCCGAGCTCGAGCGCGCGGGCGCGGATCGCATCTTCCATGAGCGCGGATGATAGGCGCGGCGAGGCGCCATCCGGCGCCCGCGGCGCCGCGCCTTGCTGCTACACTCGCAAGCGATGGCGGTCCTGCAACACGTCCTGGCGCTGCTCATCGCGCTCGCGCCCGCGCCGCAAGAGGCGCCGGCCGCGGCAGAGGGCGCGCGCGTCGTCGGCCACGTGCGCATCAACGGCGCCAGCCGCTTCGCGGACCGCGCCGCCGCCCTGTACGGCGCGCTCGGAATGGGCGAGCGGCTGCTGACCCGGCAGCGCGTCCTCGATCTCCTCGGGCGCGGCTTCCCGGCTCCGGACCTCGCGGGAGTGGCGGGCCGCGGCGCGTTCGGCCTGCTCCTGATCGACGACGGCTCCGCCAGGCTGCGCGGCGCTCCTTTCAGCGAGATCGCCGACCGGCGCTCGTTCCTCGCCTCGGTCGAGGCGCTCTCCGGCCTGTGCTGGCAGGCTGAACCGGACCGTCTCGCGCCGGCGCACGGGGCGGCGGCAGGGGCGGCGGAGCGAGGAGGCGAGCGCTTCGTGGCCGAGTGCGATGGCGGGATGCTGTTCCTGCCGGCCTTTGCCCTGGTCGAGCCGGCGCGCGCGTACGCTCGCGCGCAGCGCCTTTTCGACGTGTCGGACGCGGCCGCTGACGTGTCTTTGCGGCTCGCGCTGGCGGACCTCAGGCCGAGGGGCGCGAGCCGCGCCGCCGCGCTGGAGCAGGCGCTCGGCGCCGCTGCGCTGGCGCTCCGGCTTCTCGGCCGGGATTCCGCCGAGCCCGTCGCCCGCGCGGCGCGCGGCGTCGGTTCGGCCTGGAAACTCGCTTCCCAGTGGGATGATCTGGCAGTGGAGATCTCCCTGGACCAGGACGCGGTTCGCGTGCAGGGCTTTCTCGTCGCTTTGCCCGATTCACGGGCCGCGCAGTGGCTCGGGTCGGCGCGCCGGCTTCCCGCGGGGCCGCTGCCTGGCCGGCCCGAGGAGGCGGTCCTGGCCCTCGAGTGCTCAGGCGACGGCGCGCTGCTCGCGCAGCTCATCGCGCACTGCGCCGGCCTCGAGGAGGGTGACGAGGTCATCGACCTGCTGAAGCGCTCCAGCGGGGACGTGGGGTTCTACGTCGTGCCCGGGTTCAGCTCTCCGGGCCTGTGCGTGATCGCTTCCTGCCCGGAGCCCGAGGGCCTGGGCGAGCAGGCCGGCGAGGCCTGGGCCGTGGGGCAGGCCGCCGGCTGGTCGGTTGTTGCGACGGGAGAGGGCGCGCGCGAGGCCGTGGCCGCCGCGCTCGATCGCATGGCGGGCGTCGCGGTCTCGTCCGAGAATGGTGCCGCTCCGGGGGCTGCCCTGCGGGCGGAGGTATCGCTCACCGGGCTCCTGGGAATGATCTGGCCGGGCGTGGCGCAGCCAGAGGAAGGCGCGCCTGGTCCGTTCGTGGGCGCGCTGCTTCTGGAGTGCATCGCCGGCCCAGGGGAACTCAGGTTCGAGCTGGAGCTGCCTGTTTCGCACCTTGCCGAGTGCGTACCGGAGCTGCGGATCCGCTGAGATCGCTGCGGCCTGGCACTGCCAAAGTGACGCGGCGTGTCGACAACGACGCCAGGATGTCGCTTCGTGACCATTGGGTGGCTGAGGACTGCCGCGTTTTCGATCGAGCGGCGCGGCACTCCGCGTGCTGACCTCGAGTTGGGAGGACGCGGAGGCCACGGTCATGCGGTTCGAGAAGTTCACGATCAAGTCGCAGGAAGCCCTCCAGGCTGCGCAGAGCCTGGCTGAAACGCGCGGCAACCCGGAGGTCGGCGCGGCTCACCTCCTGGCCGCGCTCCTGAAGCAGGACGAAGGGGTCGCGGTCCCACTTCTCCGGCGCCTGGGCATCGACATCAACGGCCTGCTCGAGGAGCTGGACCGCGTACTCGAGGATCTTCCCAAGGCGAGCGGCGCGGGGCTCGAGATCAGCGTGTCGCGGGCCCTCACCGCCGTCCTGAAGTCCGCGTTCGACGAGGCAGCGCAGCTCAAGGACGAGTACGTCTCCACCGAGCACCTGCTGCTCGCGCTCGCCGAGCACCCGGACTCCACGGTGCGCGCTCTCCTGAACCGCCGCGGCGTGACGCGCGACGCGCTGCTCAAGGCGCTGGTGGAAGTGCGCGGCTCGCAGCGCGTCCAGGACCAGGATCCCGAGGGCAAGTACCGCGCGCTCGAGCGCTTCACGCGCGACCTGACCGACCTGGCCCGGCGCGGCAAGCTCGACCCGGTCATCGGCCGGGACGACGAGATCCGCCGCGTGATGCAGGTCCTGTCGCGGCGCACCAAGAACAACCCGGTCCTGATCGGCGAGCCGGGAGTTGGGAAGACCGCCATCGCCGAGGGCCTGGCGCGTCGCATCGTGGCCGGGGACGTGCCCGAGGGCCTGAAGGACAAGCGCGTGCTCGTGCTCGACCTGGGCGCGCTGGTCGCCGGCGCCAAGTTCCGCGGCGAGTTCGAGGACCGCATGAAGGCCGTGCTGAAGGAGGTGGAGAGCGCCGCGGGCAGCGTCATCATGTTCATCGACGAGCTGCACACCCTGGTCGGCGCGGGCGCGGCCGAAGGCTCGGCCGACGCGGCCAACCTGCTGAAGCCGGTCCTGGCGCGCGGGGAGCTGCGCTGCATCGGCGCGACCACGCTCGACGAGTACAGGAAGCGCGTGGAGAAAGACAAGGCGCTGGAGCGCCGCTTCCAGCCCGTGTACGTCGGCGAGCCCTCGCTCGAGGACACGATCGCCATCCTGCGCGGCCTGAAGGAGCGCTACGAGGTCCACCACGGCGTGCGCATCCGCGACGACGCGCTCGTGGCCGCGGCGCGACTCTCGCGCCGGTACATCCCGGAGCGCTTCCTGCCGGACAAGGCGATCGACCTGGTGGACGAGGCGGCCTCCAAGCTGCGCATCGAGATCGACTCCCTGCCGGCCGATCTGGACGAGATCGAGCGCAGGTCGCGCCAGCTCGAGGTCGAGCGCCAGGCGCTGAAGAAGGAGGCGGACCGCGCCTCGCGCGAGCGGCTCGCGCGCCTGGACAGAGACCTGGCCGAGCTCAAGGAGCGCGGCAGCGCCATGCGCGCGCGCTGGCAGGCGGAGAAGGACGCGATCCAGCAGATCCGCTCGCTCAAGGAACGGATCGAGGGCGCCAAGGAGGAGTCCGCGCGCCTTGAGCGCGCCGGCGACCTGGCCCGGGTCGCCGAGATCCGCTACGGCGTGCTGCCCGATCTGGACGCGCGCCTGGTCGCGGGCCGCGAGGCGCTCGCGGAGCAGCAGCGGGAGGGCGCCCTGCTGAAGGAGGAGGTCGGCGAGGAGGACGTGGCCGGCATCGTGTCGAAGTGGACCGGCATCCCGCTGGCGAAGCTCCTGCAGGGCGAGCGCGACCGCCTGCTGCGCTGCGAAGAGGAACTCGGCCGCCGCGTGGTCGGCCAGGAGGCCGCGGTGAACGCCGTCGCCAACGCCGTGCGCCGCTCCCGCTCCGGGCTCGAGGACCCCAACCGCCCGCTCGGCTCGTTCCTGTTCCTCGGGCCCACGGGCGTGGGCAAGACCGAACTCGGGCGCGCTCTCGCCGAGTTCCTGTTCGACGACGAGCGGGCGCTGGTGCGCATCGACATGTCCGAGTACGGCGAGAAGCACTCGGTGGCGCGCCTGATCGGCGCGCCGCCCGGCTACGTGGGCTACGAGGAGGGTGGGGCCCTGACCGAAGCCGTGCGCCGCCGGCCCTACTCGGTCGTGCTGCTCGACGAGATCGAGAAGGCCCACGCCGACGTGTTCAACGTCTTCCTGCAGCTGCTCGACGACGGCAGGCTGACCGACGGGCACGGCCGCACGGTCGATTTCCGCAACACCATCGTCATCATGACCTCGAACCTCGGTTCCGAGGTGCTGGCGGAACTCGCCGATGCCGGCGAGAAAGCCCGGCGCGAGGCCCTGACGGTGGCCCTGCGCCGGACCTTCCGGCCGGAGTTCCTGAACCGCGTGGACGAGATCGTCCTGTTCGACCGACTCGATCGGGCGCACCTCAGGAAGATCGTGTCGATCCAGTTCGAGCGCCTGCGCCTGCTCGTGGCGGATCGCGGTCTCGATCTCATGCTGAGCGACGCGGCCGCGGACCTATTGGCCGACCTGGGTTACGATCCGGTCTATGGCGCGCGGCCGCTCAAGCGGGTGCTGCAGGACCGGATCCTGAACCCTCTGGCCACGGAGCTGCTTCGGGGGGCGTTCGGAGAGGGAGATTGCGTCACGGTCGAGGCGGAGGGGCGCGAGTTCGTCTTTCGCGGGAAGAAGCGCGCCGGTTGACTTGTTGGACTCAGGGCGTTGCCGCGCGCCTGGCTCGGTATACAATACGGCCAGTACAACAGCGCCCGTCCGTCCGCCCGTGCGGCCGGCATGCCCTGGTAGTGCACCCATGGACAATCGTCGCGGGTCAGGAACAACCTCCGCCACTTCCCGCATGCTTCGGGTTCTCGGCCTCTTGTTCCTGATCATCCTGTTGCGGGACGGAATGCCGCCCGGGTCGGAACTCGAGGCGAGCGCGCCCCCGTTGGTCCAGGATTCGGATCACGATGGCCTCTCCGATCAGTTCGAGGCATACCTTTCGACGGCGAGCACGGATCCTGCTCTGGCCGCAAACCCGCTGAACGCGGACTCGGACGGAGACGGCCAGCCCGACGGGTTCGAGTACGTCCTGAGCGAGCGAAAAGAGGTTTTCTCTCCCGGGAAGCTCCACTCCCTCGTGCCCAAGGTCGCGATGGGGTCGCACCAGGCCGGGAACCAGCTCATTCTGAGCCTGTACGTGATTCCCGCGGACTTGCAGGCCGTGGACAAGTTTCACTTCCTGGTGTCCGTGCCGAGCGGGAACGGCTCGCCCTACGTGTTCGATCTGACGGAGCTGCTCGCCCTGAACATCACGGGCGTAGGGGTCACGTCGTACGGCCCCTACTCGCTGGCCGTGTTCCAGACGAGCATTCCCGTCGAGGTCATGGATCTGTTCTCCTCGTTCGCGATCGCGGCGCTCGGCGAGGTTGCTGGCATAAGGACTGGTGACAGCGGCACGTACACCGTTCACAACGGCTCGGTGTATCGCTGGGAATACACGCCCGTCGCGCAGCCTCCGACGGCCGGCCAGTCCTCCTCGGACTACGCGGACGGAGAAGCTCAGCCGCAACAGGGGGATGCCGGGCCGGGCTACCAGGAGGTCCAGGTCTGCCTCTCGGTCGACGCCCGGGAGCCGACCGGGGTGCCGGGGGTGCTGCAGAGCGTCGTGATGTCCATCAACTGCAACGGCGGGGACTGGACCTGCCACGCCAGCATCTGCGCCACCGGGGGACCGGCCTCGCAGCCGAAGGTGGTGCTCGACCACCTGGAACTCCTGAAGTAGTCGCCGAAAACGGCGGGTAGCCCTCAAGATCTTGCGAGAAAAGGGCTTCTGAGACGAGGCCGCGAGAGGAATGGGCTCATTACAGGGGAACAGTCCAGACCCGGGGTCCGTCAAAGACCCGGCATCGACAACCCGGATGAACCAGGACGCGGATTACGAGCTGGTCCGACGCTGCCAGTCCAGCGATCCGGACGTGTACGAGGTCGCGTTCGAGGAGCTGTATGCTCGATACCGGGACCGGGTGTTCAACACGGCTTACCGAGTGGTCGGGAATGCGTCGGATGCGGCGGACGTGTCCCAAGAGGTGTTCCTCACCATCTTCCGCAAAGTCGGGGAGTTCCAGTTCGTCTCCCGCTTCTTCACCTGGCTGTACCGCATCACCGTGAACCTGAGCATCGACAAGAAGCGCCGCGCGAGCCTGTCGCCTCCGATCGTCAGCGAGGGGAGCGAGGGAGCCGTGCTGAGCGCGGTCGAGGACGTTGCGGTGCAGGCGCCGGGCGCGTGGGCGGACGCGGAGTTCCTCGAGGGGAAGGTGCAACAGTCGATCGGGCGCCTGAGCCCGAAGCTCAGGGCGATCGTGGTCCTGAGGTACGTGGAGGAGCTTTCCTACAGCGACATCGCGGAAGTGATGGGTTGCTCGATCGGCACGGTGAAGTCGCGCCTGAACCGGGCGCACCGCAACCTCGAGATGCTGCTCAAGCCGGTCATCGAGGCTCTGGCTGAGAAGGGCGGCGGCTGATGGAGCCGCGGGATCAGCCGCCGGATGACAGGGCCGTGAACGAACGGATCGTCCTCTACGTGGACGGCGGATTGGACGGCGCGGAGCGCGCCGCCTTCGAGGAGCGCCTGGCAGAGGAGCCGCTGCTGCGGGCCGAGGTGAAGAAGGCGCGCGTCCTGCGCGGCCTGATCGCCGGCCTGCCGCGCAAGAAGGCCGTTCTCCCCGTGTTCGACGTCCTGCTCGAGAAGCTCGATGCGGAACCCCGGCCCGAGCTGCGCGCAGCGCTCGGCCTGCTGCGGCGCGCCGCAGTCCCCGAGGATCTGGGCGGGCGCGTCCGCGCCGCGCTGCGGCGAAGCTCCAGGCCGCTCCGGCGCGCCGGCAGCTGGTGGCCGGCGGCGCTCTCCGCTGCGGCGGCCGCTCTGCTGCTCGCCAGCTCGCTGGTCCTCTACGGTGGTGCGCGGCCGAAGCGGCCGCTGATCGGGCCGCGCAATCCGGCGGTGGCGAACCTGCATTTCGAGTTCGACCTGGGCCGCGACTTGCAGCGCCCGGGCGGGGGAGGCCGGTGATGCGCGCCTTCCTGGCCGCCGGCGTCCTGACCAGCCTGGTCCTGTCCGCGTGCGGGCCGGCGCCGCCGAATCCGGCTCTGGCCGTGTTCCAGTCCGCCCTGGCGCAGGCGCAGTCCGGGCAGGAAGCGACCTTCATCGCGGAGAGGCGCTACACGGACTACGCGGGCAGCGACGCCGGGACGCACACCGAGCGCTTCGTGCAGGGGCAGGGCGGCGTCTTCCGCGTCGATCTTCTGACCCTCGACGGTCTGGCCCGCGAGCAGCTTCCCACCCAGGAGGCCGTGGACGAGTTCGACCGGAAGAGCGCGCGCTTCGCGGCCGGCTTCGGCACCTACATCGCGCGCAGCCGCGACTTCCGCGTGCGCGACCTCGACCTGTTCAGCGCGAATTACACCTTCGTTCTGTTCGACGCTCCGGTGCCGGTCGCGGGCCGGCCGGCGCAAGTGGCCGAGGTCAAGCCGAAGTCCTTCGACCGCCCCTGGTACATGGTGTGGGTCGATCTGGAGACGCTCGTCACCCTCAAGTACCTCGAGTTCCTGCCGTCCGGGGTGCTCGCCGCCGAGATGGAGACCCTGGCCATCGAGTACGACCCGGACCTCTCGCAGGAGACCTTCCAGCCTGCGGCGCACACCGAGCAGATGGAAGTGGACCCGGCACAGCTCGCCGCCCTCGTCTCCTTCAGGGTCTTCGCGCCCTCCTACACGCCCTCGGGCTTCGTACGTTCGTCCTGCCGGACGAGCCGCAAGGCCGACCAGGACGTCGTCATGTTCTCGTACAGCGACGGCCTGCAGGAGCTGTTCGTGGCCCAGTACCAGGAGCTGCCGGGGAGCGCCGCTGCGGCCTCCGGGACCGAGCCGATCCGCGTGGGCATGGCGCGCTACGGGGCGGCGCACGACGCCGAGCTGTCGCTGCTCGGCACGCAGCTCCACTTCACCGGCAAGGTGGACGCGCAGGAGCTGATGCTGGTCGTCGAGTGCCTCGACCTGCTGCCGTAGCCTCCCCTCCCGCTGAGCCGCGCCTGGACTACTTGCCGCTCGAGGCGCCCCCGCCGCCCGCGTCGGTCTCGTAGGTCGCGCGCACGTACTTCTCCCAGTTCTCGTCCAGCTGCTCGCTCGTCCAGTCGAACGTCTTGCGCAAGCAGTCCGGCTCCTCCTTGTACTGGCGCAGAGTCAGGAGGTAGGTCTTGAACTGCTCGCGGTGCTCGCTCATCAGGAAATCGATGATGCTCCACGACTTGGCCAGGTCGGCAAAGTCGAGCTGGTTCAGGGACTTCTTGACCACCTCGTTCCAGGGGTAGCGGTAGCCGTCCTCCATGCGGCCGTCGAGGATGTCGAAGCAGACCAGCTTGTACGCCGCGTCGGAGTTCTTGTCGGCGATCTCCACCTTGTTGGCGTACTTCGTGTTGGTCTGGCAGTAGAGCCGGTTGGAGCCCAGCTCGTTGACGGCCGTGTAGGCGGCGAACCCCTCGGCCAGCCAGGAGCGCGCGGCGCCGGCGGTGAACCACTCGATCCAGGCCTGGCCCACCCAGTGGGCGATGGCGTACTCGAGGGGAGTCTCGGACTCGAGCTGGGCGGAGACGGGGCGGGGCATGGCGATGATGAGCCCGCCTCCGTCCTTGAAGAACTTCTTCGACTCCGCGTCCATCTCCGCCAGGTTCTCGTCGATCCACTCGATCAAGTCCTGGTACGCGCCCTTCTGCTTGACGTGGAAGATGATGTACTGATCCGCCCAGAAGCGCTGCTCCGGGTCGAGTCCGAACAGGGCGTTGTTCTGGGCGTAGAGCTTCTCCGCCAGGGCCACGTGGCCGTTCACGTCCGGGGGCGGGAGCTGGGCGCGCAGCGAGAAGTGCTCGCTCGTGGCCGTGGAGAACTTCTGGGCGAAGAAGTCCTCGAGCGTCTTCGCCAGCTCCGCGTCCTTGTCGCGGTTCGCCTGGACGGGCTCGAGGAACTTGGCCACGATCGCCGAGACGTCGCCGATGCCCTCGAGCGGCGTCTGGCCGCCGCCGGCGGAACTCGTGTCGCCCTTGCTCGCCGCGCCGCCCGTCTCCTTCTGCGCCGCCTTGCGCTCCTCTTCCTTGCGCGCCTTCTCGGCCTTCTCCATGTCCTTCTTGTTGACCCACTTGCCGTCGACGTAGATCTCGCCGAGGGCCTTGCGCGCCGTCTCGTTGTCGGCCTCGACGCGGATCACGCGGCGGTACACCTTGAGCGCCTCGCGGCTCAGGCTGTTCTCGCCGCACCAGTCCGCCAGGTCGAGGAGCGCGAGCACGTCGTCCTGGTCGACCGCCTCCCAGCGCTCCTTGAACTGCTGGACCAGGGTCTTGCCCTTCTCGATGCGCAGGACCTCGGCGCGCGGGACCGTGATCGGACCGAACTTGGTCTGCACCACGACCTGCTGGTCGGTCTCTTCGATGATCTCGCCCTCGACCGTGCGGCCGTCCCGCTTGTAGACCGTGTCGGCCTGCGCCAGCGGCACGCCGCCGGCGAAGAGGAGCGCGCTCTAGGCCAGGAGCGTCGCGGCGGTTCTGTGGGATCTTGGCGACCCACTCCTCCCACTCCGCGTCCAGCTCCTCGCATGAAACCTGGAACGTCGCCGCGAAGGCCTCCTCCTCGGTGATCCGGATCCTCGATCCCGTCTTCTCCAGGAAGGCCGCGCGCACGTAGTCGACGAACTGCTGGGTCTTGGTTTCCATGAGCCAGGAGACCACGAAGTAGCCCTTGACCAGGTCGCGTGCGTTCAGCTCCTCGACGATCTTCGGGCGGATCTCGGCGAGCGCGGGGAGCGTGCGGCGGAAGTCGGGGTCGGACACCTTCTGGTACCACTGCGGGAAGTTCTGCAGCGCCATGTCCCACTTCTCGATCTGCTCGTAGCCCACGTACTCGGTGATGGAGACCGTGCGGTAGCCGTTCATCATCCCCTCGTAGTAGTGCGCCAGGCCCGCCTCCACCCAGCCGGGGAGCGTGCCGCCGCGCTTGAAGCGCCGCACCAGCACGTTGCCCAGGTAGTGCGTGATGAAACCGTTCAAGCTGTCCATGCGCGACTCGCCGCCCTTCAGGTGGCGGCCCTCCGAGGTCACGATGAGCGGCCTGGGGAAGAACAGCGGGAAGGAGTTGGCGTCCACGTAGCGCGACTCGATGTCGATGGGCGGGTTGTAGAGTTTCTTCATGTACCCGTCCGGCTCGACGAACTTCCCGACCAGGGCGACCTCGGGCAGCACGTAGATCGCGATGGGGTAGAAGTCGATGAATCTGGCCTCCTTCTCGTCGGGCTTGAAGATGTTGAAGAAGTGGCCGCGCTCCTCCTCGGCCAGGTCGAGGATGTCCTTCTGCGCTTCCTCGCCCAGGCTGGAGCGCAGCGTGAAGTGCTCCGAGTCGCGGATTTCGAGCGTGACGCCGAGGAGCAGGGGCATGTTCTCCTGCGCCTGCAGGGTGTAGATCTCCTTCCAGCGCAGCCACTGGCCCTTGTACAGCTCGTACCCTTCGTCGCGCTTGGCCGTCTCCTCCGTGACCCAGTTCCCCTTGTAGAGCACCTTGCCCGCGGCCTTCATCTGCTCCGCGTACTTCGTCTTGTACTTCTCGAGTTCGTCGGGAGTGAACCACTTGCCCTCGTAGAAGACCTTCCCCAGCCCCTGGTTGGCCTCGGTGTGCAGGGCGTCGAGCTTGAGTATGTCCTGCAGGATGGAGCGGTACTCGTCCAGCAGGCGGTTCTCCTTGGCGTAGAGCGCCACCGCGTAGAGCGCCGCGACGTCGGCGCCTGCCTGGCCGCGGCGGTGCGCCACTTCTTCCTTGGGAAGGCGCTGGCGCTCGATGCGATCGACTTTGGCGCGCTCGAGCGACACGCGGCCGAACTTGGTGTCGACCTCGATCGTCGTCGCCCCCTCGCTGACGACTTCGCCCTCGACCTTCTGTCCCGACTTGAGATGCACGATGTCGGCCGGCGCCTCCGGGACGAAGAACGCGAAGAGGAGGCCGGCCACGCAGAGCAGCCGGCCGATCACGTGGCTCACAGGTTTGCCGAGCATCGGTTCCTCCGGGCGAGGCGCCGCCGACGACGGTAGCGGGCGGGGGCCGCGCGCGCAACGTGGCAGCGGCGTGTACGTGGGGCGGCGTCCGCCTCTTGCTAGAATCCGGGAAAGATGAGCGCGGCTCCCGAGCGAACGACTGCCTTGCCCTCCTGGCCCCACTACCGCTGCGAGCGCCTGCTCGGCCGGGGCGCGAGCGGCAGCGTCTATCTGGCGCGCGACGCGGCGAGCGGCGAGGCGGTCGCGGTCAAGAGGTTCCTCCCGGAGCTGCGCGAGCAGGCGGCGCGCGAGGCGGGCATCCTGGCCGGAGTCCGCTTCCCCGGCGTGGTCGAGCTGCGGGACGCGACGATCGATCCGGTGGACGGCTCCTTCCTGGCGGTGTTCGAGCTCATCGAGGGGCAGGATCTCTTCGCCGCCACCGCGCGCGCGACCTATCAGGAGTGCGCGGCGCTGCTCGCCGACGTGCTGCGCGCGCTGGCCTTCGTGCACCGGCGCGGCATCGTGCACCGCGACTTGAAGCCGGAGAACCTCCTGGTTTCCCGCCGCGGGGGGAAGCCGTCGGCGACCTTGATCGACTTCGGGCTCGCGGCCGGGGCGCGGCACTCCTCCTTCCGGGCCGCGGGGACCCTCGCCTACCTCGCTCCCGAGGTGCTCGCCGGAGGCGCTCCCGACCGCGCGTCCGACCTCTACTCCGCCGGAGTCGTCCTCTATCAGCTGCTCACCCGCAGGCTGCCGAGCGAGGGCCTTGCGGCGGTGGACGTGGTCCGCCTGCACCTGGCCGGCGACCTGACCCTTCCCCCCGAGGTCGCCTCCCGCCTGCCGCGGGGGCTCGTCGACCTGGTGGCCACGCTGCTCAGGCGCGACCCGGCCCTGCGCCTCCTGAGCGCCGCCGAGGCGCTCGAGGCCCTGGCGCGGGCCACGCAGCAGAGCCTGCCGCTGGAGACGCCGGAGACCCTGGCAGGCAGGGCCAGGTCGATGGAGTTTCCCCTGCCCGAGGGGCTGGCCGAGCGGCTGGCCGAGCACGGCGCCGGGACCGGCGGCATCGCGGTCACGCTGCCGGTCGGCTCGGCCGCCGCCCTGCGCAGGCTGCGCGTGGCCTGGGCCGCGGCCGGGCGCGTCGTGATCCACCAGGTTCTCGGCGCCGGGCGGGCGCTGCCGCCGGAGTCGGCCCGGCCTCCCGCGGGCGGCTGCGTCTACCTGGTCGAGTGCGCCGGCGCGTTGAACGACGCCGAGATCGCCTACGCCGCCGGCCTGCTTGCCGCCGCCGCGGACGGCGCGCGCCGGATCGCGGTGGTCATCGCCTGCGAGGACGACAGACCGCTGCCGCCGTGGCTGGCGGGGGCCGCGCCGGCTCGCCTCGAACTGCCGCGGCCGTCGCGCGGCCAGGTCATGGCGCTCGTCAGGGAGGCCCTCGCCATCGATCTCTCCGCCGCGGACTTGCGCCGCCTGCGGGTGGCGAACGACTTCACGCCGCTTTCCGTGATCGACGGGCTCTGCCGGCTCATCGAGGCCGCAGTCCTTTGCGCCGAGGGCGACCGCCCGCAGTGGGACCGGTCGCGCCGCCTCGAGCGCCTCGCGGCGGCTTCCTCGGTCGCGCGCGCCGCCGCCGTGGTGGCGGCCCTGGCGGAGGCGGACCGCGCCTTCCTCCAGGCGCTTTCCCTGCCGGGCGTGCCGCTCCCGCCGGCCCTGGCCGAGAGGATGCGCGCCGAGTTCTCGACGGGGGCCGCGGTCTCGAGCCTCGGCGACTTCTTGGAACGGGGCCTCGTGGAGTCCGACTCCGACTCGGGATTCGTCAGCGTCGCGTCCGAGGCGCTGGCGGTCGCGTTGCTCGCCGGTCTGCCCGAGCCCGAGCTGGCGCGCCTGCGCCGGCGGGCGGGCAGGCTCCTGCTCGAGGAACGGCCCGAGGACGCCGAGGCCCTCGGAGAAGCGGCTCTTCTGCTTTTCGCCGGCGGCGCCGCGGAGGACGCGCTGCCGTTGCTCGTGGACGCCGGCGTGCGGCTGCGCTGCGCCGGGCGCCCCGGCGAGGGCCGGCGCTATCTGGAGCCGGCCCTGGACCTCAGCCCGGCCGCGTCCGCGCCGGCCGCGCGGCTGCGCGTGCTGCGCTGGCTGGCGGACTGCGAGTCGCTCGCCGGGCGGAACGCCGAGGCGGCGCGCCTGGCGGGCGAGGCCCTCTCCCTCGTGGGCGCGGCCGACGACCTGGGGCGCTGCCACGCCATCCTGGCGCGCACGCTCCTGCGCCGGGGCGACCTGGAGGAGTCAGGCCAGGCGCTGGCGGCCGGGCTTGCTCTGGCGGGGATCGAACCGACCACGCGCGCCCTGCTCTTGACCACGCGCTCGATGCTCCTGCGGGCGCGCCAGGAGCACGAGGCGGCCGCCGCCGTCGCCGAGGAGGCGCTGCTCGCGGCCGGCGGCGAAGCGACGCTGGAGCGCGGCGCCGCGCTCATGACGCTCGCCAACGCGCAGGGCTTCCTCGGGCGCGTCGACGAGGCGGCGGCGGCGTACCGCCAGGCCGAGGAGCTGGGCAGGGCGCTCGGGCGGGAGGACATGACCGCGCTCGCCGTGGCCAACCTCGGCCGACTCCTCTACGAGGACGGCCGCATGCTGGAGGCGGTGGACCTGCTGGAGCCGGTGCTCGACTCCTTCGAGCGCGCGGGATCCATCCGGCACGCCGAGAGCATGCTGCTCACGCTCATGCCGGCGCGCGGCGCCCTCGGCGACATCGCCGGCGTGCGCGCCCTGGGATTGAAGGGCAGGTCCTTCTTCGGAGAGGACTCCGCGCAGGTCAACCGCGCCATGTTCCTGCGCCACATGGCGGACGCCGAACTGTGCGCCGGGAACGTCGGCGAGGCCGAGCGCCTGGCGCGGGAGAGCGTCGCGATCCGCGAGAGGATCTCCACCTTGCCGCACACGCTCGCCGTGGGGCTCGCCCAGCTGGTCCGCGTCCTGGCGCGCCAGGAGCGCGCGCCGGAGGCGCGCGCCGCCCTGGCCCGGGCGCTCTGCCTGGAGCGCGGATCGAGCGACGCGCCCGCGCGCGAGGAGACCGCGGCGGCGGCGGCCGAGGCGCACCTTCTGGAAGGGAGGCCGGGGGCGGCGGTCCCGGCGGCGCGCCGCGCCGCGCGCTGGGCGCGGCGCATGCGCGCTCCGCGCCAGCTGCGCCGCGCGGCCGCGCTCCTGGGCCTCGCGCTCCTGCGGCGCGGGGATCCCGCGGGCGCGCTGCAGCAGACCGCCGAGGCGGCGGCCTTGCCGGGCGCCGCGCGCCAGGACAGCGCTCTCGGGCTGCTGCTCGGCGTGCGGGCCGCGGCGCTCGCGCCGCTCGGGCGGGGTGCGGAGGCCGAGACGGAGTTCGAGCGCTCCCTGGCGTGCCTCGGCGCCGAGGGTCACGCGTACGAGCGCGCCCAGGTGCTCCTCCTGCGCGCGCGCTGCCGCCTGCGGGCCGCGGCCCAGGCGCGCGCGCCGGGCTCCGGCAGGGAGATCCTGGAACTGGCCTCCCTGGCGTCCCAGGCCCGCTCGGACGTGGCGCAGGCCAGGGCGATCTGCACGTCCCTCTCGTTGGGCGTGGGGCTGAGGGAGGCGGCAGCGCTGGACTCCGACCTCGACTCCCTGGAGTCGTTGGCCGGCGACACGCGCGCGGCCCAGGGCGGCCTGGAGCGGCGCATCCGTTCGATGGAACGGCTGGTGGAGGTCAACAAGGCGATCAACTCGGAGCTGGATCCGAAGCGGCTGCTCAACCTGATACTGGACGACGCCATCCAGCTGTGCCGCGCGCGCCGCGGCTTCCTCATCCTCGTTCAGGGCGCGAAGATCGACGTGCGCGTGGCTCGCAACTTCGCGGAGCAGGACATCCAGCACCCGGAGTTCCAGTTCAGCCACTCGGTGGCGCGGCAGGTCGCGCTCTCGGGAGAGCCGATCCGGACGTCGAACGCGCTGCACGACCAGCGCCTGAAGTCGATCCCGTCGATCGCGGAGCTGCGCGTGGTCTCGATCCTGTGCGTGCCGCTGCGTTCCGGGGACCATCTCCTCGGGAGCATCTACCTCGATCACCCGGACGTCGTGGACCGCTTCGACCAGGGCGACCTCGAGCTCCTGGCCGACTTCGCGTCCGCCGCGGGAATCGCCCTGGAGCGCGCGCGCCTCTACCAGGAAAACAGCGAACGGGCCGGGGCGCTGGCCGGCGCGAACCGCGAGATCGAGCGGCTGAACGCCGAGCTGATGAAGACGGTGGCGGCGCAGGCCAGGGAGCTGGACCTGGCCAAGGACGTGATCGAGGCCGAGAGGAGCGCCGCCGCGCGGCGCTACGACTACCGGAACATCGTCACGCAGAGCTCCAGCATGGTGGAGGTCCTGCGCCTGCTGGATCGCATCACGGAGACCGACTTCCCGGTTCTCATCCAAGGCGAGAGCGGCACGGGCAAGGAGCTGGTGGCGCGCGCCATCCACTACAACGGGCCGCGCGCGCGCGGGAACTTCGTGTCGGTGAACTGCGCCGCCGTGGCCGAGCCCCTGATCGAGGCCGAGCTGTTCGGCTACATGAAGGGCGCGTTCACCGGCGCGGACCGCGATCGCCCGGGCCTGTTCGAGATCGCCGACGGCGGGACGCTCTTCCTCGACGAGATCGGCGACATGAGCCTGGAGGTGCAGAAGCGCCTGCTGCGCGTCGTCCAGCACGGCGAGTTCTACCGCGTCGGGGGCAAGGAGCCGGTGCGGGTCAAGGTGCGCGTGATCTCGGCCACGCACCGCAACCTCAAGGAGCTGATGGCAGCCGGTCAGTTTCGCGAGGACCTCTTCTACCGGTTGAACGTCGCGCCCGTGACCCTGCCGCCCGTGCGCGCGCGAGCCGGCGACGTGCCGCTCCTCGTCCAGTACTTCAGCGACGAGCTCGTCGCGGCGGGCCTGGCTCCGGCCAAGACGTTCACGCGCGAGGCGATGGCCGCCTTGCAGAAATACTCGTGGCCCGGCAACGTGCGCGAGATCCAGAACGAGGTGCGGCGCCTCATGTGCCTCAAGACCGACCGCGGGACCATCGAGCTGGAGGACCTGGCCGCGGGCATCGTGGAGGCGGCCCGGCTGCGAGGGACGGCCGCGCCGCGCAGTCTCAAGGCCCTGCTCGAGGAGCACGAGCGTGCCATCATCGCGGCGACGCTCGAGGAAGCGGGCGGGAACAAGGCGGAGGCGGCGCGCCGCCTCGGCCTGACCGTGCGCGGCCTGTACAAGGCCCTGGAACGACTGGAGCCCCCGGGCGGCGTAGTGCCGTGAGGCGTGCGCCGGGCCGCGCCGCGGGCCGCGGCCTCTCACGCCGCGAAAGAAAGCTTGCGCAAGAGCCGATAAGTCCATGTATAGTACACACGGTTCGAAAGGCGCTGGCCGTGACAGGTGGCGGACGCCTAAGTAGAACTTCCAAAGGAAGTTGAGAGCGATGCGAATGCGACCGGGCAGGACGATCGTGGCGCTCGCGGGCCTTGGTCTCCTCTGCGCCCTGGCGATAGCGGCCGCGCCGAGGTCCGTGGTTCTCTTCCAGGGCACGTTCGATGTGCCGCCGGGCATGATTCCGCTGCCGGAGTTCGGGCAGTGGGCCGCGGCCGGCGGGACGGCGGGCATGAAGCTCGGGCCGGACGGCTCAGGTGGGCAGAGGCTGGTGTTGGACGACACGGCGTTCAACGGAATGCTCAACATGTTCCTGTTCGGCAGCTTCGAGCAGGGCCGCAGCGTGAACTCGGGCACGGTGACGTTCGCGTTCACCATGGAACTGGGACAGCCGGACAGCCCGTTCCTGGGCGGGATCGTGATCGACGCGCCCGGATCGGACTTCATCCCCGCGACCGGCCCGGATGACGAGGGCTTGATCACCATCGCGGGCAAGCAGACCGATCAAGCAGTGAAGACCGGGGTCGCCTACCAGGTCGCGGCCACTTATCGCAAACCGTCTCCTGGCGAGGACTGGACCTACTCGATCACCGTCGAGCCCCAGGACGCGGGCTCCGGCCAGCACGCCTCGCCGCAGACTTTCCCGACCACCGGCACGATCCCGGGCTCCTCGCGCGCGGGCATCTGCGCCATCGCCTTCACCAAGGAAGCCGGGAAGATCGGGGTCATCGCGCTCGACGAAATCCTGGTCACCGAGACCCAGTAGCGGTCTCCTCCGGCAGCGGGGCGGCGAGAGCGCGTGAGGAGTCTGCGCCGCGCGCGGGGCGCAAGCGGGGTGTGCCCCTCGATGGAGTGCGCGTGAGAGTCCTGGTCACCTCCGGACCGTCGCGCGAGCCGATCGACGAGGTTCGCTACGTCTCCAACGTCTCGAGCGGGAAGCTCGGCTTGGCCGTGGCGCAGGCTTTCGCCCGCGCCGGGCACGCGGTCGTTCTGCTGCGCGGCCGGGGTTCGGCCGCGCCCGAGGCCGGCGCGGGCGTCGCGGCGATCGAGTTCAGCAGCGCGCTGTCTCTGCTCGAAGCCGCGCGCCGCGTGCTCACGGGGGCGGACGCGCCCGACCTTTTGATCCACGCCGCCGCCGTGGCCGACTACGCCCCGGAGCCGGCGGCCGGGAAGCTGAAGTCGAGCGCCTTGGAGCTGGTGGTGCGCATGAAGCCCACGCCCAAGGTGGTGGACGAGATCCGGCGCCTCAGGCCGGACCTGCCCATCATCCTGTTCAAGCTCGAGGCCCGGGTCAGCCGCGGCGAGCTGCACCGCCGCGCTCTGGAAAGCGCGCGGCGCGTCGGGGCCGCGGCCGTGGTCGCCAACCTCCTCGAGGAGGTGACGGAAGGCCGGCATCGCGCGGACCTGCTGCGCGGCGACGGCTCGCTCGAGCGCCTGGACGGGCGCGAGGCCATCGCCGCGGCGCTGGTGCGCGAGGCGGAGGGCATCCTGCGTGCGGTTCGCGGAAAGGCGGAGGGAGGCGCATGAAGAACGTCGTGCTGGGCGTGACCGGAGGGATCGCCGCGTACAAGGCCTGCGACATGGTCTCGCTGCTGCGCGAGCGGCAGTGCGAGGTGCGGGCGGCGATGACGCGCGCCGCCACGCGCTTCCTGCAGCCCTTGACGCTCGCGGCGCTGACCGGCCACAAGGTCCTCGTGGACGAGCTCGAGGGGGAGATCGACCCGTCCATTCCCCATGTCTCGTGGGCGCGCTGGGCGGACGCGGTCGTGGTCGCACCGGCCACGGCCGACTTCCTCGGCAAGCTGGCGCACGGTCTCGCCGACGACGGTTTGACCTGCCTGGTGCTGGCGCTGGAGGCAGGGAAGCCGGTCGTCCTGGCGCCGGCCATGAACACCTCGATGTGGCAGAACCCGCTGGTGCAGCAGAACGTCGCGCGCCTGCGGGGCCTCGCCGCCGGCGCGCGCTTCCGCGTGGTCGAACCGGTCGAGAAGCGCCTCGCCTGCGGCGAGACGGGCATGGGCGCCCTGGCGCCCGCCGGGGAGATCGCGGACGCCGTGAGCGCGCTGCTGGCCTTGAGCTGACGCGGCGCGCCGCCGGCCGAACATCGCGCCGCCGGTTCGCGCCCGGCCAGTTCTCGCGCGGCGGCGACGAGACCTCCGAGCTAGAATCGGCGCCCTGGCAGGGCGACGTTGAACCAGAAGCGAGGGAGCCGCTGTGAGCGAACTGCAAGACCGCCTCGACGAGATCCGCGACCGCGTCATCCACCTGAAGGACTCCCTTTGACGTCGGCAAACGCGGCGCCAGGAAGGTCGAGATCGAGCAGGCCATGGGCGGGCCCGGCTTCTGGGACAATCCCGCGGCCGCGGCCGCGGTGGTGCAAGAGCTGAAGCAGATCCGCGCCGTGCTCGAGCCGCTCGACACCCTCGAGCGCAGGATCGCGGACGTCGAGATCCTGCTCGAGCTCGCCAACGAGGACCCATCGGGAGAGGCGCGCGCCGAGGCGGAACAGTCCGTCACCGCGGCGGAGCAGGCCTGCGCGAAGCACGAGCTGGCGGTGATGCTCTGCGGTCCGCACGACCACCGCTGCGCCTTCCTCTCGGTGCAGGCCGGGGCCGGAGGAACCGAGTCGTGCGACTGGGCGCAGATGCTCTTGCGCATGTACCTGCGCTGGTGCGAGCGCAACGACTTCGCGGTCGAGTTCATCGACGAGCAGCCGCACGAGGAAGCGGGCATCAAGTCGGCCTGCGTGCTGGTCAAGGGCCAGTTCGCCTACGGCTATCTCAGGTCCGAGGCGGGCGTGCACCGCCTGGTGCGCATGTCGCCCTTCGACGCGGCCAAGCGCCGCCACACCTCGTTCTCCTCCGTGGACGTGGTTCCGGAGTTCGACGAGGAGATCGAGGTGGAGATCGATCCGGATGACCTGCGCGTGGACACCTACCGCTCGGGGGGCGCCGGCGGGCAGCACGTCAACAAGACCGACTCGGCGGTGCGCATCACGCATCTCCCGACCAACATCGTGGTCCAGTGCCAGAACGAGCGCAGCCAGCACAAGAACCGCTCCACGGCCATGAAGATGCTGCGCGCCAAGCTCTTCGCGCTGGAGGAGCGCAAGCGCGAGGAGGAGATCCGCGGCCTGCAGGGCGAGAAGGGCGAGATCGCCTGGGGGCGCCAGATCCGCTCCTACGTGCTGCAGCCGTACACGATGGTCAAGGACGTGAGAACGGGCGTCGAGAAGGGCAACGCCGCCGGCGTGCTGGACGGCGACCTCAACGACTTCATCCACGCCTACCTGCGCGGCCAGGCCGCCGCGGGGCCGGGCGGCGGGCGCGGCGCGGCTCCACGGCCTCAGGGGGACTGATGCGCGTGCGGCGTGCGCTCTTCTCGCTGACCGACAAACGCGGCGCGGCCGCCTTCGCGGCCGCCCTGGCGCGGCGCGGCGTCGAGATCCTCTCGACCGGCAACACGGCGCGCGCTCTGCGCGCGGCGGGCGTCGCGGCGCGCGAGGTGTCCGACTTCACCGGCTTCCCGGAGATCCTGGACGGAAGGGTGAAGACGCTGCATCCGCGGATCCACGGCGGCCTGCTGGCGCGGCGCGGCGATCCGCGCCATCTTGCCCAGGCCGCGGAGCACGGCCTCGAGCCCATCGACCTGGTCGCGGTCAACCTCTATCCGTTCGAGCGCGTGACCGCGGATCCGGCGATCTCCCTGGAGGAGGCGCTCGAGAACGTGGACATCGGCGGGCCGGCGTTGATCCGCTCGGCGGCGAAGAATCACCTGGACGTCGCCGTGCTCGTCGATCCGGACGACTACCCGGCGGTGCAGAACGAGCTCGAGGCGAACGACCTGTCTCTCGGCGAGGAGACGCTGCGCCGGCTGGCGCTCAGCGCCTTCGAGCGCACCGCGGCCTACGACGCCGCGATCGCGCGCTTCCTGCGCTCGCGGCCGGAGTTCTCCGCGGGCGGGAGCGGGGCACCGGGCGTGCACTTCCTCGACCTCGGCGCGCCCGTCCGCCTGCGCTACGGGGAGAACCCGCACCAGGCGGCGGCGTTCTATCCGCTACGTTCCGCCAGCGAGCCATCGGTGGCGACGGCGCGCCAGCTCGGCGGCAAGGAGCTGTCCTACAACAACATCCTCGACTGCGACGCCGCGCTGGCGCTGGTCAGGGAGTTCGCCGAACCGGCCTGCGTCGTGGTCAAGCACAGCAACCCCTGCGGCGCGGCCGTCGCGGGCGAGCTGGTCGCGGCCTATCGGCGCGCGCTGAAATGCGATCCGCTGTCGGCCTACGGCGGGATCCTCGCCTTCAACCAGCCGGTGGGCGAGCAGCTGGCGCTGGCCGTGGCCGAGCCGGAGCGCTTCTTCGAGTGCATCATCGCGCCCGAGTTCAGCGATGCGGCGGCCGAGGCGCTGGCGACGCGCCAGAAGTGGGGGAGGAACGTGCGCCTGCTGGCGGCGGGCGCGGGCGCGGCCAATCCGGAGGAGCATGACCTGCGCAAGGTGCGGGGCGGCGTGCTGGTGCAGGAGCGCGACCTGGCGGGGCGGGACGACGAGTTCCGGGTGGTCACGCGGCAGGGGTTGGACCCTGCCCTGGAGAAGTCGCTGCGCTTCGCCTGGCTGGCCGTCAAGCACGTCAAGTCGAACGCCATCGTGCTGGCGCAAGACGGCGCGCTGGTGGGCGTCGGCGCCGGCCAGATGAGCCGCGTGGACGCGGTGATCATCGCCGTGCGGAAGGCGGGGGCGCGGGCGCGCGGCGCGGTGCTCGCGAGCGACGCCTTTTTCCCGTTCCGCGACGGCCTGGACCAGGCGGCCGCCGCCGGCGTGGTCGCGGTGGTCCAACCCGGGGGCTCGCTCCGCGACCGGGAGGTGATCGCCGCGGCGGACGAGCACGGCATCGCCATGGTGTTCACCGGGCGCCGGCACTTCCGCCACTAGCGGCGCGCGCCGGGAGCGCGGCCTTGTCGCGCGCGCGGCGGCCCCGTAAAATCCCGCGTTTCGTCCGTGCGGCCTGCAATCGCGGAGTCCCCATGAAACTCGTTGCTTGCGTCAAGCGCGTGCCGGACACGGCCTCGCCGGTCCGACCCGCCGCTGACGGCCGGTCCATCGACCTGGGCGGCGTCTCCTTCGTGCTGAATCCCTACGACGAGTACGCCGTCGAGGAGTGCCTGCGCATCAAGGACGCGCGCGGCGGCGAGGTCACCGTGCTCTCGGCCAGCGGCGCGGACGCGTCGAAGGAGCTCAGGCACTGCCTGGCGATGGGCGCCGACCGGGCGGTTCTCGTCAAGGACGCCGCGGTCGATCGCGACGCGCGCTCCACGGCGGCGCTGCTCGCCGCGGCGCTGAAGGGCATGCCCTTCGACATCGCCTTCTTCGGCCGGCAAGCCGTCGATCATGACAACGCGCAGGTCGGCTTGATCGTCGCCACGCTGCTCGGCCTGCCGGCGGTGGCCGAGGTCTCGCAGGTCGAGGTCGGCAGCGGCGCGGTCACGGTGCGGCGCGAGGCCGAGGGGGGCATCGAGGTGCACGAGGTCCCGCTCCCCTGCGTGCTGACGGCGCAGAAGGGCCTGAACGAGCCGCGCTACGCCTCGCTCAAGGGGATCATGAAAGCCAAGAAGATGCAGATCGAGGAGATGGCGCTGGAGATCCCGGACTCGCTTCTCGACGTGCTGCGCATGGAGCCCCCGCCGCCTCGTCCCCAGGGACGGGTCGTGGGCGAGGGAGCGGCCGCCGTGCCGGCGCTGGTGCGGCTCCTGCGCGACGAAGCGAAGGTCCTGTGAGAAAGCGGAGGACGCGAGCATGACGGGCGAGATCATTGCGTTCGCTGAGCAGCGCGAGGGCGCGCTCAAGAAGTCGGCGCGCGAGGTGGTCACCGCGGCCGCCAAGGTGGGCCGGGAGCTGGGCGCGGGCGTGGTCGCCGTGGCGTTCGCCGAGGGCGCGGTCGAGGGGGCCGGCGCCCTGGGCTGCTACGGCGCGACCGAGGTCCTGCTGGCCGGAGGAGGCGGTCCCGCGGCCTGCGCGCGCGTACTCGCGACCCTGGCGCGGGAGCGGCAGGCGCGCGCCGTCCTGCTGCCCGCTTCGGCCGAGGGCAAGGACATCGCGCCGCGCGTCGCGGCGCTGCTCGATGCGCCGCAGGCGAGCGACTGCGTGCGCCTGCGGGCCGCCGCGGGCGCCATCGAGGCGGTGCGGCCGGTGTACGGCGGCAAGGCCCTGTGGACGGTCAGGTCGCGCGCGCCCTGCTTCCTCGCCACGCTGCGGCCCAACGTCTTCACCGCGGACGAGAGCCTCGGCGCCGCCCTCGAGCCCGTGCGGCTCGCGCCGGCCGGGGCGCCGGCGGCAGCCGCGACGCTGAAGGAAGTCCTGGCGCCGCAGGGCGGCCGCAGGCTCGAGGTGACCGAGGCGGACGTTATCGTCGCCGGCGGGCGCGGCATGAAGGCGCCGGAGCACTTCGCGCTGCTGGAAGGGCTGGCCGAGGCGCTCGGGGGAACGGTGGGCGCGTCGCGCGCCGTGGTGGACGCGGGCTGGCGGCCGCACGCCGAGCAGATCGGCCAGACGGGCAAGACCGTGGCGCCGACCCTCTACGTCGCCTGCGGCATCTCCGGCGCGATCCAGCATCTCGCGGGAATGAGCTCGTCGCGCGTCATCGTGGCGATCAACAAGGACCCGGAGGCCCCGATCTTCAAGGTCGCCGACTACGGGGTGGTGGGCGACGTCCTCGAGGTCGTGCCGGCGCTGACCGAGGAAGTGAAGAAAGCCAAGGCGGCGGGTTGAGCGGCTGATTGGCTGGGAACCGGAGGGGAGGGCGGTGAGCGGAGCGATCGTGGCCATTTCCCCGGCCTTCGGGGCCGGATCGCGACTCCCGGTGCATCGTGTGCCCGACGGGCGTCGCGGCTGTTTGGCCGGGAATCGGAAGGGAGGGGAGGTGCGTGGAGCGATCGCGGCCGTTTCCCCGGGGTCCGGGGCCGCATCGCGCCTCCTGGTGCATCGTGCGCGCGACGACCGTCGAGTGGCCCGTCGAGGTGAATGCGACGCTGGCGGTACAGTGTCGCGAAGGTACGCCGGGTGAAAGCGGTACGTCGGCGCTGGCGGCCCCTCAACCGGGGAAACGCCGCTCCGCTTCTATGGGGAGGCCGGCCCTGTCAAGGGGGAAGTCTGGGCATGCGTAGTTCTCCTCGGGGCGGTCGCGGTGGTTTGTTTCGGGAACCGTTGCGTGAGGAAGTCAGCGTCTCCTGAAGCAGGTGTAGCCCCCGCAGGGGAGTTCTGGAGCACGTGGCGACTGTTTTCGGTGTGAGTTCCGGAAAGTTTGGCAGCCCGATTCCGGAAAGTCTGGCAGGGGTAGGACCAGTACCCATGGCCAGAATCGGCTGCCGCGACCTTGCCTCGGGATCCAGGCGGGTTGGCGTCGTGGT
>JACQZJ010000106.1 GCA_016213895.1 Planctomycetota bacterium | reverse complement strand
TTCGATGCGGGCGACGAGCTGCTGCGCGAAAAGAACTACGGCAAGATCGCGGCGGGCAAGTCGCTGAAGAAGTCCTTCAGCGCTGACCTGCCGGGCGGCGCCAGCGCTTCGGCCAAGTACGTCATCGCGGTGATCGACGCCGGCAAGGGCGTCGTGGAGGCGGACGAGACGGACAACGAGGCGGTCTTCGGCCCGCTGCCGTAGCGCGATCAGCCGCCCTCGCGGCGGCCACGACCTCGCCAGGACAGGGGACAACCGAGCATCTCGGACGGACTGAGCCTCTCCGCAGGAGAGGCTCATCCGGAATTCACGATTCTCACGCGGGTCGCTTGAGCTGAAGACACCCGTGACTCCGCCGGCGTGACGGGATGAGAACCTGGGCAAGGCGTCCCTTGTGAAGTTGGCTTGCGGGCGATAGCCTGCGATGCGGCAGCCGGAGTTGGTTACGGCGCCGCCGGAACGCGGCTGGCGAGGTATACTGGGCGGATCGTACACCGGAGAAACACGATGAAGACGCGCCACTGCCTGCCTCTCGCCGCCGCTTTTTCCCTCGCTCTGTCCGCTGCCTGCGGCGCCGCGACCATCGACGTGAACTCGACCGCTGACCAGCCGGACGCTGACCTGCTCGACGGAATCTGCGACGCCGACCTCGTGCAGGCCGGCGAGCAGCGCACGCTGCGCGCCGCCGTCCAGCACTCGAACGCGACTTCAGAAGATGACGTGATCCGCCTGCCTATCGGGACGTGCCGTCTGACGATCAAGGGCGCGGCCGAGGATCAATGCGCGACCGGCGACCTCGACATCCTCGACGACGTGCTGATCATGGGCTTGGCGGGCGTCTCTGGAACGACAGTGGACGGCCGCAAGGCAAAGGACCGCGTTTTCGACGTTCATCCCGGCGTGCATGCGGTGATCATGGAAATGACCATCCGCAAAGGCCGCGCGCCGAAGGGGCAGGGAGGTGGTGGCATCCGCAATGGCGGGGATCTCGAGCTGCACAACTTGGTCATCACGAAGTGCAGCTCGAAAGACGACGCTGGCGCTCTCGACCAGCAGCAGGGAACCTCGACGATCGAAGGCGTGCTCTTCGCCATGAACAAGGCCAAGGACGACGGCGGCGCCATCGACGTGGATGGGGGCACGATGGACATCAGCACGTCGACCTTCAAGAAGAACCGCACCAAGAACGAGGGCGGCGCCCTCGAGAACTCGGGCAACGTGGTGGACGTCGTCAACTGCACCTTCAGCGGCAACCGCGCCAAAGACGAGGGCGGCGCCCTGTGCGTCGAGGATGGCGGCACGCTGACCTTGATGAACTGCACCTTGACCAAGAACCGCGCCAAGAAAGCCTGGGGGATCTCGGCCTCGGACGACTACTACGGCACGAACACCGTCACGACACAGAACACGATCTTCGCCGACAGCAAGAAGAAGGAAATCACCGGCACCCTGACGTCGGCCGGCGGCAACCTGGACATCGGCACGAAGTGCGGCTTCGCCGCGGGCGACCTGAGCAGCACGGATCCCGAGCTTCGGCCGCTCGCGAACAACGGCGGGCCAACGCCGACGCACGCCCTCAAGCCCACTAGCCCGGCCATCGACGCGGGCAACGACACCGGCTGCCCCACGGCCGACCAGCGCGGCCTCGCGCGCGTCGACATCGCCGGCACGGGCACCGCGCTCGCCGACACCGGCGCCTTCGAGTTCCAGGGCCCTTAAGTCCACGCGCGCCGCCGGCGCGCGGCGGCCGCCGCCAGCCCTACGGGGCGACGGTGGTGAAGCTGTTACCCAGGTAGGCGTTGGCTCCGGGGGCGGTCAAGTCGTGCAGGTCGAAGCCTCCGCTGTTCTTGGCCTGGTTCTCGATCAGCGTGTTCGAGACGCCCTGGACGAAGAAGCCGTCGCTCCCGCTCTTCTTCACCTTGTTCTTGTAGAACAGGCAGTACTGAGCTCCGATCTCGACCACTATGCCGTCATCGCTGTTCGTGACCCTGTTCTTGCTGATGCAGCAGGAGTTGGAGCCGCACTCCATCCCGCTGTAGTCGACGCGGATGTTGTTGCCGCTGACGATGTTGGCGTCTGCCCCGGGCGCGAGTTCGATGCCGTCGTACAGCGCGCTCGCGATCTCGTTCTCGAGCACCGAGTTCCCGGTCGAGACGCCGTCGAGGAATATGCCGTCCCAGCAGCCATCGATCTCGTTGTCGATGACCAGACAGTCCGCGCAGGCCGAGGGGTCGTCGCCGAGCTTGATGCCCGCGTCAGCCACGTCCTCGATCGTGTTGCCCTCGATGGTGTTGGCTGTGCCGGTCACGCGGATACCCGCCGCCCCGGCCTTCCTCACGGTCGTGTCGCGCACTACCGAGGAATTGCCGTACAGGTAGATGCCGTCTCCTCCGGCGTTCTTCACGCTGCACTCCTCGATCACGACCTCTGTCACCACGTTGGCGGAGATGCCGGCGTTCGACGCGTTGTCCACGGCGCATCCCTTGATGAGGATGGAACTCGCGAAGACGATGTCAAGCCCGACGGAGTTGGCCGTGTTGCGCAGGCGGATCTTCTGCACCGTGACCCCGGAGCAGACCGCGACCGGCAGCGGCGTGCCCGCGCCGCCGGCGTCGATCGTGACCGTATCCCCGCTCTTGGCGCGCAGCGTGATGTCGCTCTTGTTGATGGCGACGTCCTCGAAGTACGTGCCCTGCGAGACCTCGATCACGTCGCCCGCTGACCCGGCGTTCACCGCCGCCTGGATGGTGCCGTAATCTCCCGGCACCTTGAGCTTCGCCCCCTCGGCTGGCGCGGCGAGGCAGACGCTGAAAACGCAGAGCGTGGTCCAGCAGGTCTTCATCGTGGGCACTCCTGATTCCGGTGCGCGTGTTCGACAGTGGCGCCACTGCCGCCGCGGGCAGCGGTCCCGTCATTCTCGCACGCGGCCGCCGCCGACGCGAGCGGTGCGGTGGCGGGGCCGCGGCCGCCCGCGTCACGGAGCGATCGTGGTGAAGGTGTTGCTCACGTAGTAGTTGGAGCCCGGCGCGGTGTTGTCGTTCAGATCGAACGAACCGCTGTTCTTCGCCTGGTTCTCCACGAAGCCGTTGAAGTCGCCCTCGACCTCGAAGCCGTCTCCCAGGCTTTGCTTCACCTTGTTCTTGTAGAACATGCAGTACTGGGCGTTCGCCTGGTTCCAGATGCCGCTCGACGCCGAGTTCTGCACCTTGTTCTTGCTGTAGATGCAGTTCTCCGAATCGCCCTCGATTCCCGACCCACCGCTCGCCTGGATGACGTTGCCGCTGACGATGTTGCCCACGGCGCCATCCTGCAGCTCGATGCCGTCGGTGACGGCGTTCGCGACCTTGTTGTCCAAGATCGAGTTCTCGGTTGCGGTCCCGTCGAGGTAGATGCCGTCGTCTGCGTCCTCGATCTTGTTGTCCATGACCAGACAGGACGCGCAGCCATCCGGGTTCTCACCGAGCTGGATGCCATCGTCCCCCGGATCAAGGACCGAGTTCCCCTCGATCGTGTTCGCCGATCCCAGCACGACGATGCCATCGTCTCCCGCCTTCTTCACGATCGTGTCGCGCACCACTGAACTGAACGTCAGCAGGCGGATCCCGTCTCCTCCACAGTTCTTCACGGCGCACTCCTCGATCACGACCTGGTACCCCAGCACAACGGTGATCCCGGCGAGGGACGCGCCCTCCACGGTGCAGCCCTTGATGAGCACGGTGCTCGCGAAGCCGATCTCCAGCCCTGCCGAATCGGCCGTGTTTTGCAGCCGGATGTTCTGCACCGTCACGCCCGTGGCGAGCCCGATGCTCAGCGGCACGCCGCTGCCGCCGGCGTCGATCGTGACCGTGTGGCCGCTCTTGGCGCGCAGCGTGATGTCGGTCCCGCTGATCGTGACGTTCTCGAAGTACGTCCCGGACGAGACCTCGACGACGTCGCCGGCCGTGCCGGCGGTCAGCGCCGCCTGGATGGTGGCGTGGTCTCCGGGCACCTTGATCTTCCCTCCCTCGGCGGGCGCGACGAGAAGACCAAGAACAGCGAACAACATGGCCCAACAGGTCTTCATGGCAGGTACTCCCGACTCCGGCGTGTGAACGCCCGCACGGCGCACTGCGCCGCGCACGGCGGATCCTCCCCTTTAGCCCGTCGCGGCGGCGCCGCAACCCGTCTCGCCCGTTGAGGTCCGGGTGAAGGCCCTCGGTTCGTCGGGAGGAGGAGGCGTGCGGCCGGGCCGCCCCGCCTCACGGAGCGAAAGTCTTGAACTTGTTGTTCAGGTAGACGTTGCTTCCCGGCGCCGTGTTGTCGTCCAGGTCGTACGCGCCGCTCTTCTTGGCCTGGTTCTCCAGCAGGCTGTTCAGCGAGCCGTCGACGTGGAAGCCGTCTCCGCCGGCGCTGATCACAGTGTTCTTGTGGAACTGGCAGCTATCGGCGTTGGCCTCGATGACCACGCCGCCCCCTGTCGGGCTCTTGATGCTGTTCTTGCTGTAGATGCAGTACGCCGAGTCGCACTCCAGCCCGTTCTCCCCAACGGACCGAATCGTGTTGCCGCTGATGATGTTGTTCTCGGCCCCGGTCTGCAGCTCGACGCCGTCGAACTTGGCGTCCTCGATGGTGTTGTCCAGGACCGAGTTGCCGGCCGCGTTCCCGTTCAGGAAGATGCCGTCCGTGGCGTCCTCGACGCGGTTGTCCACGACCAGGCATGAGGCGCAGGATTCCGCTCCGCCAAGCAGGACGCCAACGGAGACGTCAGCGATGGAGTTCCCCTCGATGGTGTTGACCGACCCGTACACCACGATGCCCTGGGCCGCGCTGTTCCTTGCCGTGCAGTCGCGGATGACCGAGTTGCTCGCCTCCAGGAAGATGCCCGCCCCTCCTGTGTTCTTCACCGTGCAGTCGTCGATCACGATCCCGGATCCTTCCGCGCTGATCCCGGTGCCCGCCACGTCGTCGACGGTGCACTTCGTGACGTTGATGAAGGCCCCCGTGTCGATCATCAGCCCCAGCGAGTCGCCCGTGTGCCGCAGGCGCAAACCCTGCACCGTGACGTAGTTGGAAAGCTGGATCTTCAGCGGCATGCCGCTCCCGCCGGCGTCGATGGTGACCGTATCTCCCTTCTTGGCGCGAAGGGTGATGCCGCTCTTGGCCGTGATGGTCACGTTCTCGAAGTACGTCCCCTTGGAGACCTCGACGACGTCGCCCGCCACCGCGGCGTTCACCGCCGCCTGGATGGTGGCGTGGTCTCCCGGCACCTTGAGCTTCCCGCCCTCAGCGGGCGCAGCGAGGCAGGCGACGACAACGGACAACGCGATGCAGCAGGTCTTCACGGAGGATGCTCCCGACTCTGGTATGTGCGCGCCGCGGCCGTGGCGACGCGCCCCGGGCGGCGGAAGCCGCATTCTCGCACGCAGGCGAGTCCTACGCGAGATCTCGCTGGAGATGATGAGAAAAGACGGTGAGCGCTGGCGCGGCCGCCCGCCTCACGGAGCGATGGTCGTGAACGTGTTTCCCAGGTAGGCGTTGGCGCCCGGCGCGGTGTCGTCGTTCAGGTCGAAGGCCCCGCTGTTCTTGGCCTGGTTCTCCACTAGGACATTCGAGTCGCCGTCAACCTCGAAGCCGTCGTCTACGCTCTGCTTCACCTTGTTCTTGTAGAACAGGCAGTACTGAGCGGCACCCTCGATCAGGATGCCGTCTGTCAAGGCGTTCTTCACCTTGTTCCTGCTGTGCAGGCAGTAGTCCGAGGCGCACTCGATCCCGGAATCCCCGCTGGACCGGATCGTGTTGCCGCTGACGATGTTGTCTTCCGCTCCGTCCTGGAGCTCGATGCCGTCGTATTCGGCGTTTTCGATGTTGTTGTCCAGGACCGAGTTCCCGGTGGCGGTCGCGTCGAGGTAGACGCCGTCCCACACGTCTTCGATGTCGTTGTCCACGACCAGGCACGACTCGCAGGTAGTCGGATCATCGCCGAGCTTGACACCGGCGTCGGCCGCATTCTTGATGGTGTTGCCCTCGATCGTGGTGCCCACGCCCATCACGATGATGCCGTTTTCGCCGGTGTTCTTCACCGTCGTGTCGCGGACCACCGACGCGGACGTAAGCAGGACGATCCCGTCGCCTCCGACGTTCTTCACGGTGCACTCTTCGATCACGATCTCGCTCGTCAGGCCGGCGGAGATGCCGTCGTCGAAAACGTCATCGACGGTGCATCCCTTGATGAGAATGCCGTTCGATAGGGCGATGCTGAGCCCGTCCGAGTCGGCCGTATTCCGCAGGTAGATGTCCTGCACCGTGATTCCCGCGGAGATCCCAATGCTCAGCGGCACGCCGGCGCCACCGGCGTCGATATAGACCTTGTGCCCGCTCTTGGCGCGAAGGGTGATGTCGGTGCCGCTGATGCTGACGTCCTCGACGTACGTGCCCGAGGAGACTTCGACGATGTCCCCCGCTCCTGCGGCGTTCACCGCCGCCTGGATGGTGCCGAAGTCCCCCGGCACCTTGAGCTTCGCGCCCTCCGCGGGCGTCACGAGGCAAACGGCAAGAAGGGAAGAGGTGATCCAGCAGGTCCTCATCGTGGGTACTCCCGACTTGGGTGTGTGAACACCCCCGTGGCGCGGGACGCGCCGCGGGCGGTGGTCCCGCCATTCTCGCACTCGGCCGAGGCCGATGCGAGCCGCCCGTTCGTCGGGATTCGGGATGCGAGGCAAGCGGCGCGACGGCCGGGCCGCGCCGGCCCTCAGGGAGCGATGGTCTTGAACTTGTTCCCCAGGTAGACGTTGCTGCCCGGGGCCGTGTCGTCGTCCAGGTCGTGCCCGCCGCTGTGGCTGGCCCGGTTCTCCACGAACGTGTTCGGAGAGCCGCCGACGCTGAAGCCGTCTTCGCCCGCGTGCGCCGCCTTGTTCTTGAAGAACAAGCAGGAGCTGGCGTTGGCCTCGACCTCGAAGCCGGCGCCCGCCGCCTTCTGCACCTTGTTCTCGCTCAGGCTGCAGAAGCCCGCGTCCACGTCCATCCCAGCCGTCCCGGCGCCCCGGATCGCGTTACCGCTGACGATGCTGTACTCGGCCCCATCCTGGAGCTCGATGCCGTCGCTGGTCGTGTCCTCGACGACGTTGTCGAGGACCGAGTTGCCCGTGGCCTTCGCGTCGAGGTAGATGCCGTCCGCCGCGCTCGCGACGCGGTTTTCCACGACCAGGCACGACTCGCAGAGATCAGCGCCGTTTCCGAGCCGAATACCCTGCGCCGCGCAGTTCCGGATGCTGTTCCCCTCGATCGTGTTGGCGTAACCCACGATCAGGATGCCGCTGCCACCCACGTTCTGCACGGTCGTGTTGCGCACGACCGACATGCCCATCCAGCCGGCGATCCCGTCGCCCGCCGCGTTCTTCACAGTGCACTCCTCGATCACGACGTCGCTCACCAGGGCGGCGGAGATCCCCGCGAAGGCGGTGTCGCTGACGGTGCAGCCCTTGATGAGGATCGAGCCCGCCAAGCCGATCGTGATCCCGGCCGAATCGCTGGTGTGCCGCAGCCGCAAGCCTCGCACCGTGATGCCCGAGCAGGTCGCGATGCTCAGCGGCGTGCCCGAGCCGCCGGCGTCGATGTTCACCGCGTGTCCGTTCTTGGCCCTGAGGGTGAGATCATCCTTGCCCGAGATGCTCACCTTCTCGAGGTACGTCCCTTGCGAAACCTCGATGACGTCTCCCGCGCCCGCGGCGTTCACCGCCGCCTGGATGGTGGCGTAGTCTCCCGGCACCTTGAGCTTCGCCCCCTCGGCGGGCGCCGCGAGGCAGACGGCGAGAAGGCAGAACGTGATCCAGCGGCTGTTCATGGCGGCTCCTCCCGACTTCGGCTCCTCCGGCCGCCCTCGCGGCAGCCTGCTTCGAGCGGCCGGTGACGCCATTCTCGCACGCGGCCGCGGCCGATGCGAGCGGCGCTCTGGTCGGGAGGACGGAAGGAAGGCAAGCGGCGCCGCTGCGCTGCGGCCATTCACCTCACGGCGCGACGGTGGTGAACGTGTTGCCGAGGTAGGAGGTGTCCCCCGGCAAGGTGTCGTCGTTCAAGTCGAACGAACCGCTGTTCTTGGCCTGGTTTTCGACCAGCGCGTTCGAGGCGCCGTCGACCTCGAAGCCGTCGTCCGCGCTCTGCTTCACCTTGTTCTTGTAGAATAGGCAATACTCGGCGGCGCTTTCGATCTGGAAGCCGTCCTGCGAGGAGTTCCTCAGCTTGTTCTTGCTGTAGAGGCAGTAGTCCGAGCTGCACTCTATTCCCGAGTCCCCGGTGGCCCGGATCGTGTTGCCGCTGACGATGTTGTGCTCGGCTCCGTCCTGCAGCTCGATGCCGTCGAACTCGCTGTTCTCGATGGTGTTGTCGAGGATCGTGTTCCCGGTCGCGGCGGCGTCGAGGTAGATGCCATCGAAGGCGCTCTCGATGTCGTTGTCCACGACCAGGCAGGATTCACAGGTCGTGGGGTCATCGCCGAGACTGATGCCCCTGTCCACCGGATCCATGATCGTGTTGCCCTCGATCGTGTTGGCCGCCCCCGTCACCACAATGCCATCGTCCCCGGCGTTCTTCACGGTCGTGTCGCGCACCACCGAGGCGGACGCCAACATGGTGATCCCGTTTCCGCCGGTGTTCTTCACGTTGCACTCCTCGATCACGACCTCGCCCGCCAGGCCGACGGAGATCCCGGCGCCGGAAGTCCCGTCCACCGTGCATCCCTTGATGAGGATGGCGCTCGATAACACGATCTCCAACCCGACCGAGTCGGCGGTGTTCTCCAGGCGGATGTCCTGCACCGTGACGCCGGTGGAGAGTCCTATGCTCAGCGGCTCGCCGGTGCCGCCGGCGTCGATGGTGACCGTGTGACCGCTCTTGGCGCGCAGCGTGAAATCGGTCGCCGCGATGGTGACGTTCTCGAAGTAGGTCCCGGACGACACCTCGACGACGTCGCCCGCTCCCGCGGCGTTCACCGCCGCCTGAATGGTGGCGAAGTCCCCCGGTACCTTGAGCTTCGCGCCCTCGGAGGGAGCGGCGAGGCAGGTGGTAAGAATGGTGGTGGCGATCCAGTAGCTCTTCATCGCGAATGCTCCCGAGTCTGGTTCTTCAACGCGCGGCTGGAGCGCCGTCCGCTTCCTTCAGCGAGCGCCCCTTCTCCTAGCTCGGGCGGCGCCGCCGCGGGCAGCCAATCCCAGGCTTCCCGCGGCCCGATCCCGCAACGCCCGCGGGCGCAGGCAGGAAGCCCGACGGTCGCGGAGCGGCGGCGGTCTCGAAACGCTGCTTCGACCGCGACCGCCAGCCGCGGGCATGAAGTGCGTGCGACGCGGCGCGGAGTTGCGGTAGACTCGGTGGCCCTGGCTCCGCTTCCCGACGCCACTCTCGGATTCCCGCATGCGCGCCGCCGTGATCTTCCTGCTCCTGTTCCTCTGTCCCGCCGCCTCGGCTCAGGTGGTCTTCGCCAAGCCGCTCGACGAGCGCGTCGAGAAGCGCTACAGCAAGTTCCTCACCACCTACCAGGGCATGCAGGTGATCATCGGGGAGCCGAAGCTGGGGATCGTGTGCAGCCCCGGGTCGATCCAGAAGACCGGCGGTCCCGAAGCGAAGAACGAGCTCTGGGTGGCCGATCCCTCCGACCCCGCGCTCGTGCCCTACGAGTGGGAAGACGGCAAGAAGGTCCAGAACGGCAAACGCAGCGTCTGCTGCTTCGCCGGCGACGAGTTCGGCAACCTGCGCTACGTGGACCAGCTCCAGACGCTCGAGGGGCTCGCCCTCGAGTACCTGCAGCGCCTGGCCGAGATCGAGGCGCTGAAGACCGACCGGGATGCCTGCGACAAGGGCGGCACCGGCTGGTTCGCCAGCCACGGCAAGATGATCGCCCGCTCCGACCGCCTGGCCACGTGGCTGATCAACATGGGCTACCCGATCGCGGCCAAGAAGCTCAAGGCGACCCTCGAGCGTGAGAAGAAGGCCGTGGCCGAGGAAGCAACGCAACTACGCGAGAAGGCGGCGCTCTCCTCGGTGCGCGCCATCGACACCCCGCCCAGGCTGGCCGAGATCTCCAAGGAGATCACGGAAGGCAAGACCAGCTTCCACGCGCGCGAGAGCAAACACGTGCGCATCATCTACGTGACCGAGCTGGCCGACAGCCAGGCGGAGCGCGCGCTCGAGCTGGCCGAGGAGATCATCGAGGCCTTCCGCAAGGACTTCGTCGACCCCTACCGCGACGAGGAGTTTCACGACCACATCCCCGACCGCCTGTTCGCCGAGTTCTTCTTCTGCCCGCCGGACGATCACTCCTTCGAGCTGTTCAAGGTCCAGTACTACGGCGTGGGCTGGGGGAGCGGCAAGAACCGCGAGCGCGAGCTGAAGATGAGCGGCTCCAGCCTGCGCGGCGGCGGCGCCAAGGGCGCCGAGTACACCAGCTACTGGCGGCTTGGCGAGCAGCACGACGTCGAGGGCATCATCGCCCACAAGATGGGGCACATCCTCGCCAACCTGCACTACGGCCGGGGAAGCTACAACATGAACCAGGACTGGCTGGAGGAGGCGGTCGCGTACTACGTGTCCTTCGGCCACCTCGGCCGCAACACGGTGACCTGCTTCCGGTGGACCGAGCCGAGCTACGCCAAGCCCGCGGCGCAGGAGGGGGAGAAGACGGTGCAGCGCGGCATGCGCGGCTACTTCAACGAGCTGGCCCTGAGCAAGGGGCCGAACATCGACGCCCTGGCCGTCAAGACGCTCGCGGACATCACCGACGCGGATTTTGCCAAGGCGTGGAGCTTCTTCGACTTCATCGCCATGAAGATGGGGCGCGCCGGACAGCTCTGGCTGCGGCGCACCTGCCTGGCCGCGAGCGGCGGCCGTGGCAGCGACTTCATGCGCCGCTGGCGCGCCTTCTCCGAGGAGCTCTTCCCGGTCGAGCCGGGCGTGGACGTCTTCCACGAGATGGACGAGAAGTGGAAGCAGTACGCGCAGAAGGAGCAGGCGCGCGACGGCTGAGGCGGCGGCCGGGCGCGCGCGCCGGGCCCCGAGGATCAGTCCAGCCGGAAGCGGTACACGCGCCCGGTGACGCCGTTTCGCAGCAGCGCTCCCGCTCCCGAGATCTCCACGCGCGCCGCGCCTCCGTCCTCCAGTCGCGTCGGAGTGAAGGGGAGCGCGGCGTCGCCGCCCGCGATCAGCGCGAGAGCGGCCGCGCCCCTTTCCGGGTAGACCGCCACGCCCGCGTCACCCGGGAGCGTTTCGGCGTAGCAGCGCCCGTCGCAGCCCATCCACCAGCGCCCGTCGGCCAGCATGCGCGGCGCGCCGAGCGGCCTGAGACAGGCCAGGGACAAGACCGCCCCGAGAGCGCGCGCCTGCTCGTCGTCGAGCAGCGCCAGCGTGCGCGAGCCCACCGCCGGCACGCCGATCGCGACGCAGCGCGCCGCCCAGCAGAGCGCGTCCTCAGCGCCCCCTTCCGGCGGCGCCGAGAAGATGGGCAGGTCGGGAAAAAGCGCGGCGAGGAAGCGGGCGCGCGCCTCGCGCGTCTCCAGGTCGACGCCTGACCCGTCGAACAGGATGCCGCCCTGGTCCGCGACGCACTGCGGCAGGGCGCAGGGGGAGAGCAACAGCTTCTCGCCCGGACCGCACAGGCTCTCCGCTTCCCTGCGGTACTCCGCGAGCGCGAGGGCGATCTGCGCCAGTCCCATGCCGGCGGGCGGCGAGGAGGGCCCGGGCAGGCGGCTGGGATCGCCCACCAGGTCGAGCCCATCGAAGACGAAGCCGTCGGCGCCCAGGCTGTGCAGCTCGTCGATGAGGCAGCTGCGCACGACCTCGTGCACGTAGGGCCGGAAGCGGCGGCTGCTCGCGTCGGCGACGCCGCTCCCGGCCACGCCGATGGCCGCGGCGAGCGCCGCCGGCTCGAGCGCGAACAGGTTCCAGCGCAGGAGCACCCTGCGGCCCTTGACGTGCTGCGCGGCGATGACCGTGCGCAGCTTGGCGAAGTCGCGCGCGGGCGCCGGGTCGCCGAGGAACCGGTTCCACTTGCCGTCGATGACGAGCGTGAAGTCATCGAGGCCGAGCCGCTCCTCGACCTCGCGCACGTTCCTCTCGACCGCGAAGGCGTCGTAGCGCGCGAACGGACCGGAGCCGGCCGGCTGCCGCGCGAAGAGCAGGGGACGGCGCCACCACGCCGGGACGGTGATGCTGGAGGCCGCGCGCAGCGCCGGCGAGGCGCCGCTTGCCGCCAGCGTGAGGCGGTAGCGTTCGGCGACCTCCTCGAGAGTACGGCCAGCAACCACGGTCACGAACAGGCGGAGCTGTTCTTCCTCCGCTTCCTCCTGCCCGTCCCGCCCGCGGCCCAGGGCGAGCGCCGGCACGTTGAGCGTGATCCGTCCCGCCTCGACCGCAAAGCGCGTGGCGCCGGGCACCTGGCCCAGGCCCACGCCGATGATGTCCCCGGAAGGCGAGCGGAAGGGCAGGAGCAGCGGCGGCGGCAAGAAAGAGCGGCGCGGGCCTCGCTCGACGTCGACCACGGCGACGCTGCCGCCGAGCGGGTCCGGCTCCGGGGGCAGCGGAACCAGGCCCTGCGCGGCCAGACCGCCGGCGGGCAGGCCGGCGGCCAGGTCGATCCCGGGCTCATCCTCGCGCAGCAGGTCCAGGGCGGCGACGGTCGCTCCCGCCGCTCCCAGGAAGGCGGCGTCGAGCAGGTCGGCGATGGCGCCCGCGTCCCCCTCGACACGCAGGCTCAGTTCGCGGCACTCCAGGGGGAGCGCGACTGCGAAGGCGGCCGGCTCCGCGCCCCTCGGCAGCGAGGGACTTGCGTACAGCTGGACTCCGTCCGCGTGGATGGTCAACGCCGCAGCCGCGCCCTCGGGCGAGGCCTCGTCCACGGCGAAAAGCCCGCGCAGGCTGTGCGGCGGCGCGGCGGCGGCGCCGAACAGCCGCGTTGTCCCGATCACGATCCATCCCGGCGCACGGAGCGACACGCCGGCGGAGAACTCGCGCCCGCCGGCCCGCAGCGGCAGGCCCGCGGCGGAGCGGCCGAAGTAGGGCCCGGCCGGCGCCGCGCCCTCGAGCGCGCAGCAGGCCTCGAGCCGCGAGAAGGCCCCGTAGGGAATGCCGTAGATCAGGATCGGCCCGAAGGGGCCGGCGCGGACGCCGACAGCCAGGCCAACAGGCAGCACGGCCAGGGAGCGC
Source organism: Planctomycetota bacterium (assembly GCA_016213895.1). GTDB lineage: Bacteria > Planctomycetota > B15-G4 > B15-G4 > JADJEK01 > JACQZJ01. The sequence goes on along the minus strand of JACQZJ010000106.1, from coordinate 6,006 downwards.
CCTTCCTTGGTCAAGAGCTCGAGGCGGCCCGCGTCGAGGTCGAGCGCGGTGTCGATCTCCTGCCCCACCAGGACCGGCCGGACCGGTTCCACGGGAATGGACGCCGGCTCGCCGGCCTGACCAGCGAGCAGAAGAAGCAGCCGCAGTGGAAGCGCGAGCGCCGTCATCAAACCGTCCGATCGCCAGTCCGCGCGTGGCGCAGAATCTACACGGCAGTTGGCTTCCCGCGGCGGAGCAGCCGCGGGGGCGTGGAACGAGAAACGCCGCCGGGAGGCGCCGGTTCGCCGTGAGCCGCCTGGCGCGGCGCCTGGAGTTTCAGCCGATCAGGTGTGCAAGTCCCTGTTTCGCCAGCCCTTACCAGGACTTCGCCGCGGGCAGCGTCCACCGCCCGACAGCGGCCGCGCCATGACCCGCGCGCGACAGGCGCAGGACGGACAAAAAAAAGCGCCCCACGTGGGCCAATCATGGCTTTTACTGGTGCATGGATAGGCTGCCGGAACCCAAGGAGGAGGCAGAGGCTGGAACCGCGTCTCGGGAGACGCAGGGGGTATGAAATGCGTTGCAAGACGAAGCGATTGCTGAGAACGAGTCTCGTTCTTCTGGCCGCGAGCGTTCTCGCGCTCGCCGCGGCGCCAGCGGCGAGCGCGGACGATCCGCCTCCCGACCTCCTGGCGCTGGCCATCCAGGGGCCAGGCACGGCCCTGGTCGGCACGGTCGTCGTGGTGAACGTGATGGTCGTCAACCTCGGCGGTCCGTTCTCGGGCGACTACTCGCTCGACGTGTTCCTCTCGCTGGACGAGACCATCGGCCCTGAGGACACGGTGGTGGCGACGTTCTCCACGTCGCTCATCGGCTCGCTGACCGTTTCGACCAACATTCCGCCCGACTTGCCGCCGGACATCTATCGTTGGGCGGTGCGCATCGCGCCGGTCCCGGGCGAGGAGGTCATCTTCAACAACGAGATCCTCGGGGGCATGACCGAGGTCTACCAGGTCGACCTCGAGTTCGACGGACCGGCGGAGCTCAGCGCCGCCTGCGAGCTCGAGGGTGCCGCCCCGGCGCCGCAGACCGTCTACGTCAGGAACACCGGCAGCGCCAACGGCATCCTGGTCTTCACCGTCACCGAGTACCCGGCCGCGTCGTGGCTCGCGGTGACGCCGAGCGCCAGCTTCGCCCTGGGCGGCGGAGACCCGCAGCCGGTCGTCATCTCGTTCAACGCCGATGGTCTGGCCGTCGGCGAGTACGCCTCGAGCCTCATCTTCCTCAACTACGCCGATCCGCTGGACCACGCGATCATCCCTGTGACGCTCGTGGTCGGCGAGGCGACGATCGACGCCGGGGACCTGATCGTCGGCGAGATCGAGTCGGCGAACGACTCCGACGAGGCGCTGTTCGCCGGGGTCGAAGGCATGCGGCTGAACCTCGGCGTGTCCTCCTACACCGGCAACGTACGCCCCGTGGTCTCGGTGCTCACCGCGGACCTCCAGCTCATCAAGTCGTGGACCATCCCGCACAGCGCGAAGCAGGTCAAGAAGTCGGTGAAGCTGCCGGCGAGCGGCATGTTCCGCCTGCGCATCGAGGGGGACGGCGACTCCCTGGGCGCGTACGTGGTCGGCACCAAGCGCAAGCTCCCGGCCGCGGCCAAGCCGTTCCACGGCAAGGTGAAGCCGGACAAGGCCACCGGTCTGGCGCAGGTCACGCTGCTCGGCCTGCCCGTGGGCGAGTTCGGCTTCTGCGTCGAGCCCACCAAGGGCTTCAGCGGCACGATCAACCTCACTCTCGTCCGGCCGGGCGGCCAGGCGCTGGACATCTCCAGCATGGCGGTGCCGCTCGCCAACGGCGGCATCGAGGCCACCGGCGTCACGCTCGAGGATCTCGGGGCCTACACCCTCGTCATCTCCGGCTTCGGCGGCAACAAGGAGAAGGTGGAGGTCGAGGTGACGCCGAAGCAGGCGCCGCCGGGCGCGGCCACGGTCCTTCTGCCCTGAGAAGCCGTTGCCGCCGAGCGCCAGGATCGGCCCGGCTCAAGGCCGGGCGACGCGCTCCAGATAGCGCGCCACGTCGCGATGGCCCGTGGTGCGCGCCCACTCGAGCGCACTGCGGCCGTCCTTGGCGCGCGCGTCCGGGACGGCGCCCGCCTGCGCCAGCAGCCTGACCACGGCGAGGTGTCCGGACGCGCTCGCGGCGGAGAGCGGCGTCTCCCCGCGGGTGTTGCTGGCATCCACGCGCGCGCCGTGCGCCAGCAGGAGCTTGACCATCTCCTCCTCGCCGCGCTCAGCGGCGGCGATCAGGAGCGTGCTGCCCCCGGCGTTCCGCGCCTCCACGCTGGCGCCCGCCTTGAGCAGGAGCAGAACCAGCTCGTGGTGGCCGCGCGCGTAGGCGAGGTGCAGCGGGTTCGAGTCCCCGCTCGTCTCCTGGCGCGCGAGCGTGGCATCGGCCGCGAGCAGGCGCGCCGCCGCGCCCTGGTCGCCTTGCGCGATCGCGGCGAGGAACGTGCAGAACGCCGTCATGTGGCGCCCTCCCCGGCGAGCTGCCGCTGCCGCCTCCCCAGGAGCAGCGCGACGGCTGTCCACGCCAGGGAGACGAGGACGGCGAGGGCGAGCACCAACCCGCCGGCGCGCTGGCTCAGGGCCGCGAACGCGTCGCCGCCGCGGTAGACGAAGGTGTCGATGAAGTTCTTCGACTTGTACTTCTCCGCCCGGTCCAGGACGGTGTAGAGCGCCTCCCGGCAGGGATGCGCCACGGCGTAGTTCATGAAGGCGCGCAGCACGTCGAACGTCATCACGACCGCGAGCGTGGGCGCCGCGAGCAACGCCCCGAAGCCGCTCAGGCTGATGAGCGGCACGAGCGCCAGGCCGAGGCTGATTCCCGCCCAGCGGATGAAGCGCCCGGCCAGGAGGAGCTGCACCACCAGCGTCAGGGACTGGACCACGAACTCCCTGTTGGCGAAGAGCGCCACGCGCCGCTCGCTGTCGCTGATCGCCGCCTCGATGATGCTCGCCCGCTCCAAGTTGAGGGCGGTCGAAGTGAAGGTGTAGAAGAACATGAAGAGGCAGATGCCGATGAGGTAGGGCCGCTGGACGACGCGCTGCACGCCTTCCAGCGCTCCCCTGACCAGCGGCTGCCCCGCCGCGGCGGCGCGCTCGCGCGCGGCAGGGGCCGCGCAGCGCATGAAACGACGCGCGCACCAGACGACCAGCTCGAGGATCAGGGCGGCGGCGACGACCAGGCCGCTGGCACCGAGAATGCCCACGCATAGCGACGTGAACCCGGCGCCGGCGATGCCGCCGATCGTCAGGCCGGCGGCGATGAACGCGTACAGGCGCTTGCTCTGGCCGCTGTGGAAGCTGTCCGCCATCAGCCCCCAGAACACCGAGACAGCGAGCAGGTTGTAGACGCTGACCCAGACGTAGAAGGCGCGCGCCAGCCAGACATCGAGCGCGGGAGGGGCGGCGCGGAAAAGCGCGCAGAAGAGGAGCAGCACGAGGGCGATGGTGCGGAAGAGGACGGGCAGGAACGTGCGGCGCGACGACTTGGAGACGAGCGCGGCGAAGAGAAGATGGACGACCGCCATCGTGACCAGCGTCACCAGGAACAGGTTGGGGAGGTTCTTGGCCCCCTGGCTGACGCCCATCTCGTCGCGCAACGGCTTGACGATGAAGTAGGAGAAGAACAGGAAGAAGGCGCAGAGGAAGGACCAGACCAGGGGCGCGGCCTCGCGCGGCTCGAGGACGATGAACGGCCGCAGCAGCCGGGCGAGCGGACGCCACTCCGCCGCGGCCGGGCCTGCGCCCTGCCGCTCGCCGTCACGCATCATCCCGCGCCTCCCCGCCGAGGAAGATGCGCACGATCTCCGCGGGCCGGTCGACCACGTAGCGCGGGGCGAAGGCCAGCAGCTCCTCGCGGTCGCGGAAGCCCCAGGTCACCGCGACCGCGGCCAGCCCGACCGCTCCAGCGGTCTGCATGTCGATCGGCGTGTCCCCGACGTAAAGCGTCTCGCGCGGGTCGAGGCCGAGCCGCTCGAGGATCCAGCGGAGCGCCGCCGGATCCGGCTTCCTGGGGAACTCCTCCCTGTGGCCGAGGACGCAGTCGAAGTAGCGCGCGACGCCGAGCCCTTCCACCGTGCGCGCCGCCAGATCGTCCGGCTTGTTGGAGAGCACCGCAAGGCGCGCTCCCGCCCCGTCCAGGGCGCGCAGCATGGCCTCCACTCCGTCGTAGAGCCGGCAGTGAAGCAGGGTGTTCTGCTCGTAGAAGGCCCTGACCTCGGCGTGCAGCCGCGGGAGCAGGTCCGCCCGGCCGGCGGGCAGCGCCCTCTCGCAGAGCACGCCGATCCCCTCGCCCACCATGCGCCGTACTTCGTGCTGCTCGCGGCCAGGGAGGTCGAGCGCGGCCAGGCCGTGGTTCAGGGCGACCGTGATCGTCTGCAGCGTGTCCGCCAGCGTGCCATCGAGGTCGAAAACGGCCGCCCGCCAGTCCATCCCCAGAGCATACGGATTCCACACGGTCCAGCGCGACGGTCGGGCGGGCGCCGCAAGCGCGAAAGCGTCCCCGTGACCTCCGGTGAGGGTGCATGGCCCACGCCCCCTCCCGGCGATCAGCCGCGGAGCGCCCACCCGGCGGGCGCTCCGTCGGTTGCATCGCCGCCGCAAGGCATCTGGCGACTATTCGCTCAACCCGTCGCGCCCGGCGAGCCGATCAGACGGAACGTCGGAACGACTTGCTGGGGGCCGCGCCCATTCACCGTGCGCGCCAACTCCGGGATGCTCGCTGCCACTACGTTGAGGACCGGTCTCGGATCCGCCCTGATCGCCGCCGCGGGCACTGCTCTCGCGGCCGGCGGCGCCGGCCTGTGGCCGGCCGCAGCGGCGCTCGCCCTGAGCGGCGGGGGCCTTTGCGCCTGGTTCTCGCACTGCGCGCGGCGCGCGGCGCGGAAGTGCGCCGCCTGCGCCGAGGAGCACAAGGAGAAGCCGCCTTCCGACCTGCACCAGCGCTTCGAGTCCATGTCGCGCCGCTTCCAGGAACTGCTGCAGGAGTACGGCGAGCAGGAGCGCTCGCTGCTGCGCCAGCGCAACCAGCTCGCTGGAGCGGTGCGCAAGCGCACCGCGGAGCTGGTCCAGGCCAACCGCCGGCTGGAGAAGCTGGACCGCGTCAAGGACGAGTTCGTGTCGCTGCTCGCCCACGAGCTGCGCACGCCCCTGACCTCGGTCTGGTCGTACGTCGAGCTGCTGCTCAGCTACGGCGACGAGATCGAGGCCGCGGAGCGCCGCGAGTTCCTGGAGATCACGCGCGGCCAGGTCCTGCGCGTGACCCGCCTGGTCAACGAGCTGCTCGACCTGAGCCGGCTGCGGTCCGGCAAGTTCCACCTGCAGCCCGCGGCGCACTGCGTGGCCGAGGTCATGCGCGAGGTCGTGGCGTCGCTCAGGGAGGTCGCGGCCAAGGACCGGCACGAGCTGGTCATTGCCCCGCTGGAAGAGGGACTCGAGGTCTTCTGCGACCGCGACCGCCTGCTGCAGATTCTGGTGAACCTGGCCGGGAACGCGGTCAAGTACAGCCCCGGCGGATCGCGCGTCACGCTGCGCGCCGCGCCGGGCGGCGCCACGACGGTGATCACGGTGTGCGACGACGGCCCGGGAATCCCGCCCGACGAGCGCGAGCTGGTGTTCGAGCCCTTCTACCGCGCGCGCTCCCCGAGAACGGCGAGCGTCGAGGGAACCGGCCTCGGGCTCTACCTCAGCCGCGAGCTGGCGCGCCAGATGCGCGGCGACCTGCGCGTCGCCGACACGGAGCACACGGGCGCGGAGCTCATCCTCTCGCTGCCGGCGGCGGCGCACGGCGCGCCCGGCCAGCCCCTGGCTTCGGCGCACGCCGCCGCAAGCGCGGATTCCCGCTGAAGGACGGAGGCGGCGCGCCGCGGCACGCGCGGGCGGCGCCGCGGCGGCCAGGCCCGCGGCGGGTCGAAGCCAGGCAGATAAAGACCCGGGGACAGCCGCGGGCGCTGTCCCCGGG
>JACQZJ010000105.1 GCA_016213895.1 Planctomycetota bacterium | reverse complement strand
GAGCGCGTCGGCTTCCCGCCCGAGGACATCATCTTCGACCCGAACGTCTTCGCGATCGCCACCGGCATCGAGGAGCACGAGCGCTACGCCCTGGCCTTCTTCGACGCGGCGCGCGCCATCAAGCAGACGCTGCCGCATGCCCTGGTGGGCGGCGGGGTGAGCAACGTGTCCTTCGCGTTCCGCGGCAACAACCGCGTGCGCGAGGCGATCCACGCCGTGTTCCTCTACCACGCCGTCGCCGCCGGCATGGACTTGGGGATCGTCAACGCCGGCCAGCTCGTGCCCTACGAGGAGATCGAGCCGGAGCTGCGCGAGCGCGTCGAGGACGTCGTGCTGCGGCGGCGCGCCGACGCCACCGAGCGCCTGGTGGAGATCGCCGCGTCCTTCAAGGGCGAAGCGCGCTCCCAGAGCCCGGATCTCGCCTGGCGCTCGGGACCGGTCGAGGAGCGCCTCATCCACGCCTTGGTCAAGGGGATCGCGGAGCACGTCGTCGAGGACACGGAGGAGGCGCGCAGCAGGAGCGCGCGCCCGATCGACGTGATCGAGGGGCCGCTCATGCGCGGCATGAACGTCGTCGGCGACCTGTTCGGCGCCGGCAAGATGTTCCTGCCGCAGGTGGTGAAGACGGCGCGCGTCATGAAGCGGGCGGTGGCGCACCTCGTGCCCTTCATCGAGGAGGAGCGCGCGCAGGCGGCGCTGCCGCGGCCCAAGGGCAAGATCGTGCTGGCCACGGTGAAGGGCGACGTGCACGACATCGGCAAGAACATCGTGACCATCGTGCTGGAGTGCAACAACTTCGCCGTGGTGGATCTCGGCGTCATGGTGCCGGCGGCGAGGATCCTCGACGCGGCGCGCGCCGAGCAGGCGGACGCCATCGGCCTCTCCGGGTTGATCACGCCGTCTCTCGAGGAAATGGAGCACGTCGCCTGCGAGATGCAGCGCCTGGGCTTCACCATTCCCCTGGTGATCGGCGGCGCCACCACCTCGCGCATCCACACCGCGGTGAAGCTCGATCAGTGCTACGACGGACCGGTGGTGCACGTGCGCGATGCGTCGCGCAGCGTGGCCGTGTTCTCGGCCCTGCTCTCCGAGGACGCGGCGAAGAAAGAGGCGTTCCTCGCCGGCGTGCGCCAGCAGCACGACGCCCTGCGCACCGACCACCGCGGGGTGCAGGCGCTGGCTCGCCGCCTGCCGCTGGCGGAGGCGCGCAAGTCGCGCCTGGTCATCGACTGGGAGAAGACCCCGCCCGCCAAGCCCGGCTTCGTCGGGCTCAAGGTGTTCGACGACTACGACCTGGCGCGCGTGGCGGCGTACATCGACTGGACTCCCTTCTTCTCGGCCTGGGAACTCAAGGGCAAGCACCCCGAGATCCTGGCGGACGAGAAGGTGGGGGCGGAGGCGACGCGGCTCTTCCAGGACGCCCAGGCCATGCTGCGCAGGATCGTCGCGGAGCGCTGGCTCAAAGCCAAGGCGGTCATCGGCCTCTTCCCCGCCAACAGCACCGAGCAGGACGACATCGAGGTGTACCGGGACGAGTCGCGCACGGAGATCCTGACGGTGATCCACTCGCTGCGCCAGCAGATCGTCAAGACCTCGGGCCGGCCGAACTACGCGCTCTCGGACTTCATCGCGCCCAAGAACAGCGGCGTCAAGGACTACATCGGCGGCTTCGCCCTGACCGCGGGCATCGGCATGGAGGAGATGGTCAAGCGCTTCGAGGGCCAGAACGACGACTACGGCAAGATCATGCTGAAGATCCTCGCCGACCGCCTGGCCGAGGCCTTCGCCGAGCACCTGCACGAGCGCGTGCGCCGCGAGTTCTGGGGCTTCGCGCCGCAGGAGGCCGCGGCCGGGGAGGATCCGGCGAAGCGGAAGTACCAGGGCATCCGCCCGGCGCCGGGCTACCCGGCGCTTCCCGACCACAGCGAGAAGGAGAACCTGTGCCGCCTGCTGCGCGCGGGCGACAACGCCGCCATCCGGCTGACCGAGAGCTTCGCCATGCAGCCCACGGCCGCCGTCACCGGCTACTACTTCTCCCATCCCGACTCGACCTACTTCGGGATCGGCAAGATCGACCGCGACCAGGTGGAGGACTACGCGCGCAGGAAGGGCACCGACCTGGAGACGGTGCAGAAGTGGCTGGCGCCGGTCTTGGCCTACGAGGTGTGAGCGCGCGCCCCGCTCAGTGCAGAAGCGCTTTGCGCCAGGCTTCGATGAGCGCCTGCTGGTCGGCCTGGAACTGGGGCCATTCGGGAGTCCGGTTCGAATCGGTCTCCGGGAGGCCGGTGAGACGGTGGAGCTCGGCGAGAGCGATCTGGACCGGACCCGGCGTCCAGCGGCCCATGCCGGCGAGGATGCGGTCGTAGGCCTGGAGCTGCAGCAGTCCGTTGACCCCGGCGCCTGAGCCGTAGCGCTCGACGAGGGCGACGAGGCCGGCGGCGTCCTTCTCGCGCGTCAGGAAGTCGGCGGCGTACCCGAGGCACGTCGACAGGTTGGTCGAGTTTGGCAACAGGTCGCCGGGCGCGTCCTCGTCTCCCTCGGGAAGCAGGAGCCGCGCGAGGACGTCTCCGCGCATTCCATCCCGTGCCGCGATCGCCAGGTCATGGGCGACGAGCAGGTCCGCCCGCACCAGTCCGATCAGCTCGTCGCCCAGGCCAAGCTGCAGCGCGGGGACCAGCAGGTACGACGGCTCCGAAACGTCACGGATTGCCGCCAGCAGCTCGTCCTTCATGCCGAGCTTCACCATGCCGGCGGCGCCGGCCCTCTGATCTTCTGGGAGGGCGGAGTGCGCAAGCCGCACGAGCTCGCCGCGAGCGTTCAGCGCGGCGAGGCGCTCGCCGTCCAGCCTCCAGTCCCTATTTTGGGGCCCCGCGTTCCGGCGGTCCTGCAGGATTCCCTCGACCCGGAAGACGCGGAAGGCTTCCTCCACCTCGGGGAGGCGCTTCGCGAGTTCGTCCGCCAGGGCCGCAACCGACTCCGGGACGTCCGGGGTCTGCTTCACGAGCTGGCCCAGGTCCTCCGGGAGCGGCAGTCCCTGGAGGATCCGCCAGGCGGAGGATTGGATCCCGCCCAGCCGTCTCAGTCCTCTCAGGAGGATCGACAGGTCGTCCTGCCAGAGGAACTCGAAGCACGGCACGGCCAGCGGATGTCCGTCCGGGAGGCGCTCATAGGCGGCGCGGACGGCGCGCGGCCACTTCTGGTCGAGGGCCTTCTGGCAGAGGTCGTCGAGGCGGTCGAGGTCCGCGCTCGCGCAGGCGGCCGCCAACGCCTCCGGGTCCGAGCAGCGTGCGCGGGCCAGGCTCGCCACGCGTGGATCGGCGTCCAGGAGACGGGCGACGCGAGTCTGTGCGTGCAGTGGATCGAACGGCAGAAGCTCGAGGACTCGCAACCGCACCGTGGCCGATGGGTCGTTCGCCATCTGGTCCACGGCGCCGGCGAAGGAGTCGAGGCGCCAGCACTCCTTCAGAAGGTCGACGTACTGTCGCCGGAGCTCGAGTTCCATTCGCGCGGACACCGCATTGGTGAGATCCCGGCCGAGGTTCGCATCCACGGTGGACGAGAGCGACTGGGCCAGCATCCGGCCGGCATAGGCGGCGTCCGTGTTGCCATTCCACCGCTGGCGCCCGTAGTTGACGTCGGGATCGCTGGCGAACGTCAGGAACAGGAGAGCGTGGAGCAGCTCCGGGTCCTTCCGATCCAGACCGAAGCGCAGCACCTGCGCGATAGACCGCCGCTCGTCCGCGAGGGAGAACCAGTAGACGGCCTCGCGCAGGACGCCTTCGGGGAAGCTCATCAGCTCGTCGAGAGGCGGCGCGCCGGCCCGTCGCTTCACCAAGACTTCCACCAGGCTCAAGTCGTAGGGGTTCGCTTCGGCCAGGAAGCGATCGATCCCCTCGCGCCTTCGCTCTGGATCGCCCGACAGGAAGAGCCCCAGGATCGCCTGCTGCCGCACCAGCGGCTCGGCATCGGCGAGGAACCGGTCGAGCCACGCGCGGGGGAGTTCGCCCTTCGCATTGGTGACCGCTTCGGTGGCGACCGTCAGGCGGAAGGCAGCCGGAAACTCGCCGAGACGTTCCAGCGCGTGGCGCGCGGACACGGTGTCCATCAGGAGATGGGAAGTGGGCCACCAATGCATCCACTCCGGCGACGTCGCGCTCCGAAGGAGCAGATCCAGCACCTGGTCGAGCACGGGAAGCGCCTGGGAGTCCGCACGCTGCAGCAGATCCTTGAGGAGATTGAAGAGCGCGGCCTCGTCCCGATACATCGGAACGCCGTCGATCAACTCGCGGAGGATCGGCAGCCCGCTGCCGTCCGGCCGGCTGATCAGCAGGCTGACCACGGCAGGTCGGCATATGGGGTCGAGCTGCGGCAGCCGTGCTCGCAGCCGCTCGGGGATTCGGAACGATGGGAACCGCTGGAGGATCTGGAGGCAGGCCTGGTGCGAGCCAGAGTCGTCGGATCTCGCCAGAAGCTCGACGAGTTGGTCCGTGAACGCCGTATCGTCGAGACGATCCGTGATCCCGCCGAGCCCGCCGCCCAGGACCTTCTGCGTCGCGACGATCTCCTCGACCGAGAGCGTCCGGAAGACCGTACGGGCTCGCGGGCTGTTCACGTTCTCCCCTCCCAGCATCTCCCGCAGCATGCGACGCGCTTCCTCCACCGCCGCCGCCTCGCGTCCCTCCTGCTCCCCCGCGGCCGGCCCCGCCAGATCGGCCTGCGCGGCGGACGCCGCCTTCGTGTCCGGGTAGCGATCGATCAGCTTCTGGAGCTGGAGCTTCGCAGTTTCCTCGTCCCCCCGCGCCCGCGCGATCCGCGCCATGCGCCAGGACGCCCGCGCCGCCAGCTCGCGGTCGTCGCCCGCGAGCGTGACGCACTGTTTGTACTCTCGCAGCGCCGCCTCCAGGTTCCCCTCGGCGGTCTCCTGGAACCACGCCTCCAGGTAGGCGTCCCGTGCGGTCTGCTGCGCGTTCGCCCGTGCGAACGGCAGGAGGAGCAGGAGGAAGAGGATCGGGCTCATGCGCTTCATGTCGATCTCCCACCAAGGCCATCGTTCTGGCCGCTCAAGGTAGGCCGCGCGAACGTCCGGCTTGTCACGACCACGTCATTTCGCGCCCTCTTGTCGTCATCCCGCGGGACAGAAGCGGTAGCCGTGCCCGAACTCCGTCACCAGGTGACGCGGCCGCGCGGGGTCGTCCTCGATCTTCTTCCTGAGCTTCAGGACGAAGTTGTCGACGGTCCGCTCGCTCGGGTAGGCGTCCTCGCCCCAGGCCTGGCGGATGATCTCCGAGCGCTTCAAGGGCTCGTCGGGATGCGCGGCGAAGAGACGCAGCATCTCCACCTCGAGATGCGAAAGGAGCGACTCCTTCTTCCGCTTCCACAGGCGGAAGCGCTTCAACGACACGCGCACGTCGGCGAAGACGATCTCGTCCGCCTGCGTCTCGCCCAGCAGCCCGCGGAGCTGGGCTCGCACCCGCGCCAGCAGCTCGGAGAGGCCGAACGGCTTCTTCACGTAGTCGTGCGCGCCGAGGTCGAGGGCCCGCACCACGTCCGCCTCCGCGTCCCGCGCCGACACCACGATGACCCGGGGCGGCGCGGGCAGAGAAGGCAGCGCGCGCAGCACGTCGAAGCCGCTCATCGCCGGCAGCATCAGGTCGAGGAGCAGGAGGTCGGCCGGCTGCTCGCGCAGTCTCGCCAGCCCCTCCTCGCCGCTCGCCGCGGACGAGGCCAGGAGCCCCTCGAACCGCAGGTTGTCGACCAGGCCCCGCGCCAGCGGCAGATCGTCCTCGATGACCAGGATGGTCTTCACGTCTCCTCCTTCTCCACTTCCAGCCAGAGCTCCGCGATCGTCCCGCCGCCCTCCGGAAAGCGCAGCACCAGGTCGCCGCCGTTCCGCCTGGCCGCGCGCCGCGCCAGGTGAAGTCCCATGCCGGCGCCGCGGCTCGCCTCCTTCCGCCCCGACGAGCCGCGCATCCAGCGCTCGAAAAGGAGCGGCCGCTCGTCGATCGGAACGCCGGGGCCGGAGTCCGCGACCGTGAAGAGCGCGAAGCCGCCCGCCGCGCTCAGTCCGAGCCGGACGCGCGCGGGCCTTCCCCCGTACTTCACGGCGTTGTCGGCGAGCACGTCGAGGATCATGCGCAGGTCGTCGCCGTCGCAGCGGACCCGGAGCGGCGCTTCCCCGACGTCGGCCAGGACGACCGCGCCGCCGTCCCTCTCCGCCAGCGCGTGGAACTCCCGCGCCGCGAGGAGGAGCGCTTCCCGCCCGTCGGCGGAGCCGCCGCCCTCAGCGGGCTCGTCGCCCCGGGCAGCGGCCGCGACCCGGTCGACCAGCACGCCGAGGCGCTCGGACTCGGCGACGATCGTCTTCAGGTAGAGCGAACGGGAGGCCTCGTCCACGCGCTGCTCGAGCAGCGACTCGCCGTACATGCGCAGCACCGTGAGCGGCGTGCGCAGCTCGTGAGTCACGCGCGCGATGAGGTCGCCCTGCAGCGCGATCAGCTCGTCCGCCCGGCGCTGGTGCCGGGAGATCGCCGCGAGCAAGAGGAGGCCGAGGAGCACGTAGGCCAGCACGAACGCGCCAAGGAGAGCCCGCGGATCGACGGGGCCGAACAGGCGCGACTCGGGCAGGTCGAAGGCGACGGCAAACCCGCCGAAGTCGAACGTGGCGTCGGCGGAACGGACCACGCCGGCGAGAGTCGGACCCGCGGGAGGCGCGGCGGAGGGCGCGACGAGCCGCGCCGTCGCGCCGTCCGCCGCGAACCGGGCCACGAGCTCCGCCAGGTCCGCCATGCGCCGCAGCGCCCCGTCCGCCGCATCCGCCGCGAACCAGCCGTCCTGCAGGCGGAGCAGGCACCGCCCGGGCGCGCCGATCGCCGCGAGCCGGTCCTTTGCCTCCCGTACCCGTTCGGGCCAGCGCGACCGGTCGAGCAGCAGGGGAACCAGGTCTGCCCGCTCCGGCCGGAGCGCGGCGAGGGAGCGCAGCAGGACCAGCTCCTCCAGGTCGACGGCCCGCCCGAGGATCTCGCCGCACCACGCGCGGACCTCGCCGTCCGCGGCGGCGCCGGCGGCACGTAGTCGCGCGTAGTGGCGCACCGCCGCCGCGACCTCGCCCAGCTCCGCGACCGCGAGCGCCTCGGCGACGAGCCTCGAGGCCCGCTCCTCCAGCCCCGCGGCGCGAAACGTCGACGCGGCGAGGAAGAGCGCGGCGATCCGCTTCTCGGGCGGGACGGAAGACGGGAGCAGCGGATCGAGCGCCTCCAGGGCGTCGACCTCGCGGCCGCTCGAACGCAGGGCGCGGTGGCGGAGAATGGCCGGGTCGGCGAGGAACTCCCCGCAGGGCTCGTCCTGCACCGCGATCCGCTCCGGGAGGTCGAGGGGAAGCGCGAGCGCCTCTCCGTCCCGGGACAGCTCCTCCGCCAGCCGGGCGACAAACCGCTCCTTCGCCTCGCGGCCGCAGAGCTCGCGGTCGGTGGCGATCAGCGAGCGGATGCCCGCGAGGCCGAACCAGAGCATCGGCACGACCGGCAGGAGCAGCACGAGAACGAGCAACCGGCGCAGCGTGCGTCGCGACATGACGGAGAAGAGTCTCGCAGATCCGCCGGCGGGAGTGTCACTCGGATGTCACGGCTCGACGGGGAATCGGCGCTGCCGCGTGCGCTCACGCGAGAGGAAGCGCCGCCGGCGGACCGGCGCCTTGCGGCCAGGAGCAGCAGAGGTTCCTGTCGCCGAAGACGTTGTCCACGCGGCCGACGCGCGGCCAGAACTTGTGCGCGCGCGTCCAGGCCGTGGGGTAGGCGGCCTTCTCGCGCGAGTAGGGCCGCTCCCAAGCGTCGGCGGTCACGCATTCCGCGGTGTGCGGCGCGCCCTTGAGCACGTTGTCGCCGGCCGGGTAGCGCTCCTCCTCGATCTCGCGCATCTCCTGGCGGATGCAGATGAGGGCCTCGCAGAAGCGGTCGATCTCGGCCAGGGACTCGCTTTCGGTGGGCTCGATCATCAGCGTCCCGGGCACGGGGAAGGACATGGTCGGCGCGTGGAAGCCGTAGTCCATGAGGCGCTTGGCCACGTCGTCGTTCTCGATGCCGGTCGCTTTGGAGAGGGCGCGCAGGTCGACGATGCACTCGTGGGCGATGCGGCCGCGCGCGCCGCGGTAGAGCACGGGGAAGTGCGGGTGGAGGCGCTCTGCCACGTAGTTGGCGTTGAGGATGGCCGTCTTCGTCGCCAGCTCGAGACCGCACGCGCCGAGCATGGCGATGTAGGCGTAGCAGATCGGCAGCACGCCCGGGCTGCCAAACGGCGCGGCGGCGACCGCTCCGGCGGCGCGCGCGCCGCCCGTCAAGACCACGGGATGGCCGGGCAGGAAGGGCGCGAGGTGAGGGGCCACGCAGATCGGGCCCACGCCCGGTCCGCCGCCGCCGTGCGGGATGCCGAAGGTCTTGTGCAGGTTGAGATGGCAGACGTCGCCGCCGAGATCGGCCGGGCGGCACAGGCCGACCAGGGCGTTCATGTTGGCGCCGTCCAGGTAGACCTGCCCGCCGTGCTGGTGAATCACGCCGCAGATCTCCTGGATCGCCTCCTCGAAGACGCCGTGCGTGGAAGGGTAGGTGACCATGAGCGCGGCCAGGCGCGCGGCGTGGGCCTGCGCCTTGGCGCGCAGGTCGGCGAGGTCGATGTTGCCGCCGTCGTCGCACTCCACGGCCACGACCTTCATGCCGGCCAGGACCGCGCTTGCCGGGTTGGTGCCGTGCGCGGAGGCGGGGATGAGGCACACGTCGCGCTGCTCCTCGCCGCGGGAGCGGTGGTAGGCGCGGATGGTGAGCAGGCCGGCGTACTCGCCCTGGGAGCCGGCGTTCGGCTGCAGCGAACAGGCGGCGAAGCCGGTGATCTCGGCAAGCCAGCGCTCGAGGCGGCCGATCAGCTCGCGGTACCCTTCGGTCTGCTGGGGCGGCGCGAAGGGGTGGACGTGCGCGAAGCCCGGGAAGGAGATCGGGATCATCGCGGCCGTGGGGTTGAGCTTCATGGTGCACGAGCCGAGCGAGATCATGGAGGTCGTGAGGGAAAGATCGCGCGACTCGAGGCGCTTGATGTAGCGTAGGAGCTCGTGTTCGGTGCGGTGCTCGTGGAAGACGGGCTGTTGCAGGAAGGCGCTCGTGCGGGCCAGGGGACCGAAATCCGCCGCGCCCGGGGCGGCGGCCGAGAGGCGGCCCGTGCCGCCGAAGGCCCGGTGCAGGTCGGCGAGGTCGGCCGGGCCGACGGTCTCGTCCAGGGCGATGCCGATGTCGCCGTTCTTGAAGCGCCGCAGGTTGATGCCGCGCTCGGCGGCGGCGGCGAGGATCGCGTCGCTCGAGCGCGGTCCGGGCCGCAGGCGCAGCGTGTCGGAGTAGCGGGCGTGCACGGCGCGGTGGCCGAGAGCGGCGAGCGCGGCCGCGAGCATGCGCGCCTGGGCGTGCACCCGGCGGGCGATGCGCTGCATGCCCTCCGCGCCGTGATAGACCGCGTACATGGAGGCGGCGACCGCGAGCAGCACCTGGGCGGTGCAGATGTTGCTCGTGGCGCGCTCGCGGCGGATGTGCTGCTCGCGCGTCTGCAAGGCGAGGCGCAGGGCGGGGCGGCCGGCGCTGTCCCGCGACAGGCCGATGATGCGGCCGGGGAACTTGCGCAGNCCTCGCGCGCCGCCAGGAAGGCGGCGTGCGGGCCGCCGAAGAAGGGCGGCACGCCGAAGCGCTGGGAGCTGCCGACGACGGCGTCGGCGCCGAGCTCGCCCGGCGGGCGGAGCAGCGTCAAGGCGAGCAGGTCGCAGGCGACCACCAGGAGGGCGCCGGCGGCGTGCGCGCGCGCGGCGACCTCCTCCAGGTCGACGAGCGCGCCGTCGCTGGCCGGGTACTGGACGAGGGCGCCGAACACGCGCTCGTCGAAGTGGAACTGCCGCACGTCGGCGACCGCGACCTCGATGCCGAGCGGCTCGGCGCGGGTCTTCACCACCTCGATCGTCGGCGGATGACAGTGGTCCGCGACCAGGAATACGTTCGCCCGCGGGCGCCGCTCGAGCACGCGGCGGCAGAAGGTCATCGCCTCCGCCGCGGCCGTGGCCTCGTCGAGCAGCGAGGCGTTGGCGACCTGCATGGCGGTCAGCTCGCTGACCATGGTCTGGAAGTTGAGGAGCGCCTCGAGGCGGCCCTGGGCGATCTCCGCCTGGTAGGGCGTGTATTGCGTGTACCAGCCCGGGTTCTCGAAGATGTTGCGCTGGATCACGGGCGGCGTGATCGTGCCGCTGTAGCCCATGCCGATGTAGCTGCGGCAGACGCGGTTCCTGCGCGCCAGATCTTCGAGATCGAGGAGGACCTCCTGCTCGGTGCGCGCGGCCGGCAGGTCGAGGCGTCCGGCCATGCGGATGGCCTGGGGAATCGTCTGGTCGATCAGCTCGTCGAGGGAGCCGAGGCCGAGCGCGTGGAGCATCCTGGCGCGGTCGCCGGAGTCCGGCCCGAGGTGCCGGTCGACGAAACGGTCGCAGGGGGCGAGAGGATCCTGGGGGCAGTCCGGAGCCGTCATGACGTTCTTTCCGATGGATGCCTTGGGACGGCGAGAAACCGTCGAAGGTAGCAGGCGGCGCGGGCCGAAGCAACGCGCGCGCGCACCGCTCCGCCTCACTCCTCGGGCAGGGCCTCGAGCTCGGCGCAGGACCCTTCCCATTCGGCGAGCATCCGCGCCAGCTCGCGCCGGCCGTCCAGGAAGCGGCGCGCCAGGTCCTCGGCCCGCGGCCTGTCCTGGTAGACGGCGGGGTCGGCCAGCTCGCGCTCCAGACGGGCCGTTTCCCGCTCCAGCTCCTCGACTTGGGCTTCGAGGGCGGCGACGCGCCGCGCGAGCCGCGTCCTCTCCCGGCGCCGCGCCTGCAGCTCCTGGCGATCCTTGATGCGCGCTTCCTTCTCGGCGGGCGCCTGACGCGGCGGCGGCCCGTTTGCCTCGGCAGCGAGGCGGTCCTGGATCTCGCTCCAGCGTTCGAGGTAATCGGGGAGCGCGCCGGGATACTCGAGCACGCCGCCGTCGCGCACGTCCCAGACCTTGTTCGACAGGCGGCGCGCGAAGTCGAGGTTGTGGGACACGAACAGCATGGTGCCGCGGTAGGTGAGGAGCGACTCGGTGAGCAGCTCGGCTGAACCGGTATCGAGATGGTTGGTGGGCTCGTCCAGGAGGAGCAGGTTGCCGGGGGCGGCGAGGAGCCGGGCGAGGGCGACGCGGGTCTTCTCGCCGCCGGAGAGCACGCCGATGCGCTTCTCCACCTCGTCGCCGCTGAAGAGGAACGCGCCGCACAGGCCGCGCGCCTGCGACTGGCTCAGCTCAGGAGCGGCGCGCCAGACCTCCTCGAGCACGGTCCGGTCCGGATCGAGCACGTCGGCGTGGTGCTGGGCGAAGTCGCTCGGGCGCACGTTCGCGCCGCAACGCAGCGCTCCCTCGCGCAGGGGCAGCTCGCCGGCGAGGAGCTTGCGGAGCGTGGTCTTGCCCGCGCCGTTCAGGCCGACCACGGCGATGCGGTCGCCGCGCCGCACCGTCAGGTGCACGTGCGCCAGGACGCGCAGGCTGCCGTAGCAGTGTCCCGCGTCCAGGAGCTCCAGCACCGGGTCGCCGCAGCGCGCCGGGCGCTGGAAGGTGATGGAGAT
>JACQZJ010000104.1 GCA_016213895.1 Planctomycetota bacterium | reverse complement strand
GACGTCCAGGTGCCGGGCTCCTCGCCCGGCGCCATCACCGCCGTGCCCGTCCCGTCCCAGGTGCCGATCAGCCGATCGAACTTCTTCAACTCCGCGGGCGGCCCCGGCGCCGCCGCAGGTTCCTCCTGGCCGCGCAGGTTCGCCCCGAACAGACAGAACGCCACCAGGAATGCTCCGCTCCTCCGCATGATCATCCTCCGCCTCTCGCCCGACACGGGCGGTTCTTCGTGCAACGACAGACGCCCCAGCATAGAAGAGCCGCGCCGTCCCCGCAAAGGACGGCGGCACGCGCCCGCCGAACGGGTGCTGCGCGTCGAAGCCGAGGCGGCGCCGTCAGGCCCTGATTTCGGGCGGCCCAGACGTCGCGGCGAAGATCGAGTAGTGGATGGCCCAGTACGCGCCCAGGCCGACGAGGCCCATGAGCAGGGTGGCCCCCGCCCACGTCCAGGGCCCGCCGAAGCGGACTTCGCAGTCGCTGCGGCGGCGCGTCTCCACGTCGTGGTAGACGCCGATCGCCAGCAGCACGTGGACCAGCACCGTGAGCAAGACCAGTGCGACCGCGATGACCGCGACGCCGCCAACCGTGATCTCTGCGTTGCCCGAACTCATGTGATCGCTCCTTCCAGTGTTCAAGACGCGCGCGCATCGCGGCGGCAGCCCTTCACGATTTCCTGCTCGGATCACCGGCGACTCGCTTGATCCTAGCTCGTGGACGGAGCTTCACCGGTCCTGTCTGGCGCGCACGCCTGTACATTTTCTGCTATGGAATGAGCATCCGACGTCATCTCACCGGGCTCGCAGGGACAGCGCGGCATTCTTAACCCATTCCCAACAAACAGCTTCCGTCCCGCGCGTCGAACGGCACGCCATCCGCTTCTCTCGTTGGTGGTTCGAGAGTCCATCGCCATCCCTGAGGGAGGTCGATCATGTCACGCAACTGGCTCCCCGCGCTCGCCGCGGTCTCGGTTCTGCTCGGTTGGTTTGCGGCCGGGGCGAACGCCGCCGGCACCCTCACGCCGACCGGCAGCACCCAACAGCCGATCCGCATCCGCGAGCATCACGTCGCCGTGGTCTTGAACAACGGCTTCGCCCGGACCGAGGTCACGCAGACTTTCCACAACCCCAACAACGTCGACTTGGAGGCGACCTACTCCTTCCCGGTGCCGAAGAGCGCCAGCCTCTCCGAGGTCACCATCTACGCCGGCGAGAAGACCATCGAGGGCGAGGTGGTGGAGAAGGAGCGCGCGCGCAAGGTCTACGAGGAGGAGCGCGACCAGGGCAACGACAGCGGCCTCGCCGAGAAGGACGAGTACCGCACCTTCCAGTTCTCGGTGTCGCCGGTCAAGGCCGGCGGCGACACGCGCATCCGCTTCGTCTACTACCAGCCGCTCGAGATCGACACTGGCGTGGGCCGCTACCTCTACCCCCTCGAGGACGGCGGCACGGACGAGGCGGCGCTCGCCTTCTGGACCGCGCACGAGCAGGTGGACGAGCAGTTCTCGATCGCCGTCGAGCTGAAGTCCGCCTGGCCGGTCGAGGAGGTGCGCCTGCCCGGCTTCGCCGATGCGCAGATCGTGCGCCTGGCGCCGGGCCACGTCCAGGCCAAGGTGGAGCGGCAGTCCTTCGCCCTGGACCAGGACTTCGTCCTCTACTACGCGCTCGCGGAGAACCTGCCGGGGCGCCTCGAGTTGATCCCGTACCGCGCGGACGAGAGCGGCCCGGGCACGTTCATGCTGGTGGTGACGCCGGGCATCGACCTGGCGCCGCTCGAGCGCGGCGCCGACTACGTGTTCGTGCTGGACGTGTCCGGCAGCATGGAGGACAAGCTGCACACCCTCGCGCAGGGCGTCGAGCGCGCTCTCACCGAGATGCGCGGCGGCGACCGCTTCCGCGTCATCACCTTCAACGACGACGCGCACGACCTGACCAAGGGTTTCGTTCCGGCCGCGGCGGAGACCGTGCGCGCCGGCGTGGAGCTGGTCAACGCCCTGCGGAGCGGCGGCAGCACCAACCTCTTCGCCGGCCTGACAATGGCGCTCGAGGACCTCGACGCGGACCGCGCCACCAGCATCGTGCTGGTGACCGACGCCGTGACCAACACCGGCGTCACCGAGGGCACGGCCTTCCACGAGCTGATGAAAAAGTACGACATCCGCGTGTTCGGCTTCCTCATGGGGAACGACGCCAACTGGCCGCTGATGCGCACCATCTGCGAGGCCAGCGGCGGCTTCTCGGCCGGCGTGTCGAACGCCGACGACGTCATCGGCCAGCTCTTGCTCGCCAAGTCGAAGATCGTGCACGAGTGCCTGCACGACGCCGAGCTGAAGATCTCCGGCGTCAAGGTGTTCGACTGCGACGACGAGCTCTTGGGCAAGGTGTACCGCGGCCAGCAGCTGGTCTACTTCGGCCGCTACGAGGGCGGCGGCCGCGCGGAGGTCACGCTGAAGGCGCGCCTGACCGGCCAGGACCGCACCTATCGCACCGCCTTCGACTTCCCGGTCGTCGACACGGGCAACCCGGAGATCGAGCGCCTCTGGGCCATGGATCGCATCGAGCGCATCGAGGCGCGCGAGGACGCCGGCCTCGAGGACGAGAGCGAGGCGCGCACGGCGATCGTTGACCTCGGCGTGCGCTACCAGCTCGTCACCGACCACACCTCGATGCTGCTGCTCGACGACGCGTCCTTCGCGCGCCACAACGTGCAGCGGGACAACCGCGAGCGCGTGGCCAAGGAGCGCGCCGCAGAGCAGGTGCGCGCCAGCGAGCCGGCCAGGAATCGGCGCGTCGACGAGACGGCGCCGATGTTCCCGGAGAACGCGCCGTCGCGCCGCGGCGCGGGCGCCATCGACCCGCTGGCCGGGCTGCTGGCGCTCCTCGCGGCGCTCGCCGCGGCGGTCGTCTGGTTCGGAAAGCGCGCGTGATGCGAAGCTGCGGCGACCACGGTTCGGATGGAGGAGCGAGGCGCGTGCCGTGCGTCTCGCTCCTCCTCACGCTCGCCGCGCTCGCCGTGTTTCTCTGGCCGGGCCTTGGCGAGACGCTCGAGTACCGGCGCGAGGCGATCCTCGCCGGCGAGTGGTGGCGCCTCCTGACCGGCCACCTCACGCACACTTCCCTGACCAACCTCGCCTGGAACGCGGGCGCCTTCCTCGCTCTCGGCGCGGTCTGCGAACGGGTGGATCGCGCGCGCTTCCGGTTGGCGCTCGCGGCCGCCCTGGCGGCGGTCCCGCTGGCCCTGATCGCGTTCTCTCCCACGACCGAGGCCTACCGCGGCCTGTCCGGCGCCGACTCGGCGTTGTTCGCCCTGTTGGTGTTGGCCACGGTGAGGCATTCCCTCGGGGACGGCCGCCCGGCCGCGGCGCTCCTCGTGGCCGCGGCTGGTGCGGCCTTCTTCCTCAAGGTCGGTTATGAAGCACTGCTCGGCCGCGCGCTCTTCGCCGTGGACGCGAGCGGCTTCGTGCCTTTGCCCGTTGCACATCTGGTGGGCGCCGCCGCCGGCCTGGCCGCGGCGTTCCTGCCGGGGCGACGATTCCCCTCCTCAAGCCGCGCCTGCACGCAGCCTCCCGGTCCGAAACACGCCAACCGTGCTTTCGATCCCCGTCTCCTTCACCGCGCGAGCCGCCACTTGACGAATCACCCTCCCCTCGCACCCGTCGCGAAGACGCATTGTCTCCCGCGCATCGTTGCCACCTCACGCCCGCACTCCAACCGTGATCCCTCCCGCGCAGCGCGCGCACCTTGGCACAACCCGACTGCCGCCATCGCCCTGGCCTTCCTCCTCTGCCCGAGCGCCCAGTCCCACGTTCTCACTCTCCTCGCCGAGCCAGACGTTCCCACATCGGCCCTCGAGCCCGTTCAGCAGAGCATCCTGATCGCCCCGAACCCTGCGGGCGGCTACGACGTCTTGCTCACACACGGGGACCTCCATGCCGACGCCTCTGCCGAGGACGTGGACGCCGCGGTGCGGTCGATGCTGCGAGTCCTCCGTGGGCACCCGGTCATTCCGCTGGGTTGCGGGCGTCCCGACTTGGACCTCAGCGAAGCCGAGCCCGCCGCACCGCCCGATCGCCTGTCGCCTTCCCGAAAGCCGGCCCTGCGCTGGCTGTCGTGCTCCTTTCTGTGCGACGCGTCCGGCTCGCGGAGTCTCCAGCAGCATCTGGTCGTCCAGGACTTGCCGGCGTTCCTCCAGCTTCTCTGCAACGCGATGCTCCGACCCGAGACCGCCGGTGATCATCGAGCGCCAAGGGCCCCTCCGCGACACGGCCCCGCAGCCCGCTGCGGCGTCCTCGCCGGCGACGCCTCGATCACCATCACGCTTCACCCGGATGCTGGCGCAGACCTTCACCGACTGGGCACACTTCTGCGATCCGGGGTCACGTCCGCGGGCCGGGTCCCCGCCCAGACCACGACCCGCGCGACCGTCGCGGTGAACGAAACCGGCCGCGAGATCGACCTTGTCTTCCGCGCGGATTCGTGGCCTCTTGGCTGGGCCTTCACGTACGAGCGCCGGACTCCTGCTCGCCCGGTGGCGGCCGCCCTCCTCCTGGCCGGCTACCACGCCTCAGGCGAGCCCGCTGTCGCGGAAGAAGGGGCACTCCGGCCGTGGGAATCCGCTCTCCGTGACGGCGTGCCCGCAGAAGTGGGCGTACGGCTCCCTCTCGTTGTGTCGAACCGCTGGGTGATCTACGGCACCAGCTACACGACCTGCCTGCGCCTGCACGCCTGGCTGCTGGATCAGGCCGCCCGTTTCGAGGCCGTCACGGAGGCCGCGGTCCCGTCCGGCATCGTGGTGCAGAGGGAGGCCGGCGAGGCCGGATCGAACGACCTGGGCGAGCTGAAGACGGCCCTGTCGTCGTGGTGGGCGCGGAGAAGCGGCGAGGATCACCGCGCGCCCCTCGCCTTCTTCGGGGCGACGGCAGGCAGGCCAGGCGCCTACTGTGCGGGCCGCGGAGGAGCGTACTTCGGCCAGAGTTCCATGTGCGCCGTGGAACTGAAGAGCACCAGGCCAGGCGCCAAACTCAGGGACGGTCAAGTGGCATGGCTCGGTGTCTTCGCGAACGAGACGTCCTTCGAGGCGGACTTCGACGTTTGGCAGGTCGGCGAGCGACGGCGCCTGCTGGACGAGGTTGATGTTCAACACGGAATGGGGCGGAGTCTGTACGTCCGGAGTCTGCTGCCGTGGTGGAGCCGCGTGACCGGTGAGTACGGCCGGTTGGATCTGCAGCTGATGGAGATTCAGCGGAGGTACGTGTTCTGGACCGTCATGTCCAGGCTGGCGTGTCACGTCGACCAGCGAGACGACTGTCGTGTTGGGCTGGCCAATGTCAGCGAGAGCCTGAGACGCGACTGGATGGCTCTCTACCAGAGTCGCCCGGTGGGGATTCCTCCGTAGGCTTGGCCCGGCTCCTTGCCTGCCCGTGCGAGGTTCGCCATGCCAGTCTCGGTGTACCATGATCCGCTCTCGCCGTTTGCGCGGGCGATCGCCACAGGGCGCACCGGCTCGACGGCGGACTCGCATCGGATCAAGGGCCTCCTCGCGAACGGCCGATGTGCACGACATGGCGCCCGCGACATCTCCTCCGCGGCAGGCGCCGCCGCCCGTCGCGGCGCGCGGCCAGGTGATCGGGCCGCGGACGAGCCGGTCGCCGTGCTGCGCCCACCACCCCCACGCGGCGCCCACGAACCGCTGCCCCAGGTGCGGGCTCTTGCTCTGCGACGCCTGCGTCACCGCGCGCGACGTGCGCGGCGTGGTGATCGACGTCTGCGCCTGCGGCGGAGTCTGCGTGCCGCTCTCGGCCGCTGAGGCAGGGCTCGAACAGGAGCCGTTCTCGCGCCTGCTCGCCGCCGCCTTCACCTATCCCTTCGCCGGACACGGCAGGTACCTCGTGGCCGGGGGCGCGTTCGCGACGGCCCTGGCCGTGACGGCGCTCGAGATGGTCCTGAGCGTCGGCCCGCTGTTCGGCGGCATGGCCGCACTCCTCGGCGTCATCCTCGTGGGCTACCTGGCGGACTACCTGGGCGACGTGGTCGTCTCCACGACGAGCGGCGGCACGGAGCCGCCCGACTGGCCGGACTTCTTCGACCCGACCAGCTCGTTCCTGGGCCTGGGACGCTTCCTCGTGCCGGCCGCCGCGAGCTTCGGCCCGGCGTACGCGGCCGCGCGGCTCTTCGGCCCGGGCGCGCCGGCGTTCTGGGTGCTGCTCGTCCTTGGACTGCTCTACTTCCCCATGAGCATGGTGATCTCGGCGATCCTCTCGAGCCTTCCGGCCGGGCTGTCGCCGCGCCGCGTCCTCCGCTCGATCGCGCGCCTGCCGCGGGACTACTTCGCGACCTGCGGCATGCTCGCGCTGATCATGGTGCTCCTGCCCTGCGCGCTGGTCGCGGCCGGCGCCGTGCCCTGGGCGGGTTGGCTGCTCGGGGCCTTCGCCGCCTTCTACCTCTTGGTCGTGGCCATGCGCGTGGTCGGCCTGATCGGACTCGTCCATCAGGGCGGTCTGGACCTGAGCTGAGCGAACGCCGCGCCCGCCGGCCGCGCTACGCGGCCTCGTCGATGAGCGTGATCCCCATCAGGCGGCACACGCGCTCCAGGTCATTCCTGATGTCGCCGTAGACCGTCTGCCGGTGCAGGCCAGCGCTCCAGTTCAGCCAGAGCTTCTCGGCGTCGCCGTCGATCTGCACGGCGATCTTGGTGCGGCAGCCGCGCTCGCCGTCGGGCGCCTCGAGCACGGTTCCGGTGAAGAAGCGGATCGTGTCGGTGCCAACGGTGATGAGCTGGGTGACGCGCTGCCCGGCGCGCATGCGCACCTGCGGCACGCAGCCCTCCTGGCGCTCCATGATCGTGCGCAGCAGGTAGGGCGCCATCTCGCCGTCCGGGCCGTCCATCTTCCGGCTGCCCAGGCAGTGCGCCAGGATGATCGCGTTCTTGGATTCGTCCATGGTCGGGTCGCTGATGAAGCCGGGCTTGCCGGTGAGGCCCTGGATGAGGACGTGCGTCAGGCAGCAGTCCAGGTCCGACTCGCAGCAGCCGCCGAGGCCCATGTCGTTCAAGCGCACGAAGCCCACGCAAGGGAATGCCGGCAGCTTGCGATACATCGAGCCGTAGCAGTCGGCGGTGAGGACCGTGCCGCCTTCCGCTTCGAGCAGCGTCTCGAAGGCGAGCGCCAGGCGGCAGGAGCGCAGGATCTCGTCTTGCGGCGGCTCCACGACGCGCTCGGCGCCCGCGATCCACACCTGCGCCTCGTGCTCAGACGCGACCGGGTCGACCGCCTCGTACGCGTCGAGCACCTGCTGCAGGTCGACGACCTGGATCTTGGTGCCGAACTTGTCGGCCACCGCCCGCACGTAGGCCTCGTCCGGCGGGTACGCGGTGATGTCGCAGATCTTGGCCGCGCGCAGGTGGTGGATGCAGCGGATGGGCCGCACGGCGCGGGCGAGGTCATTCAGGTCGCTCGACAGGATGACGTCGAGATGGGTGTTGCTCTTACGCAGCGCGCCGCAGCTGGTCCACTCGTGCCCCGAGTAGGGCGCGGCGAAGAGGACCGTCGGCTTGTTCGCGGCGAGGATCGCCTGCAGAGCGGCCGACACGCCCATGGAGAGGTGGATCGCCAGGATCCCGTCCGCGTCCTTCAGGGCGGCCGCGAGCAAGGCGACCCCGCTGGCGTCGGTAACGGTCTCGTTCACGATGAAGTCGACGTCGGCGAAGTCCTTCCCCATGCGCGCGAACTCGCCCTCGTAGCGCTTGACCTCCTCGGCCAGGTCCATCTTGGGAGTCGGCCACATCGCGTTCGGGATGCCGAGGTAGAGCTTCGCGATCTTGACCTTCGACGTGCGGCATCCCGGGCTGACGAGCCCCGGCCCCTTTGGGGCGCGCCATCCGGCGAGGAGCGAGCGACTCGCGAGGCACGCGGCGCAGCCCGCCGCGGCCGCCTGAAGAAACTCTCGGCGCTTCATGTGTTGCTGGCCGGCTCCTTTCTGGCGCGGAACGGACGCACACCGGTCCCTCCGCGGGACCACCAGCATACCGGAGGAAGGCGCCTGGAGCGCCGTGACGCTACCGCGGCCAGAACCAGCCGAACGCCGCTCCTGTCACCAGGCCGTAGACCACGCCGTCGAAGAGGAACTTGAGCGTGATGCTCCAGCGCACGCCCTTCCAGATCGAGTCCTGGATGGCGGCGATGCCGTAGCCCAGGACGGCCACGGTCGTGGTCACGCGGAAGACCGGCCGGAAGTCGGCGCCGTGTTCGAGCGCGAGCTTGGCGATGTAGCCGCAGAAGACGCCGATCAGGATCGAATACAAGAACCACTGCACCAGGCACTTGCCCATGGCCGGGGGACCGTTCGGGACCACGTTCATGAACCCCACCGGACCCTGCTTGTACTTCTCGATCATCTCCGGCGTGCACGAGTCCTTCATGGAGCCCGGGCAGGGGAACATGTAGCAGCCAGGCTCGAGCTTCTGCGCGCGCATCTCCGCGAGCAGCTTCTCCTCGCCCGGAAGCTTCCGCCAGTCTCCCTTGTGGATGGGCAAGGCCATGTGGATGATGGAGCTGACGACGAAGACAAACACCGCGGACAGCAGGATGGGAAGCCAGAGTTCCGCCAGGTTGACCATTTCTCATCTCCAGGTCCGGGGCTGCTCGGCGCCGCTCTTTGCGCCCGCCCCCCGGCACATCCGCGGAACATAGCAGCGCCGGCCGCCCCGGCAAGCTATGCGAACCGCACGAGGAGGCGACGGCCGAGGACCCGCGGGCCGGCGGCGACGAGAAGAAGCGCGTCGTGCTCAGCGGGCTCGATCCTGGGCGCCGGGCGCCGAGGGAGGGCTATGGCCTGCTGCTTGTCCTCCCCGGCGGCGACGGGAGCATCGACTTCCACCCGTTCGTCAAGCGCATCCACCAGCACGCCGTGCCGCGGGACTTCCTGACCGTGCAGTTCGTGGCCCCGGCGTGGACCGAGAAGCAGGCCTAGGACCTGGTCTGGCCCATCGAGAAGAACACTGTGAAGGAGGCGCGCTTCACCACCGAGGAGTGCGTCATCGACGTGGTGAAAGAAGTGCAGAAGAAGACCAAGGTCGACCGCGCGCGCGTCTTCACCCTGACCTGGTCATCGAGCGGCCCCGCCGGCTACGCCCTGTCCCTGCTGCCGAAGTCGCCGGTGACCGGCACTTTCGTGGCCATGTCCCTCTTCAAGCCCGAGGACCTGCCGTCCCTCGAGGAGGCCAAGGGCCACCCCTACTACATCCTCCATTCCCCGGAGGACTTCATCCCCATCGCCGTGGCCGAGCAGGCGCGCGACGAGCTGAAGGACAACAAGGCGAAGGTGGAGCTCAGAACCTACGAGGGAGGCCACGGCTGGCACGGCGACGTCTACGGCACGGTGCGCGCCGGGCTCGAGTGGCTGGACGAGAACAAGGCGAAGCCGCGGAAGGGCTCGTGAGGCGGACCCGGGCCCGGCCGCGTCCTTCGCGTCACTTCCCGGTCTCGCCCTCCGGTCGCAGGACCACGAGAACCTGGTCCAGGTAGTCCGGCTTGACCTCGGCCTCGGCGGCGGCGAATCCCGGCGCGTCCACGCGCAGCCGGCAGGGACGGGAGACCGGCACCAGCACCGGCAGCGCGGGCCTGGACGACGTGAAGTCCTTCATGCCCTTCACCGTCGTGTGCAGCACGTCGTCTCGCCACGCCGCGGTGGCCGTGCCCAGGGGCCGATCGCCCAGGTCGAACACGGAGACGGTGCAGCCCTGCTCCACGGCGGCCCAACCGCCGTCCTCCGTGAGCAGCAGCACGCAAACCGGCCGCCCGAATGGACCTCCCGACACCGTGGAGAGGACGACGTCCAGCTCGCGGTCCCCCGGCGCGGTCAGATCCACGTCGACCAGGTCCGCGGCCTGCCACCACGAGGGCGCCGCGGCCAGGGTCAGCGCGCGCGCATCCAGGTCCTTCAGCTCCGCGATCCCCGCGTCGTCCGTGTAGACCGTTCCCTCCGGCGGCCGCTTCAGCGCTTCTCGTTCGCCGCCCGCGACGAGCGGCCAGATCGCCGCACGGACCGCCGGCCGGCCGAGCGCGTCGAGGACCCGGACGCGCACGCTGCGCGCGGGAAGAGCACGACCTCGAACTCATGCTCGCCGGGGGCGAGCGGCCCGCTCGCCAGGACGACATCGACGCAGCCGGGTTTCCTCGCCCGGACATGGTAGTTCCCTTCCTGGAGCACACTCAGACGGAACCGGCCATCCTGCCCCGTCGTGGTCCGTCCCTCCCAACCCGCACCGCCTCGGCTCCGGTCCCACGCCGATACCTCCGCCCCT
Source organism: Planctomycetota bacterium (assembly GCA_016213895.1). Lineage (GTDB taxonomy): Bacteria > Planctomycetota > B15-G4 > B15-G4 > JADJEK01 > JACQZJ01. Next base: position 15,296 of record JACQZJ010000104.1, on the reverse strand, counting down.
TCCATTGGCGTCCCCGTCCGGCCGTCCATCACTCTCCCGAAGAGGATGACTGGCCGCGCTCCCGTGTCCCCGATTACCAGGCGCACGTCCTCGCTTCCCGCCTCCACCCGGAGCGCCACCGATTCCGCCGCGGACGGCCCCCGGATCAGCAGGCGATAGCAGCCCGCGCGAAGCCCTGCCACGGCGAAGGCGCCCTCCAGGTCCGTGCGCACGGAGTCCTGGGCGAACAGGTGGAGGAGTTCCTCGGTCTCGTCATCGACCTTCCCCTGGGACTCCGTCGAGATCTCGACCACCAGTCCGGAGACCTTGCCACCCGCCGGATCCACCACCCGGCCCGCGATGCGGAAGCCCCTCGGGAGCGCGATCTCGACGCGGCTGTCGGCCCCCCTGCGCGGGATGTCCCGGACCATCGTGTTGGCGCAGCCCGGCGCCCGGATCAGAAGGCCCCGCAACCCGGATCGCTCGCCCTGCGTCAGCGAGAAGGAGAAGCGGCCCTCCTCGTCGGTCCGCTCCACCCCGGCGAGGTACATCTTCCGCACCTCCGCGCCCACCACCGGCGCGCCCGACTCGTCCTGCACGACGCCCTCGACCAGCACCACGCTCTCGTCACGGCGCGGCGTCGCCTCCTCGTCCACGATGTCCAACGGCCCTTCCGCCGGCACGCGGACCTCGCCCATCCAGGTCTGAGTTCCGCCTTCCCTCACGCGCAGCCACCACTCGCCTTCCGGCAGCCGGAAGCCGAAGCTCCCGGCGGCGTCCGTGACCTGCGGCGCCGCGTACACCGGAAGCAGCACCTGCTCGCCCACGGTGCGCACGACATCTCGCTGCGGCCAGTCCGGCCTGGCCAACTCCACCTTCCTCCCCGCCACGGGCGCGCCGCCGGCCGTACGCACCGTTCCGCGCAGTTCGTGCGCCGCGGACAGGGGGACCACCACGTCCCGCACGCGCGCCTCGGGGCCGGCGAACACGTACACGCCGTGCTTCGACATCAGCCCCTCGGCCTCCCCCACGAGCACGCAGTCCCGAGCTGCCATCACCAGCTCGAAGCGCCCGCCGGCATCGGACGTGCACCGCGCCAGCTCCACGGCACGCTCCAGCGCGACCCAGTCCAGTTCCGTGAGCACGGCGCGCACCACCGCGCCGGCGACCGGCGCCTCGCCCGCCACGACGGTGCCGGCCACCAGGCACTCGTCCGGACCCGGCTCCACCAAGACCTCCGACCGCGCCGCCGCCTCCGCCTCTTCCACCACGCGTGGCGCGCTCTCCATCTGCCCGATGTCCTCTGTCGCACCTTCCGTGACGGCACGGCTCCTCGTCCACAAGAAGTACGCTCCGAGCAGCCAGCACAGCACGATGGCAAGAAACCAGATGCCCTGCGCCTTCCTCATGGCAGGAACCTCCCACACGCCTGACGACGGCTCACTCCGCGCCCCCAGCCAGCGTCCCAGCCGAGAAGCCGACCTTCACCAAGGGCGCATGCGGCTCCCCGTTCGGCGCACGTGCATCCTCATCGTTGGTGGACCAGTGCAGTGTACTGTGCGGCCGCGACGGCGTTCCACTTGAGGCTTGCGACACAATGCCCCCTCTCACCCTTCGGGTGTAAGTCCTTTGTTTTCGTCGAAAAGTCGAAGTTGGCTCGTTGGTGATCCCCCCTTCGGCAGACGACCGGTCGCCCTCAGGCCCACTTGAGGCTTGCGACACAATGCCCCCTCTCACCCTTCGGGTGTAAGTCCTTTGTTTTCGTCGAAAAGTCGAAGTTGGCTCGTTGGTGATCCCCCCTTCGGCAGACGACCGGTCGCCCTCAGGCAGCTGATGAGGTCGCGAAGCGGCTTGGAGTCGAGCTCGGACTTGGCGATCTGCCACGGGGCATACTCGGTGACCTGCCGGTTGTGGAGGACGCCGCGTTCGATCAGAGCGCGGAGCGTGTTCCGGCTCACGCCGAGGTAGGACATGGCCTGCTCGCAGGTGAACAGCTCGGGGTCTCTCGGCGGCGCCACGCGGATGTGGTGGTTGGCGCGCAACTCGGCCACGCGGCTCTGCGTCCACCGCAGCCCCGTGGGCGTGGTGAAGGCCTTGATGTTCAGGATGCGGGCGATGTCCGCGTCAGGCAGCGTCCTGGCAAGTTGCTGAACCAGGTCGACCACGCTGGGGTCGGTCTTCCGTCCTCGGACCCAGCTCTTCTTGGGTACGCGCAGCTCCGTGTGCACTCCACCCTTCCAGTGCAGCAGGACCCTGAGCTCCTGCTGTTCGCGGTCATGGGTCACGAGCACTTCCTCGAGCACGGTACGGAGGATGCGCTTCTTCAGGGTGGCGTTGGCGGCAGGGTGGTTCCACGCTCTGGGAAAGTCCTCTGCCAAGGTATGCAGCCGCAGGCGTTGTTCGTCGGTGAGAGTCCTCCGCCGGGACCGGACGCTCTCGAGATGGCTCCGGGCGTCATCGAGTTGTTGCAGCCGGCCGTTCAGGCGTTCCTCCAGCGTGTCGGCGACGAGGCGGTTCCTCGGATCGATCGCGTCGTACTGCTCGAAGGCACGATCAACCTGGTACTTGGCGGCCTCCACCCTGAGGCCGGCGTTGTGGATCTCCTGTTCCTCTTGCTGCTGAAACTGATCCTCGGCGACCATCGCGGCGTCGATGGCAACGGGTGACAACGCGCGGCAGACCTCCGCAGCGACCGCTGCGTCGATGACGCTGGCGGCGAAGGCAAGGCAAAGGCGCGTGTTTCCTTGCGTGGCGCCTCGACACCTGTAGAGCGCAGATCTCCTCTTGTAGTTGACGTAGAGCCGGCGCGAGCAGTGTCCGCAGCGCAGCAGGCCATGGAGCAGGGCCAGGCCGTCGCGGATGGGACCGGGGTGATCGAGCATGGGCCACCGGGGCCGATTCTCTGCGATCCGTCGGCCGTTGCAACGGAAACGCTCCCGCGAGATGTAGGCCGAGTGATGATCCTCGATGAAGACGCGCGCCTGGTCGGGTGGCAGGCGCCCGCCGGCGCGCTTGACGAGAGAGCCGTTGACGTACTTGACGTTCGTGGTGCTGCGGCCGAAGGTGTAGACGCCGGCGTAGATCGGGTGCGTGAGCAGGTGCAGGAGGTTTCGGGCGGTGGGGATGCCCCAGCGGGTCGGGTCGGAGCAGCCGATTCGGCGCACGGGAAAAGACGTGTGTGTGTCCCGGTACCAGAGAGCGAGCTGGTGGACGCTGCGGGTGCGGTCGAACTGATCGAACATCAGCTGGATCGCGTCGCGCACGCGTTGATCGGGGTCGGGGACGATGTGTCCCTCACCGTCGTGGACGTAGCCGGGTGGCAGGTGCATCTTCAATTCGCCACGAGCGGCCTTGTGCTCGATGGCGGAGCGCAGGCGGTTGCGGAGGATGGAGAGTTCCAGTTCGGAAACCGTTCCCTTGATGCCCAGGATCAACCGATCGTTCGGGACCCGCAGGTCGTAGACCTGATCGAGGTCGGCGATGAGGGTGTCGAAAAAGCCGCACAGCTCGAAGAGCTGAGCCCAGTCCTTGGAGTTGCGCGACAACCTCGAGGCGTCCAGGCAGAGAATGATGCCCAGTTCGCGCAGGGCAACGCGGGCGAGGAGAGACTGGAAGCCCGGGCGCTGGACGAACCCGCTGGCGGAGAGGCCCAGATCGTCTTGGATGACCTTGGGATGGCTCCAACCCAGGGCGATGGCGCGTTCGCGCAGATCGAGCTGAACGCGGGCGCTTTCGGTGTTGCGCCGGACCTGCTCGGGGGACGACTGCCTCACGTAGACCACCGCGTCGCGTTGCAAGTGGTGGGCAGCGATGCGGACCTCATCGACGCGGTTCATGCTGGCTCTTCCCGGTTTCCAGGTCGAGGACGAGAAGGAGCAGGAGGCGTGCAATCTGCTCGCCGACCTGACGCTGCACGTCTTCGGGCAGGGCTGGCGTCGGAGGCAGCGGCTCCGGGATGAGGAAGCGCAGAAGGGCCTGCTGGTGGCTGACCGACGGAGCTTGTTGGGCCATGCTCGGAGTTCTCCGGAGGGTTGGTGCTTGGCGGCACGATGGCCTCCGGGGAGTCGAGAGCAACAAGGGAATCACGGACCAGGGAAGCAAGGCCAAGGAGAGCCTCGGCCCGGACCCGCGGGACATCGTGGATCCTGCACAGGGCTGCGGACGCCTCGGTCATCCACCCGGGAATGGCGAGGCGCTCGTCCTCGACATCGACCAGGACCATCGGGCAAGGACCCCTCTTGCAGAAGAGCACGACCCGCAGGCGGTGTCCCGCGAGACGGTGAAACGGGTAGTAGACCGTGACGTACGAGTGGCTGGTCTTTTGAACCAGGCCTCTTCGCACCCGACGTGCCTCATCCAGACCCGGCGCCGGCATCGCCTCCGCCTCGAGCGAGCCCCATCGCGTTCCTCGCCCACGGCCTGCACCGGAAGTCGCGCTGCCGCTCCCGGAGGCCAGGGAAACGGCCGCGACGCTCCTCCGACCACGCTCCCCTCCGGGTCCCAGACAGACAGCCGCACCACCCGCCTCAGTCCGCGTCCCCCGGCCGCCGCCGCCACTTCTTCACCGCGGCGCGCCGCCGGCGCGCGCCGATGCGCCGCTCGATGGAAGCGCGCGTCGGCCGCGTCGGCCGGCGCTTCTTCGCCGGCGCGAGCGCCGCGCCGAGCAGTCGGGCGAACCGTTCGAGCGCGGCGGCCCGATTCCGCGCCTGGGTGCGGTGCTCGGAGGCGTGCAGCACGAGCTCGCCGGCCGAGGTCAGCCGCGGCCGCAGGACCGCGAGCAGCCGCGTCCGGGCGGCCTCGGGCAGACAGGCGGCGCCGGCCACGTCGAAGCGCAGCGTCACCCGGCTCGCCACCTTGTTGACGTTCTGCCCGCCGGGCCCCCCGCCGCGCGAGAACTCGAAGGCGAGATCGCAGAGCGGCACGATCACCCCCAGAGGCAGTCGGATCACGTCCTCGCGCGGCGCCATGCCGTGCAAGATAGCGGCGCACGCCCCGAGGCGCCCGCGCCGCTCCGGAAGTACCTCGTCTCGAGCAGCCCCGCCGTGACCGCAAGCATCGGGGCAAGCCGTGCGCGGAGCGGAGCGACCGATTTCCCTGGCGCAGGGAACGGCCGCGACGGCGAACCACCTCGCACCCTTTCCCTGGCGCAGGGAACGGCCGCGACGCTCACCTCGCTTGGGGCGGCCGCGGGCCCCGGCCCGCAACCGCCTTCCTCCCGCAGCGCACCGCAGGCTATCGCCCGCGACCCAACTTCAGGACGGGCTCCTTGCCCAGGTTCTCATCCCGTCACGCCGGCGGAGTCACGGGTGTTTTCAGCTCAAGCGACCCGCGTGGGAATCGTGAATTCCGGATGAGCCTCTCCTGCGGAGAGGCTCAGATCTCCTCGCCGTTCATGTCGAAGTTGGCGAGGTTGGCGGAGAAGTCGTTCTTCGGCGTCACCGTCACCACCTGCCGCGTCGCGATCTGCTGGCCGCTGAGCGGGTCGCGGCTCTGCGTCACCAGCGTGATGAGGATCGCCCCGCCGCGGGAATCGCGCTGGAACACCAGCTGCGACACCCCGCGGCACAGGACGCGCGGCGGATCAGGGCTGCCCTGCTCGACGCGCAGGAGATGCGTGCGCGGGAAGTCGCCGGCGGAACCGTCGCCCAGGCGGTAGAGGTAGGGGCCGGCCTCCTGCACGGCGACCGTGTCTCCCACCGTGGTGAACTCGCCGATCGTCATGAAGCGCAGCGCGTAGCAGCCGCCTCCCACGGAAGTGGAGGTCGGGTACACGGTCTCCGGCGGGGGAACCGTCGTCGGATCGATGGGAACGGGGACGATCTGGCCGGTCTCCGCGTCGATCGGGTAGATCTCCACCGTTTCGTCCCGGACCGAGGCCTCCTGCAGCTCCAGGTTCATGGCGGTCAGCGCGCGCGCGCTGTTCGCCATGGCCTCGAGCGAGGCGGTTCCCGTCGCCGCTCCGCGCATGCTCCCGACGTAGCCCGACAGGGCCGCGTAGAAGATCAGGGAGAGAAGCGCCGCCGAGATCGCCGCCTCGACCATGGTGAAGCCGCGCGCGCCCGTCCGTCTCATCGTGGTTCCCATCGCAGCCGCTCCCTCACTGGATCGTCTTGACGCCGAGGTCCTTGAGCTCCCAGCCCAGGTACTGCGGCTTCTTGTCCTTGGGGAAGAAAGGCGGCGGCTGCTGTTTCATCGCCTCGTCGAACAAGGAGAAGCCGCGGCGGAACCCGTAGAGGAAGGCGCCGGTCCCGGTCACCACGGTCGTGGCCGGCCGCTTGTACGAGACCAGGCTGCCGAAGCGCCGGATGGACGAGCGGCCGCCCTTGTAGACGTAGAAGGGGTTGCTGCCGTCGATGTAGACTAGCTGCCCGGCGGCGTTGTAGCCCATGCCCTCGAGCGTCAGCCTCTTCTGCAGCGAGAGGTAGGCGCCAGCGATCTCGGCGTTCTGCGGGACCTGCGACAGCAGGATGACGTCCTGCGAGGCGACCACCCCGAGCACGGCGTCGCCGTCGTAGAAGCCGTCGTCCTCCTGGGAAGGAACGCCGTAGGGGCGCTGATTGGCGAAGTAGGACACGGCCGCCGTGGGCGAGATGATCTCGCTGCTCGGGATCTCCGGCAGCGTCCCGCAGTCCGCCGGGTCCACGCCCTCGAGCGCCGCGGTGTACACCTGCTTGGTGGCGGCGTCGCCCTCCGCGTCGTAGTAACGCACCGAGCCGCAGACGTCCACGTTGCCCGTGGTCGCGAGCGTGGTGCGCGTGGTGACCGCCCCCTGGAGCTGCGTGCGGCGCGCCACGCCGCCTACGTCCACGCGCGTGTCGAAGAAGAGGACGCCGTCGTCCGGCGTCGGCAGGCCCGAGACCTCGATCCACTTGTTGGCGTCCGTCGCCTTGGAGAGGCGCACGGTGACCGTTTCTCCCGAGAAGGTGACCTTGGTGTTGACGTTCCCCTCGACGCACATCCCCTGGCACGGGTCGGTCCCGCTCGCCCCGCAGTTGAGCTGGACGCTGGGCGTGGGGTCGCCCCCCGCCGCCTTGAGATCGTCCGCGCTGGCGACGCCGTTCATGGTCACGGCATACTCCATGTTGCCGGTGATCAGCGCCACGGGCTGCGGGTTCGCGCCGAGCGAGTAGGCCTTGAGCGTGTCGTCCGGGTCGTCCGGGTTGCTGGTCAGCGAGCTGGGCAGGGGCAGGTAGAGCGTGTTCGCCTCGGTCGCGCCCGCGGTGTACGAGACGCCGTCCACCGCCAGCAGGCGGTTCGCGTAGTACGGGTTCGCCGTCATGATGTAGAGGTGCTTGTTGGTGATGATCTCCCCTTCGGCTGGCTTCCCCGGATTCACCGGAGATCCCCCCAGTCCGAGATCGTCGTCGATCACGGCCACGAAGTTGTTCGAGAGCGGCGTGCCGTCGCGCACGTACTGGCGCACGAGCTTGAGCTGGCCGCGCGTCGCGCCGTCCGCCAGCGTGTAGAGCGGCTCGTACATGCGCGCCTCGAGCACGTACCAGCCGTAGGGCAGGCCCTCGTAGGGCAGCGGCGCCCCGAACTCGTCGGCCGGCGGCAGCTCGTTGCCGTCGGCGTCGAAGCGGCTCGAGGGCTTGACCGTGCGCACCCGCACCGAGTGATTCGTGCCGGACACGTAGGCCACGCCGTCCGCCATCTCCGGCTGCGCCAGCGCCACGTTCATATTGAGCGCCTGCGACTCCAACGAGTTCATGGACTCGTTGACCACGGCGTGCGCGCGCCCGAGCGCGGAATGCACGTTGAACAGGCTGCGCACCGCCGCCGACTTCTGCTTCGAGTCGACCAGCTCGATGTGACTGCGCGCCAAAAACAGCGAGACGCCGGCGATCGCCAGGAAGGAGAAGATGACCGCGATGACGAGGGCGGACCCCCGCTCGCGGCGGCGTTCACGAGTCCATCTGGTACTCAACCCAGTGCTCCTCTCGTGGGCAACACGCGAACCAGACGCCTCCGGGATCAGTAGTCCTGGGCCCGGAAGCAACGCAACACCAGGCGCGGCGCCGCGTTCGGCGGCGCCGCGGGCCGGAAGTAGATCTCGAAGGCGAACAGCTCGCGCCCCGCGTCGCCGGCGTCGGCCTCGAAGGCGCCCCCGCCGAACTGCGAGACGAGCTGCCCCTGGATCATCGACGCCACGCCCGCGTCCGGCACGCCGTCCCCGTTGGCATCGACGGAAACCGGGTAGGAGAGAGTCGGCAGCACGTTGTTCGTGGCGTAGGCGAGGAGGGTCCCGGGGAAGCCGAGGTTGGGAGGCGCGAACTCGTAGAAGCCCTCGGGCCGCGCGTCGATCGCCTTGCAGATGGCGTGCAGGGACGGCGGGTTCAGGCCCAGTTCGGGATCCCCCGAGAACACCACGTCCAGCTGGGCCTGCGTCGCGGTCGCGTCGGCCGACGTGCCGAACTGCAGGTTGTACATGGTCTCGACGTGGTGCTGGGCGCGCGCCAGGACGAGCGTGTTCTCCCGGTAGACCCGGTTCGACGACAGGCCGCTCATCATGGAGGCAGCGACGCCCATGGCCACGGTCGCCAGCATGGCGGTCGCCACGCAGATCTCGATCAAGGTCAGGCCGCGTTCGCTTCTCACCGGCCGTCCTCCGGGGCGTCGCCCGCGCTCTCCGGCGGCAGGGGACCGGAGTAGTGCCCGCCCTCGGCCAGGAAGCGCCGCAGGTCGCCGAGCGACGTGCCGACGAGAGGCCCTCCGGCGCCGTCCGCTCCATCCCCCACGACCTCGACCGGCGTGGTGCCCAGGGCCTTCATCCGCTTGCAGAACTCCTTGTTGTTGCGCTCGCTCTCCGTGTCCATGACGGAGGGCTCGTGCGCCTCCTTCCACCTGGCGCGCCGTTCGTCGTCCGAGGGCGCGTCCGCCGCGCCGCGCGGCGCCCGCGTCGCCGCGGCCGGGTTCTGGGGCGCGGGTGCGTCCGGCTTCCTGCCGGCGACGTGCAGCAGCACGAAGCCCACGGCGGCGGCGATCGGCACGAGATAGGACGCGGATGCTCTTTCTTTCATGTTCCCTGACGTTCCTGTCCGCATGAGCCGCGCTGGCGGCGGTCCCTTCGGGTCGTGAGTATCGGCTCTGGCGTTATCGTCGACTGCCGGCGGCGCCGGCGGCTCGCGTCCCGACCGTTCCGCGCGCGCCGCCCCAACGTGACGCGCCCGCTGGCTTTGGGGAGGAGACCACGCCGGCGGCCGCCGCGCTTTTGTGCTCAAGCCGGAGCGCGCGCTCTTCCCAATCCCGCCTTGACCTTGCGGAGCGAAACGAAACAGGGCCGGCGAGAACCGCTCTCGCCGGCCCTTGCCCCCGCGCCGTGCCCGTTCGGCGGAGGACCGTGCTTCACGGCCTGTCTATCGTCAGGACACCAGTCGTCCCGGGCCGGGCGCGGCGCGCTCCCACGCGCCGCCGCCGAAAACCCGCCTGCACACGCGGTTTCCGTTCCCGGCCGACTTGTCCGCAATCCGTTTCGCCGCTCAAGTCGCCCGCGGCGCGCGCTGGGCGGGATGGTACGCTCACCCTCCTGGCCGCCAATCCAAACCGAGTGAGGAGCCCGCGCTGCATGTCGTTCGCCACGTGCACCATCCTGTCCCTCGCCTTGCTCGCCGCCCCGCCGCGCCCGCTCCGCCCCGGCGCGGACGAGGATGGCCTCCCGGCGGAAGCGGCCGCCGTGGTTGACGGCTCCGTGCTGAGCGAGGAGGCCTTCTGCGCCTTCGTGGGCCACGAGTACCGCCATGAAGAACGCGCCCAGCAGCTCACCGAGGTCGTGATCCAGCAGCGCCTGATCGAGGCCGAGGCCGAGCGCCGGGGCATCACCATCGCCGCGGGCGAGCTCGAGGAGCGCTTGCGGCAGCTCGAGGCGGAGACGGAGCGGGAGACCGGGGGCACGAGGAGCCTGGCGTCGCTCTTCCAGGAGCACGGCGTGGCGCGCGAGCAGTTCCTCCCCTTCCTGCGCTCGACCCTCCTGGCGGAGGAGCTCGTGCGGCTCGAGTTCCGTCTGCCCCCGGGCAGCGCCGTGCCCTACGAGAAGACCAACATCTGGCTGCAGGACCACCTGGCGCGCGCCGTGCTCCGCCGCTCGGACCTGCCTCCGGGCACGGCCCTCACGGTCAACGGCCTTCCCGTCACGGACGCCGAGGTCGGCCGGAACTACCTCGCCGATCAACCGCACCGGAAGAAGGACCTGCTGACCGAGTTCGTCGATTCCTGGCTGGTCGAGCGCGAGGCCGCCAAGGCGGGCATCGAACTGGCCGCGCAGGACATCGAATCGGCCCTGGCCGAGCGCGACGAGCGCGTGCGCGGCGACGCGCGCTACGCCGGCGCTTCTCTCGAGGAGCTGCTGGCGAAGACCGGACGCGACCTCGCGTGGCTCAAGGAAAGCACCCGCTTCCGCTGCCAGATGCTCCTGGAGCGGCTCGTGGACCTGCGCCATCCGGGCGCGGAGCTGCAGGCCTTCTACGAGCGCGAGATCGAGTACTTCGATCGCAACTTCGGCCCCGCGGTCCGCCTGCGGGCGATCTTCCTGCGCGCCGGCCCCGAGGGAGCGAAGTCCCAGGGCTTCGCGCCGCGACTCTACGAGGACGCCGAGGCCGAGCTCAGGGCCCTGGGCGCGCGCATCGCCGAGGGCGAGGTCGACTTCGCCGAGGCCGCCCGCGGCCGCTCGGAGCACGCCTCCGCCGCGCGCGGCGGCGATCTGGGCTTCATCGACGCGAGCCACCCCTCGCTCGGCGAGCTGGCGCGCGCGGGCCTGGCGGCCGCTCAGGACCTCGTCCCGCTGCCGCCGTTGCGCGTCGCGGAAGGGGTTTTCCTGGGCGAGGTGACCGAGCGCCGGCCGAAGCCGGCGTTCGAGGAGATCAAGGCGCAGGTGCGCCGGAAGGCGGCCGCCGACCTCATCCAGGGCTGGCGGGACGCGGCCGACATCCGGCGCGCGGACGCATAGGGAGGCGCACGTGCTCATCGGCGAGGTCGTCGGCACGGTCGTGTCCACGCAGAAGGACGAGAAGCTGGTCGGGCTGAAGTTCCAGATCGTGCGCGAGGTCGATGACCACAACCGGCCCACGGGCGCGTACGTGGTCGCGATCGACGCCGTGGGCGCGGGCCACGGCGATCGCGTGCTCTTCGCCACGGGCTCCTCGGCGCGGCAGACGGTGCTGACCGAGGGCCGGCCGGCGGACGCGGTCATCATGGCGATCATCGACTCCTGGGACGTGCAGGGCGACCCGATCTACTCCAGGCAGGCGCCGGTCGAGCGATGAGGCTCGGACGCGTCACGGGCAGGGTGGTGAGCACGGTCCGCAGCCGCGGGCTGGAGGGCGTGAAGCTGCTCATCATCCAGCCGCTGGACAGCCGGCTCGCCCCGGCCGGGCGCAGCCTCGTCGCCTGCGACGCTGTGCACGCCGGTCCCGGCGACCTCGTCTACTGGGTGGGCGGCCGCGAGGCCTCCATGGCCCTGCCAGCGCCCTTCGTGCCCGTGGACGCGACCATCCTCGGCCACGTGGAAGAGATGGAGGCGTCGCGGCCGTCTGGCTCGGATCCGGAGGGGAGGGTGGCGTGAGGAGCGATCGCGGCCGTTTCCCCGGCCTCCGGGAGCGGCAGCGGCTCCCGGTGCACGCCGTGCGCGACGAACGCGACGCGGTTCGCTTCTGGCAGAGGCGATGCTCACGGTGGGCGCGGGTGAGCAACGGAAGGCGCGCGTGGCACGCCGCCGCAGCCGTTCCCTGCGCCGGGGAAACGCCGCTCCGCTCGGCAAGCGCGCCGCCTCGATGCTCAGGTCGAGGCGGGCCTGCTCCTGATCAACATACTTGCGGTAGGCGGTCGCGTGCAGGAGCCCGCTCCCGCCCCCGGAATGAATGCACTGCGCGCGGACGCGCCGTGCGAGGAGCGATCGCGGCCGTTTCCCCGGCCTCCGGGAGCGGCAGCGGGGCAGGTTTCCCGGAGCCGGAGCGGAGCGTGGTCGAAGGAACGCCGCGACAGAACCGCAGGCGCCGCGCCCGTCGGATCCAGCCATGGTCCGAGCTGAAAGCTGACAGGCGATAGCTGACAGATTCAGCGGTAGAGCTGCACGTCGTCGATGTCCAGGCGGAAGGCCCCGTCCGCCCCGGGAGCGGCCACGAAGCCGATCCCCGTCACCTCGCTCACGTCGAAGCGCGTCCTGCGGCCGTGGCCGATCTGGGCCATGCTCGCGCAGGGGATGAAGTAGCTCCGCCACTCGGTTTCCGCGGCGAACGACGCCCCGAAATGATCGTCGTCGCGCACCGCCCTGCTGTGCACGAGCACGCGGTACTCGCTGCCCGCGCCGGAGCGCGCCCGGAAGCGCACGCCGGTGAAGAGCGGGAAGTCGCGGCACGGCGCGCCCGCGGCGTCGAGAGCCAGCAGGACGCCGGCGCCGCCGAGCGGCGCGCTCCCCGCGGCCTCGCCCTCGATGCGCAGGAAGATCGTCGGATCGCCGGCGCCGAAGTCCAGCACGGCGCGCGCCCGCACGCGCTGGGCACCCGCGCCGCCCGCGAGCGCGTGCCGCGGCAGCACGCCGGCCGGGTCCTCGAAGTCGAAGAGCACGACGTGCCGCGGCGGCTCCCCGGCGCCCTCCGGCTCGAAGGCCGGGGGGCACCGGTCCTGCTGAGCCGTGCGCAGAGCCACGACCTCGCGATCGAGAACCAGTCCGGCGCGCATCACCAGGACGATGCGGCGCAGATCGTCGATGCGGCGCGTCGGGTTGCCCTCCACCAGCAGCAGGTCCGCCTCGAGGCCGGGCCGCACCGCGCCCGCGCACCCCTCCAGGCCGAGGAAGCGCGCCGCCGCGCCGGTCGCCAGGCCCAGGGCCGCCGCCGGCTCCACGCCCGCCTCGACCAGCGCCGCCAGCTCGCGGTGCATGGCTTCGCCGTGAAACGTCGCGGGAGTCCCGGCGTCCGTGCCCGGGAGGATGGGCACGCCGCGCCGGTGCAGCTTGAGCACGCCGCTGAGCGCGCTCTCCCAGCGTTCGCGGAAGTAGCCTACGCGCCGCGTGCTCCGCTGCGCGGCGCGCCACTCCGCGTCCAGGAACGGGCGCAGGACGCGCGGGTCCACGAAGCGCTCGACCAGGAGCGGAAAGTGGGCCAGTGCGTCGGCTCCGGCCAGGACCGCGGCGCGCGCGCTCTCGACGTCGACCGCGTGCACCAGCGCCTTCAGGCCGTGCTCGTGCGCGGCGGCGACCAGGGCGGCCACGCACTGCCCGTCGAGGGCCGGCCGCGGCTGCTCCCCTCCCCACCCTCCGCCGTCGAACATGATCTTGACGGCGTCCGCCTGCAGCGCGGCCAGGGCGCGCACCTCCGCGGCCGCGTCGCTCTCGTCCCGCACCACGCGGCACGGGAAACCACCCTCGCCGCCGTGGCCGCCGGGCGCGGAGATGGCCGCGCCGGCGGCGAAGATGCGCGGCAGTCCCGGCAGCGTGCCCGCGCGCTGCGCCCCGCGCAGGCTGAAGATGAGCATCTCCGGGGCGTTCAGGTCGAGGAGCGCGGTCACTCCGCAGGCCGCCGCCTGCTCGGCGTGCAGCACGACGTCGCCGCGCAGCGGCCGGTCGAAGCGCGCCCCCGGACCGCCGAGATGCACATGCAGGTCGAAGAGGCCTGGGAGGAGCGTGCGCCCCCGCCCCGCCGTGACCGCGGCCCCCTGCGGCACCTCCACCGCGCTCGCCGGCCCCACCGCCTCGATGAGCGCGCCGCGCACCACCACCGTGGCGTCCTCCAGCACCTCGCCGCCCGCGCCGCCAAAGAAGACGCGCACCCCCACGACGGCATGCACGCGCTCGCCGCCGGGGTCGCGCGCGGCGCCGCAGGCCGCCAGCGCGGCCCAGGCAAGGAACACGGCGCGCGGCGCGCGACCGCGGGCCAGGCAGCGCCCCTGCTCGTGCATCGTCCTCCACCAGCGGCACCGGCCGCGCGCGCCTGCCGCGCTCCCGCCTGCCTGCCGCGGCGCGCGCGTCCTTCTCTGCGCGCCGCCAGCGCGCTCTGGACGGGCGAACACCGGCGCTATGATAGCCCGGCCCAGCGCAGGAGAGGCAGCGAAGCGGCGGCAGCAGTTGATTCGAGAAGAGCGCAACGCACTGTTCCTCCTGCTCGCCTTCGCGGCGGCCGCCGGCCTCCTGTACCTGCTCATCCTCCAGCCTGGGCTGGACCGGGCGCAGCGGCCCTCGGGGAAGCGGGCCGCCCAGAGCGGCGCGCCGGCTCCGCCCGCGGACAACCGCCCCAAGGCGGTGCGCCGCATGGTCAGCCTCACGGCCGAGCTCCGGGACGCGGCCACCGGGGTCCCGCTGCGCGCGGCGCAGGCGACCGTGCTCGACGTCTCCGACATCGCCGAGCCGGCCGTCGCGGTGGACGAGGCCGGCCTGCTGCGCATCGAGTTCCTGCCGCCGGAGATCACCTTCGGCCTGGAGATTGCGTGCGCGGGCCACGTCACCCGCGCTTTCTCGCGCCTGCGCGCGGACGCCAAGGAGATCATCGACCTCGGCCTGGTGACCCTCGCGCCGCTGCGCCGCATCGCCGGCGCGGTCACGGCTCCGGGCGGCCGCCCGGCGCAGGGCTGCGCGGTGAGCGTGTTCCGGCTCGAGGCTGACTGCGCGGACGCCGATCCTCTGCGCCGCGCCGCGCACCTCTCTGCGGCGCTCCTCGGCCGGCCCGCGGCCTCGACCGAGAGCGGCGAGGACGGGTCCTTCAGCGTCGAGGGACTGGCCGCGGGCAGCTACGCCGTCTACGTCGTGGGCAGGCCGCACGGCAGCGTGCTGCTCACCGGCGTGGACGTGGAGCTGGAGGACCGCCAGCTGCGCGTCGAGCTGCTCGGCGGGTATCCGGTCCAGGGGCGCATCGCCGTCGCCGGCGCCGGTCCGCTGGCCGAGGGCACGGTCCTGCTGCTCGAGGCCGGGCCCCCGCTCGCGCGCCGGCTCTCCGCGGCGTACTGCCGCACCGATGCGGCCGGGTTCTTCGCCCACCACGCTCTCAGCCCGCGCCCGCACTTCCTCTTCGTCGCCGGCGCGGCTGCCGCCTCCACCGGCTGCGGGCCCTTCCTCTTCCCCTACGGCGAGGAGCTCGACATCACCGCTGCCGCGGGCCTTGCCGCGTCCGGCGTGGTCCTGGACGGCAACCGCCTGCCGGTGAAGAACGCCCTGGTCACGGCCCGCAGCGAGGCTCCCGGCCAGATCGCGGTCTCGGCGGCGACGGACGAGAAGGGGCGCTTCCGCGTCACCGGCCTCGCGCAAGGCGTTGCGGAGCTGCAGGTCGACGCCCCCGGGTACGCCCTCGACCGCACGCGCCTGGAGGTCAGGCCGCCCGGGGCGGAGGTGCGCG
>JACQZJ010000055.1:60643-92828 GCA_016213895.1 Planctomycetota bacterium | reverse complement strand
AGCGCCTCGGCCTGCCGGCCGCGCGCGCGCAGCAGCTCGTACCGGGCGAGCGGGATGCGCGGGATCTCGGGCGCCAGCTCCTCGGCCCTCGCCAGCTCCTCCTCCGCGCGGTCGACGTCTCCGCGGGCGGCGTAGCCCTGGGCCAGGGTCACGAGGCTGTTCGCGAGCTGTTCATGCGCGTTTCCGGGCGGCGGCAGGAAGGCGAGCAGCAGCACGCCGGCCAGGACGCAGGCCGGCGCGGCGAGCCCGCGGCCGCGGGCCGTGCGCGCCAGGAGGAGCGCACGGCCGAGCGCCAGGGCGGCGAGCGCAGCCAGCGCGGGAACGGCTACCACACGGAAGCGGCTGTACTGGAAGAAGAGGACGGCGGTCGCGAGCTGGGCGAGCACGAAGAGGATGAGCGGGAGCGCACGCGGCCCGGCGCCGCCCTGCAGCGCGAGGACCGCGCCCGCGACCGCCAGGGCCAGGAGAACGCCGGCGGGCAGGAAGAAGAGGCCTTGCGCCGGCGTGGCGCGAGCCTCGGCCGCGGGCGTGTATTCGATGCCGTACTCGAAGTTGGAGAAGAACGCCGCCGCCCGCAGGAGGAGCATCTTCGCCTCGGCCGCCGGATGCTCCAGCGCGTAGCGCAGGGCGCGGCGGCTGAAGTGGCTCGAGACCTCGCCGCAGGTCAGGCGCCGCCGCTCCGCTGCCTCGGCGATGGCGCGCGCCGCGGCCGCCTGCTGCGCCACGTCGCCGAGCTCGGGCTCGGGCGTGCGGAACGAGACCCCTGCCGCCGGATTGTGCGCGAAGTAGAGGTTCACGCCGGCGGTGTCGCACAGGAGTATGGGCTCGCCGCCGTGCAGCAGGTTGTGCAGGAAGAACGGAGCGACCGGGAGGGCCGCTCCGCCGAGGGCCGCGGCGAGGAGCAGGGAGAGCGCGCCGAGCGTGCGGCGGCCGGCGCGCCAGGCGAAGAGAGCGGCGGCGGGCAGCACGATCAGTACGGCGAGGAGCTGGTTCGGTCGCGCCGCGGCCAGCAGGCCGAAGAGCAGGCCCGGGACGAAGAGTGCGAGCGGGCCAGCCGGGCCGGGGCGGAGCGGCAGGGCGCGCAGGGCGCAGGCCGCGAGGAACGTCGCCAGCGCGGCGGGGAGCAGCCGCGTCTCGTAGTACGCCACGGGCAGGTAGAGGGCAGCGAGCGCGGTGGCGCAAAGGGCCGCGCCGCGGGCCGCGAGCCGGCGCGCCAGGGCATAGCAGAGGAACAGCGTCCCCAGTCCGAGCAGGAGCTGGAAGACGACCATGGCCGCCGGCGAATTGCCGGCGACCCGATAGACGGCGCTGAGGACGTAGGGGTAGAGCGGAGGGTGGTGATACGGCTCCGCCGGCCCGGCCCAGTCGCCGCCGGCGATGGCCGCGGCCCACTCGTGATAGAGCAGGGCGTCCGATATCAGGCCGCTCGCGAGCGGACTGCGGGCCAGGTAGTCCGCGGCGTAGACGCCCTTGAGGAGCGCCGATGCGGCCAGGATCCCCCAGAGGGGGATGCCGCCTTCGCGGAAGACGGCGCGCAGGTCCTTGGGATCGCCGTTCTCGATGCTGCCTCCTTGGCCGGGAACGCGGCGCAGCATAGCAGCCCGGCGGCCGGCGGGAGCGGCCCGGCGCCCTTCATTCCACGCCGGGCAGGGAAGCGCGGCAGCTCACGGCGAAGGCCACGTCGCTGCTCGCGATCTCCTCGGCGCCGCGCAGGTCCGCGACGGTGCGCGCCACGCGCAGCACGCGCGTGACCGCGCGCGCCGTGAGACTGAGCCTCTGCGCGGCCCGCACCAGCAGGGAGTGCGCCGGCGGGTCGAGGGCGCAGTGCTCCTCGATCTCGCGCGGCCGCATGCGCGCGTTGCACGTCGTGGCCAGACCGTGGAACCGGCGCTGCTGGAAGGCGCGCGCCCGGCGCACGCGCTCCGCCAGATCTGCGCTGCTCTGGCGCGCGCCCGGCTCGAGGAGCTGCTGGATGTCCACGGCCGGCACTTCGATGCACAGGTCGAGGCGGTCGAGCATGGGTCCGGAGATGCGCTGCGTGTAGCGCTGCACCGCGGCCTCCGGGCAGCGGCACGGGACCGCGCGGTGCCCGCGGTAACCGCAGGGACAGGGGTTCATGGCCGCCACCAGGCAGATGTCCGCGGGCAGCGTGACCGTGCCGGCGGCGCGCGTCACCGTGACCACGCGGTCCTCGAGGGGCTGGCGCAGCGCCTCGATGGCGTTGCGCGGGAACTCGGGGAACTCGTCGAGGAAGAGGATGCCGTGATGGGCGAGCGTGATCTCCCCGGGGCGCAGGAGCGGGCCGCCGCCGACCAGGGCCGCGGGGGAGGTGGTGTGGTGGGGAGCGCGGAACGGCGGGCGCCGCAGCCGTCCCCGGCAGCCGGCGTCGACCACGCTCAGGATGCGCGCGCATTCCAGGGATTCCTCTTCCGTGAGGTCGGGCAGGAGCGCGCGCATGCGCCGCGCGAGCATGGTCTTGCCGGAGCCGGGCGGGCCGATGAGGAGCAGGTTGTGCCGGCCCGCGGCGGCCACAGCCAGGGCCTCCTTGGCCTCCTCCTGGCCGCGCACGTCCGCGAGGTCGTCGTCGGTCTCGCCGTCCTCGGCCGCGTCCGACGGACGGGCCGCGTCGAGCTCGAGGTGTCCGCCGAGGAAGGCGGCTGCCTCGGTCAACGAGGAGACCCCGTAGGCCGGGATGCCGTTCGCGAGCGCCGCCTGGGACGAGCCTCCGGCCGGGGCGAGCAGTCCGTCGAAGCCCTGGCGGCGGGCCATGGCGGCGATGGACAGGGCGCCCCGGACCTCGCGCACGCGGCCGTCGAGAGCCAGCTCGCCGAGGGCGAGCATGCGCCCGGGGCGGGTCACCGCGAGCTGGTCGGAGGCCCCCAGTATGCAGAGGGCGATCGGCAGGTCGAGCAAGGGGCCTTCCTTGCGCAGATCGCCGGGGGCGAGGTGGACCAGGAGCGACTGGCGCGGGAAGCGGAAGCCGGAGGCGCCGATGGCCGCCTTGACGCGGTCGCGCGATTCGCGCACCGCGGCGCCGGGCAGCCCGCCAAGCAGGAACTTGCCCATCTGCCCGCCGAGGATGCGCACTTCGACCTCGACCGGGCGGGCATCGATCCCGAGGAGCGTGGCGCCGAAGACGGTGTGGCCCATGCCGCGAAGAGACGAGCGCCAAGCGCGCGGGTTACAGCGCTCCTCGCACGGCGCGTCCTTGCGCCGTGCACTCATTCCGGGGCGGGAGCGGGCTTTTGCCCGCGACCGCCTTCCGCAAGTACGTTGACCCGGAGCGGCCCGCCTCGACCGCGAGCCTCGGGACGGCGCGCTGGGAAGCGGAGCGGCGTTTCCCTGGCGCAGGGGCCGGCCCGCGACGCTCGTACCACTCACGCCTCGCGTACCTCGTATCGCTGAACCGCCCGCATCGCCTCTGTCTCGACGAGCCACCCCTCGTTCGTCGCGCACGCGATGCACCGGGCGTCGCGCGGTCGGCCCCGGAGGCCAGGGAAACGGCCGCGATCGCTCGCCTCACGTCCCCTCCCTCCGGCTCCCAGCCAAACAGCCGCGACTACCGCTGCTCCTCCAGCCAGGCTTCCCACCTGGCGACGTCGTCGCCGAACTTCTGCCCCGTCAAGTACTCGAGCAGGGCCAGGACGCGAGCCCTCTCCCCCGCGGGCATGCGCCGCTCCGAGACGCCGGCGGCGCCGACGTCCAGCACCACGCCGTGCTGCACCGTGTCGATGACCGGGTCGGCGATGACCGCGGCCTGGGCGATCTCCACGTCGTAGTCCCTGACGTAGCTCGTCTGCGTCGTCGCCGCGATGTGGTTGCGGACCTTGCCGCTCCCGGCAGAGCCGGCGCGCAGGCTGCGGATGAGCGTGGCGACCGCGCGCTTGTCCCGCAGCATCTCGATCGCGTCCATGGCCGCGCCGCGCAGGCTCTGATCGTCCTGGCGCAAGGCGCGCACCAGCGGGTGGATCACGCCGTCGTTGCCGTAGGCGCGCACCGTCTCGGTCGCGGCCGCGCGCACGCGCGCGTCCCGGTCGAACAGCATGCGCTCGATGACGCGCTCGATGGTCCCCTCCGGGATCGTCAGGGCCAGCACCTCGAGGGCAGTGCGGCGCACCTTCGGCCGCTGGTCCTCGAGCCCGCTGAGCAGCGCCGCGGTCACGTCAGAGCGTGCGGCGAGCGTCTTCAAGCGGTGGGCCGCGACCAGCGCCGTGGCCGGCTTCCGGCCGCCGCACTCGCCGAGAAGCGCCCGCGCGCCTTGCTCGTCCACCACGCCGAACGCGGCGACCCCCGCCACCGGGACCTCGAACAGGGCGGGCGGCAGCTTCAGCGCGGAAGTGCTCTCCGCTCTCTGCGCCGCGTCCAGGGCGCCGTCGGCCAGCTCGAGCGCGCCGGCGAACAGCCCCTTCCTCAGCGCCCAGTCCGCGAGCTGGATGGTTGCGTCGAGATCGCCCGGGGCGAGGCGCCGCTTCGCGGCGCAGAGCGCTCGCAGCAGCTCCGCGCGGTCCTCGACGAGCAGCACGTCCTCGCGCGGGATCTCGACCCTGCCCTGGAGCGTCGTCACGATCACGGGATCCGCCGGACTGCTGGTCTCGATGGTCCCGGCGACCGCGCGCCCGCCGGCCGTGTGCACCACGTCCGCCCGGGCCGCGGCCGGCGCAAGGCAGAGCGCGAGGGTTCCCAGGAAGATGGTCGGAATGGGCCGGATGATCATGGGATCCTCCTCGCCGGCGCGGCCGCGATCATCATAGCCGAAGGCCAGCGCCGAGGTAACTAGCGCTCAGTCAGCGTCTTCCAGGTATCCCTCGGCACGCATCGTGCTATCAGAGCGGATTCGCACCAGCACCGCGCCCGAGCTGGCCGTGGAGTGCATCTCGGCGCCGCTGCGCTGCGCCAGCAGCGGAACCGTCTGGTCGCGGAAGCCGTCTGCCCTGGACGCGATCGCGAGCGCGGGCGCCGCGGCGTGGAGGAGGGGGCCGGTCCACGGATCGCGGTTGCCGTGATGGGGCAAGAGCAGCACGTCGGCGGCCAGGTCCTCTCCGCTTGCCAGGAGATCGCGGATTCCCGCGCTCTGGATGTCGCCGGGCAGGAGGATCGAACGGCCCGCCACGCGCGCGCAGAGCACGAGACTGCCGTCGTTGTCGGAGCGATCCGAGCGGACGCCCGCGGGCGCGAGCACGCGCAGCTCGAGACCTCCCGCTCCCTCGTCAAGGAGGACGTCGCCGCGCCGCGCGGTCCGGCAGGGCACGCCGTTTCGCGCGGCGGCGGCCGCCAGGTCGGAGAACGCGGCTCCGCCCGCGCCGCAGCCGAGGACTACTTCGCGCACCCTGCGCGCCGCGAGCAGATGAGGCGCGCCGTTCACGTGGTCGGCGTCGGCGTGCGACAGCACCAGGAGGTCGATGCGCGCCACTCCCAGGGCGTCGAGAGCGGGCAGGATGGTCCTCCTGCCGACGTCCGGCGCTCCGCGCGATCCGCAGTCCACCAGCACCACGGCGCCCTGCGGGGAGCGCAGCAGCACGGCCTGACCGTGGCCGACGTCGAAGGTCCAGGCCTCGTGCGCGGCCGGCTTGCTCCGCGCGGACTGGTTCCAGGCGAGCGCCAGGGCCAAGAGGACGGCGGCGGCGGCGAAGCGCCGCGCGAGCGCGAGGAAGGCCGCGGCGGTCAGCGCCGACGCGGCGAGCAGCCCGGGCCGCATGATGCAGAAGGCCGCGCCGGGGACCTCGCGGGCCGCGACGAAGGCGGTCGCGAGGAGCGCGCACAGGGCGTCGGCGGGGGCCGCGAGCAGGGCGGCCATGCTCGCGCCGGCCAGGCCGAACAAGCCGTGCAGCACGCACGCGCCGAAGGCCGCGAGGAACAGGGGCGTCACCGCCACGGTGAACAAGGGCCCGAGCGGGGCGACCGTGCCGAAGTGGTGCGCGACGATCGGGCCGGTTCCGATCGCGGCGCGCAGCGACACGGCGAGAGCCGCGCGCGTCCTGCCCCACACGCCGCGCTCCCGCGGCAGCGCTTCTGTCCACTCCCTGCGACCCGGCAAGGAAAGGGCCGCGACCGCGGCGAAGGAGAGCTGGAAGCCGGGACGGAAGAGGTCCGCGGGGTCGAGCAGCAGGATCACCGTGGCCGCGAACGCGAGCGAGGCGAAGGGGCGCGGCCGGCGCCCCAGGCAGCGCCCGCCGAAAAGGACGGCGCAGCCGACCGCGGCGCGCAGCACCGGCGACTCGGCTCCGGCGAGGGCGGCGTAGAAGAGCGCGGCTGCTACGGCGAGAAGGTCCGCGGGCAGCGGGCGCATGAGCAGTCCGAGCACGGCGCGCAGCGCGCCGATCAGGATGACGATGTGCAGTCCGCTGATGGCGAGCAGGTGGGCCGTGCCCGTGCGCGCCACGGCGTCCTTGAGCGCGGGGTCGAGGCTCTCGCGAAAGCCGAGGAGCAGCGCCGCGGAGAGGGCCGCGGCGCGCGGGGAGAGGCTCTGGCCGAGCAGGCTGAGCACGGCCGCGCGCGCGCGGTCGATGAGAACGAAGGGCGACCAGGGCGGCGGCGCGGCGAGCACGCCGATGGCCGCGGCGCTCGCTGCTCCGAGCACGGCGGCGATTCCCTGGCGGCGCCGCAAGCGCCGTTCGTCCGCGCCCCCGGGGTTGCGCGGGCCGGTGGCCGCGATGAGCGACCCGGTGACGCGCACCCGGCTGCCCGTCTCGATGAGGAGGTCGCCGGGCGGGACCAGGACGCGCACGCGGCCGCGCGGCCGGAAGCACGGGCCGC
This sequence comes from Planctomycetota bacterium, assembly GCA_016213895.1. Taxonomy (GTDB): domain Bacteria; phylum Planctomycetota; class B15-G4; order B15-G4; family JADJEK01; genus JACQZJ01. The sequence continues at coordinate 86,075 of JACQZJ010000055.1, read as the reverse complement.
CGGCCGCGACCGCGCACTCCTCGAGGAGCAGGGCAGAGCGCGGGGCCACGCGCTCGTCCGGCGGCGCGAGGGCTGGCGCTCGCCACGCGCACCGCGTCCGCGGCCGGGACGGCCCGCGCCGCCCCGAGGGCCAGCATGCCGAGCAGGGGAAAGGCGCGGAGGAGCGCGCGGCGCGCCGGCGGCCGCAAGCGCGGCGGCCGCAGGAGGAGCAGGGCGAGCGCGCATCCCGCGGCCAGGAACAGGACGTGGGAGAGGCAGCGCGCCGCCGGCCAGGCGTCGGCGGCGGCGATCCCCGCGGCCAGACCGGCGGCGCCGGCGACGAGCGGGTCGTCCCACGGAGGTCCGGCCTGCCGCGCGTGGCGCAAGGAGGTGAAGGCCCGGGGCATCGGCGAGTAGGTCGCGCCTGCAGGGGCCGGGTTACGGGCGGCTCTCGACCCGCCGCGCCGCAGGCAGGGTGACTTCTTCAATGGGCTGCTAGGATGGGCGCGAGGTGGTGCCCCATGACCGAAGCGATCTACCCCGGCTCCTTCGACCCGGTGACCAACGGTCACCTCGACCTCATCGAGCGCGGCAGCAGGCTGTTCTCCCGCCTGATCGTGGCCGTGGCCAGGAACGTCGACAAGGCTCCCCTGTTCAGCTCCGAGGAGCGCGTGGCCATGCTGCGGGAGCAGGTCGCGGGCCGCTTCGCCAACGTCGAGGTGACCTCGTTCGCGGGGCTGATCGTCGAGTACGCGCGGCAGAGCGGAGTGCACTGCCTGCTGCGCGGCCTGCGCACCATCGCCGACTTCGAGTACGAGTTCCAGATGGCCCTGACCAACCGCCGCCTGGCGCCGGACATCGAGACCGTCTTCGTCATGCCGAGCCTGCGCTACTCGTACGTGTCGGCGCGCCTCATCCGCGAAACCGTCCTCTTGGGAGCCGACATGTCTCATCTCATCCCGGCGTCCGTGCAGACGAAGCTGCGCGCGCGCCTCAGCACAGCACGGGAGGGCAAAGGTGGCGGAGCGCCATAAAGTCGAGACGGCCGACGCCCCGGCGGCGATCGGCCCCTATTCCCAGGCCATCCGCGCCGGGGACTTGGTCTACTGCTCGGGGCAGATCCCGATCGATCCCAAGACCGGCGAGCTGGTCAAGGGCGACATCCGCGATCAGACCTGCCGCGTGCTGGATAACCTGTCCGCCGTGCTCGCGGCCGCCGGCACCTCGCTGAAGAACGCCGTGAAGTGCACCGTCTTCCTGGCCGACATGAACGACTTCGCGGCCATGAACGAGGTGTACGCCCAGTACTTCGGCGATCCGTTCCCGGCGCGAGCCACGATCGAGGTGCGCCGCCTGCCGCGGGACGTGCGCGTCGAGATCGACGCCGTGGCCGTGGTCTGAGAGAGGCGCATGCTGCCCGCGCTGTGCCTCCTGGCCGCGTCCCTGCTCGCGCCCGCCGCGCTGCAGGACTTGGGCGCGGCGCCGCCGCCGGTCGCGCGCCCGCTTCCCGACTTCCGCATGCCGGACCTGGTGGAAGAGACGCTGGAGAACGGCCTGCACGTGGTGGTCTGCGCGCGGCCGGGACAGGGACTGGTGGACGTGCGCCTCGCGCTGCGGGCCGGCGCCTGGCTCGAGGGGGAGTGGGCCGGCACGGGGATCTCCCACTACTTCGAGCACCTCGTGGCCGGCGGCTCGACGCGGGCGCGGACCGAGGAGGAGAGCAAGCAGCTGGTGCGCGCGCTTGGCGGCATGAAGAGCGCCACGACGGACGCCGACCGCACCTGGGTCTACATCACCACGGTCCCTGAGGGGCTCGAGCGCGCTCTGGACCTCCTCGCCGACTGGGTGGCGAACCTCGCGCTGCCGGAGGCCGAGGTCGCCCGCGAGAAGGAGGTCATCCTGCGCGAGCTCGAGCTGTACGCGGACCAGGATCCGCGCCGCGTCTGGGAGCTCCTGCACGCCACGGCCTTCCGCAGCCACCCCGCGCGCCTGCCGCTGCAGGGCTGCCGGGAGCGCTTCGCGGCGTTGGCGCGAGAGGACCTCGTCCAGTTCCACGAGCGCTGCTACGTGCCGGCGAACGCCGTGCTCGCGGTGGTCGGCGACGTCGACCCCGCCCGCGCCAGCCGCCTGGCGCGCGCGGCTTTCTCGGCCTGGCGCGCGGGGCGCTTGCCCGAGCCGTACCTTCCGGCCGAGCCCGCGCAGCACGGGCGCCGCTTCGCCCGCTTGCCCGGCGTGGGCACGCGGGCCTCGGTCGCGCTCGGCTGGCGCACGGTGGCGCTCGACCACGAGGACATGATCCTGCTCGACACGCTGCAGGCGATCACGGGCTCGGGGAGCGACTCGCGCCTCTGGCGGCGCGTGGTCGACGGCGAGGGCCTCGCCGGCTCGCTGCGCGTCCTGTCGCGCACTCCCGCGCTCGGGGGCGGCCTGTTCGCGGTCCTGGCGGACGCGGCGCCGGAGCAGGTCGCGCGCCTCGAGGAGGTGGTCCAGGAGGAGCTGCTCCGCATCGCCGAGCAGGGGGTGGAGGATGCGGAGGTGGAGCGCGCCGCCCTCAAGATGTACGCCGAGGTCGTCTTCGGCCTGGAGAGCGTGGAGGAGCTGGCGCAGACGCTCACGCGGGATTACCTGCAGACCGGCGACTGCCGCTACACCGAGACGTATCTCGAACTCCTGCGGGCAGTGACGCCGGAGCGGGTCCAGGCCGCCGCGGCGCGCTACCTGCGGCCCGAGCGCCTGACCGTTGCGGTGGTGGGGCCGCCCGGCGCGGGCGGCGGGGCGGAGGCTGTCGCGGGCGGCGAGGAGGCGCGCGCTGGAATGCCTCCGGCGCGAGCGGCCGCGGAGACGCTCGGGAACGGGGTGCGCCTGCGCCTCCTGCCCGAGCCCGGCTGCGGCGTGGTCGCGATCCACGCCGCGCTCGCGGGGGGCAGCCTGCTCGAGGACGCCGCCACGGCGGGAGCTGCGTCCATCCTGGCCGATCTGTTGCTGCGCGGTGGGCGCCAGGATCTGGCCGAGCGGCTCAAGCGGCTCGAGGCGCGCGGCGGCTCGGCGTCGTGCAGCGCGGACCGCTTCGCGCTCGGGCTCGCCGTGCAGGCGCTGAAAGAGGACGCGGTCGAGGCGCTCGACTTCGTCGCGGGCGCTCTCGGCAACGTCTCGGTCGCGGCCGAGGCCTTCGCGCCCGCGCGCAAGAGGGCGCTCGCGCGCGCCGCGGCGCGGCGCACTCGTTTCGACACGGACGCGGAGGATTGTCTCTTCGGCCGGGTCTTCCCGGGGAGCCCCCTGGGGCTGCGGCTCGGCGGCGCCGAGGAAGCGCTCGCCGCTCTCGAGGCGGCCGCGGTCGAGGACCTGGCGCAGCGCATGCTCTGGGCCGGGAACCTCGTGGTCGCGGTCGCGGGCGACTTCGATCCGGCTGAGGTGCGCGCGCGCCTCGCGCTCCTCGAGCTGCCGCAAGAGGGCGGCCAGCCGGAGGTCAAGGCGCCGCCTCCCGCGATCGACCCCGCCGGCGAGACCGTGTTCCTGGACACGGAGCGCTCGCAGGTGAGCGTGATCTTGGCCTTCCCGGGCGCGAGCGTGGCAGAGGAGGAGGAGCGCGCGGCCCTCGACCTCGTCGACGCCTGGGCGTCCGGCCGGAGGATCGCCAGCGGACCGCTCTACGACGCCCTGCGCGGCGCGCGCGACCTGGTCTATTTCGTCCAGGCCGAGCACCGGCCCATGCCCGGCGCCGGCCTGTTCTACGTGCTCGCCCAGTGCGCGCCGGAGCGCTACGCGGAGGTGGTGGAAACGCTGCGCGCCGAAGTTACGGCGCTCGGCCGGGGGGCTATGAACGAGGCGGACCTGGCGCTCGCCCGGAACGTGCTGTTGGTCAGCCGCCAGACCGCCCACCAGACGCAAGCGGCGCGCGCCTACGTGGCGGCCGCGGGCGGGGTCTACGGCCTTCCTGCCGACGCCGAGGAGCGTTATCGGGAGCGTGTGCAGAGCGTTGCGCTCGAGCGCGTCAACGAGGCGGCGCGGCGCACGTTCCAGGGCGACGGACTGCTGCTGGTGCTCTGGCCCAAGGAGGTGCCGAAGCCATGAGAACGACTTGCGCGATCCTCCTGCTGCTCGCGGCGCAGCCTTTCGCCTGGTGCGCCGGGCCGGACCAGATGACCCTCGCGGAGCTCGATGTCGCCTTCGGCCCGAACGTCCTCGCGGCCGATCCAGCGGGCCTGGGGCCGCCGCCCGGGGTGCGGGACGACACGGTGCTGCGCCGCTGGTTCGGCTCGGCGCCCGGGGCCCTGAACGCGCTGGTCGCGAACGACGCGAACCTGGTCGACAGCTTGATCGTCTACTGCTGTCTCGACCTGGCGCTGCGCCACCGCGACGATCCCGGCAAGTGGGCGCCGGGTGCGGCGGACTATGCCTCCGTGACAGAGGATCTGAGCTGCGTCACCGTGCGCTTGCGCGAGGGCCTGCGCTGGCAGTTCCCGGCCGTCGACCGGGACGACCCGCGTTATTCCTGGCTGGTCGAGCTGTTCGCGGACGAGCCGCCGGAGCTCTGCGCCGCGGACGTCAAGTTCACGCACGACGTGATCATGAACCCGGACGCCGGCGTGGACCACGCGCACAGCTACTTCGAGGGCAGCCGCGTCGAGATCCTCGACCGCCGCACCTTCCGCGTGCACTGGGAGCGCTTCTACGTCTACGCCCTGGAGACCTCCATCTCCTGGACGCAGATCCTGCCGCAGTTCCTCTACGCGCGTGACGAGGACGGACACGCGATCCCCGCCGAGGAGTTCGGCAAGGCCTTCCGCCAGCACTGGCACAACAGCAGGCTGTGCGGCTACGGGCCCTACGAATTCGTGCGCATGGAGCCGGACACGGAGATCGTGTTGCGCCGCATGGACGACTTCCCGGTCTTCCGCCCCGCGATCCAGGAGATCCGCTGGGAGATCGTCCGCGACGGGGAAGCCACGGTGTTGCGCATGCTGGACGGCCAGGTCGACTACAACGTCTTCATGCCCCAGCAGTACCGGAAGTACGTGCTCGAGGCGAAGGAGGGCTCGCCCTTCCGCGGCGGGCGCTTCCGGACCAAGCCGTACGAGAAGCTCGAGTACATCTACCTCGGCTGGTGCTGCAAGCGGCCGCCCTTCGACGACGCGCGCGTGCGCAACGCCATGAGCCTCGCGTTCCACCGCGAGGCCTTCCTGAGCAAGGTGTACTTCGACCTCGCGGCGCTGGTCGATTCGCCCGTCTACTACCGCCACCCGCACCACAACCCGGACCTCCCCGCCATCCCCTTCGACCTCGGGAAGGCCTCGAAGCTGCTCGACGAGGCCGGCTGGGGCGACCAGGATGGCGACGGCGTGCGCGACAAGACGATCGGCGAGGCGCGCCGCGACCTGCGCTTCACCATGATCACCTTCACCGACAGCACCGAGTTCGACACGGTCCTCGCCGTCTATCGCGAGGACCTGAAGAAGATCGGCGTGGACATGCAGGTCGAGCGCCTTCCTTGGGGGCAGTTCCAGAAGCGCGTGTATGTCGACCAGGAGGTCGACGCCTACACCGGCCTGGTCGGCCTCGGCTGGGAGGTCGACTTCTACGACTACTTCCACAGCCAGGGCGGTTCGAATGGCGGGGGCTTCCGCGACGCTGAGGCGGACGAGCTGATCGTCAAATACCGGGAGACGGCCGCCGGCGACGAGCGCCTGAAGCTGGCGCTCCGCATCCAGGAGATCCTGCACCGCGAGCAGCCCTTCACCTTCTTCCTCAGGCGCATCCGCATGTCGGCCTACCAGCCGTGGCTCGAGAACGTCGAGTACGCGGTGGCGCGGCCCCAGCTCCTGTCCTTCGGGTGGTACAGGGCGAAGTAGCGCGCGGCGATGCGCACATGGCTCCTCAAGCGGCTCTTGGTCTTCATCCCCACGCTGTTCCTCATCGCCCTGGTCGTGTTCGGCGTGGTGAACGCCGTGCCCGCCGCGCCGCTTTCCATCGACGTGGAAGCCGAGCACAACCAGTTCCGCGAGTCCTACCGCGTCTTCCGCGCGCAGTTCGGGCTCGGGCACCCGGTCTTTCTCAACTTCCGCCATGCAACGAGCGCCGAGGACGTGCGCGCGCTCTTGCAGCGCGCGCTTGGCGGTGAAGAGAACGCGCGGCGCCAGGCGGAAGAGCGGCTCGCGGACCTCGGGCGCCACGCCGTGCCCGGCCTCATCGAGGCGGCGGGGGACGCGGGGGCCGAGGCGGCGCTCCGCGATCTCGCCCTCGCGCTGCTTCCCGAGGGGGCGCGCCAGCCGATCGAGCCAGGCGAGGAGGCGGGCCCGCGGCGCTGGAAGAACGAAGAGAACGCGCTCGTCGCGCGCCTCTCGGCCGGCGGGCCGGCCGCGAGCGCAGCGGAGCGCGAGCAGCGCGCCGCGGCGTGGCGCGCCTGGCTTGCGGAACGGGCCGAGCGCTTCGCTCCCGGCCTGCTCGAGCGCGCGCGCGTGACCTTCCTCGAGACGCGCTTCGCCGTCTACCTCCGCAACCTGCTGCACCTCGACTTCGGCGTCTCCATGGCCGATCAGCAGCCGGTCTTGCCTACGCTCCTCGGCCGCCTCGGCAACTCCTTCCTCATCTGCTTCCTGTCCATCTTCCTGTCCTACCTCCTCGCCGTGCCGCTCGGCGTGGCCTCCGCCGTGCTGCGCGGCCGGCGCGCGGAGCGCGCGCTCGCGGTCATCCTCTTCGCCCTCTACTCGCTGCCGACCTACTTCGCCGCCACGCTGCTCCTGCACTTCTTCAGCGTCGGCGAGCCCTTCGACTGGTTCCCGAGCGGCCGCCTGCACTCAGGCGACGGCTACGAGGAGCTGGCGCTTCCCGGCCGGCTGCTCGATCGGGCGCACCACCTGGTGCTGCCGGTCTTCTGCCTGACGTACGCGGGCCTCGCCATCCTCTCGCGCTACGCGCGCAACTCGCTGCTCGAGGTGCTGCGCGCGGACTTCGTGCGCACCGCGCGCGCCAAGGGCCTGTGCGAGCGGGCGGTGCTCTTCCGCCATGCCCTCAGGAACGCGCTCTTGCCGCTCATCACGCTGCTCGGCAACGTGCTTCCCGCGGTCTTCTCCGGCGCCGTGATCATCGAGATCATCTTCGACATCCCGGGGATGGGCTCGTACATATTCGACGCCATCCTCATGCGCGACTACAACGTGATCATGGCCACGACCCTGATCGCGGCGGTGTTGACGCTGGTCGGCTTCCTGCTGGCGGACCTGGCCTGCGCCGCGGCCGACCCGCGCCTCTCGCTCGCGGGCGGGCGGGAGGGGGCGCGGTGAGGGAGATCCTGCACGAGGCGGTGCGCGCCGAGACGGCCGGGGCGTGGCGGCGCCTTGCCGCGGACAAAGTGGCTCTTGCCGGCGTGCGCCTGCTCGCGCTGCTGCTGCTGCTGGCGCTCCTGGCGCCGGCGATCGCCAGCGACCGGCCCTTCCTGCTGATCGTGCCGCCAGAGGCGGCGACAGGCGGCTTCGGCGCCCTGCCCGCTGGCGTGTCCTTCCCCTGGTTCTCCGCTCTCTTCGACGAGCACGTCTACGAATCGGGCGTCGACCTCTTCTTCAACGGCCTGCTCGCGGTCTTCCCGCTCTTCCTGTTGATCGTGCTCTGGCGCCGCTCCTGGCGCGCGGCCGGGCGCGCCGCTCTGGGCGCAGCGCTCGCCGCGGCGCTGCTCGCGGTGGCGCTTGCTCACGGCCAGCCGGCGCGCGACTACGCCGGCCAGGTGGAGGAGCTGCGGCGCGCCGGGCACGAGGTGACCGCTCTCTTCGCGCCGCTCTGCTGCTCCGCGGCCGGGACCGACGTGCTCGCCGCCTACCAGGGGCCGTCGGCGCGACACCTGCTCGGCACCGATCCCGCCGGGCGCGACGTGCTGGCGCGCCTGCTCTTCGGCGCGCGCGTGTCGCTCAGCATCGGGCTCGTGGCCGTCTCCGTCTACCTCGCCATCGGCGTGCTGCTTGGCGCGCTCGCCGGCTACCTGCGCGGCTGGACGGACGCGCTGGTGATGCGCCTGGTCGAGGTCGTGGCCTGCTTCCCCAGCTTCCTGTTGGTGCTGACGCTCATCGCGCTGGTGCGCGAGCGCTCCATCTTCCACGTCATGCTGGTCATCGGCCTGACCGGCTGGCCGACGGTGGCGCGGCTCGTGCGCGCCGAGTTCCTGCGCCTGGCGGACCTGGACTTCGCCGTGGCCGCACGCGCGCTGGGCCTGCCGCGCGGGCGCATCGTCTTCCGCCACCTGCTGCCGAACGCGCTGGCCCCCGTGCTGGTGACCGCGGCCTTCGGCGTGGCCGGCGCCATCCTGGTGGAGTCGGGCCTCTCCTTCCTCAACCTGGGCGACAGTTCGGTGGCCTCGTGGGGCCAGGTGCTCCGGGCCGGTCGCGAGACCGGCCAGCTGCACCTCATCCTCGCGCCTGGCCTGCTCATCTTCGCCACCGTGACCATGATGAACGTCGTGGCCGAGGGGCTGCGCGACGCCTTCGACCCGAGGCTGCGCTGAGCATGATGGCAGCAGGACGCCAGGCGCTGCTCGAGGTGAGCGGGTTGACCACGGTGATCCGCGGCGCGCAGGGCGCCGTGCGCGTGGTCGACCGCGTGTCCTTCTCTCTCTCGCCCGGGGAGACGCTCGCGCTCGTAGGCGAGTCGGGCTGCGGCAAGACGCTTACCGCGCTTTCCTTGCTGCGCCTGGTCGATCCGCCGGCGGAAATCGAGGGCGGCGTCGTGCTCTTCCAGGGCCGCGACCTGCTGCAGGTCTCCGCCCGAGAGCTGCGCGCGGTGCGCGGCAAGCGCATCGCGATGATCTTCCAGGAGCCCATGACCGCGCTCAACCCGGTGCTCACCGTGGGCGAGCAGGTCGGCGAGGCGCTCAGGCTGCACGAGGGGATGAGCCGGCGGCAGGCGCGCGCCCGGGCCGTCTCCCTCTTCCGCGAGGTCGGCATCCCCGATCCGGAGACGCGCGTGGACGAGTACCCGCACCGCCTCTCCGGGGGCATGCGCCAGCGCGTCATGATCGCCATGGCGCTGGCCTGCGATCCGCTGCTCCTCATTGCCGACGAGCCGACCACGGCCATCGACGTCACCGTGCAGGCGCAGATCCTCGACCTCCTGCGCCGCGTGCAGCAGGAGCGGGGCATGGCGCTCCTCCTCATCACGCACGACCTGGGAGTGGTGGCCGAGCTGGCGCAGCGCGTGGCCGTGATGTACGCCGGGAGGATCGTGGAGGAAGCCCTGGTCGAGGACCTGTTCGCCGCGCCGAGCCATCCCTACACGCGCGGTCTGCTCGCCTCGCTGCCGGCGGTCGCGGGCGTCGCGGGGAGGCTTCGGGCGATCGCCGGCAGCGTGCCCGAGCCTTCCGCCTTCCCTCCCGGGTGCCGGTTCCACCCGCGCTGCCCCGAGAGGATGGAGCGCTGCGATCAGGCTGAGCCCGCCTTCCGCGCACGTGCCCCCTCGGGCGGCGTGGCGTGCTTCGCGCGCGAGGCGGAAGCGGGCGGAGGGGCCGCATGAAGACGCCCGGCGCGCCGCCCCTGCTCGACGTGGCCGGCCTGGTCAAGACCTTCCCGGTGCGCGCCGGCCTCCTCGGCCGCGTGATCGGCAGGGTGCACGCGCTGAGCGGCGTCGATCTGCAGGTGTGGGCCGGCGAGACTGTGGGCTGCGTGGGCGAGTCGGGTTGCGGCAAGACCACGCTCGGCCGCGTGATCCTGCGGCTCATCGAGGCGGACGCGGGCTCCGTCCGCTTCGGCGGGCCGGAGGCGTCCGACGTGCGCGACGTGCGCGCCCTGGACGAGAAGGGCCTGCGAAGGCTGCGCCGGGAAATGCAGATCATCTTCCAGGACCCCTACTCCTCGCTCAACCCGCGCATGAAGGTCGCCGACCTGGTGGGCGAGGCGCTGGCGGTGCATGGCCTGGCGCGCGGCGCGGAGCGCCAGAGGCGCGTCGCCCGCCTGCTCGCGCGCGTCGGGCTCGATCCAAGCTGCGCCAGCCGCTACCCGCACGAGTTCTCCGGCGGGCAGCGCCAGCGCATCGGCGTCGCCCGCGCGCTCGCCCTCGAGCCGCGCTTCGTGGTCTGCGACGAGGCGGTCTCCGCCCTCGACGCCTCGGTGCAGGCGCAGATCGTGAACCTGCTCCGCGACGTGCAGGAGGAGCTGGGCCTGGCCTACCTCTTCATCTCCCACGACCTCGCCGTGGTGCGCCACGTGTCGCGGCGCGTGGTCGTCATGTATCTCGGCGAGGTCGTGGAGACCGCGGAGTGCGCCGCGCTTTTCGCCCATCCCCGCCATCCCTACACGCGCGCGCTCCTTTCCGCGGTCCCGGTCGCTCGGCCCGGCGAGCGCCGCCGCCGCATCCTCCTCGCGGGCGACGTCCCTTCCCCGCTCAGGCCGCCGCCGGGCTGCCGCTTCCACACGCGCTGCCCCTTCGTGATGGAGCACTGCCGCAGCGTGGCGCCGCCGCAGCGCGAGACCGGGAGCGGGGGCTGGTTCCGCTGCCACCTCGAGGAAGAATAGGCGCTCGTCTCAGCGATGGCCTCGCCCGCGACCCAAGAGCGGAGACGCCGTCGCTTCGCGAACAAGACGGTTGTTTCGGCGGCTGCCGCTCGAGGCCGACGCTGCACGCGTCCCCGCGCGGTGCATCATTCTGGGGCGGGAGCGGGCTCCTATCCCGCCCGCGACCGCCTACCGCAGGTGGGTTGAACCGGAGCGGCCCGCCTCGACCGTGAGCACCGAGACGGCGCCCGAGGGGAGATGTGATGGGGAGATGTGATGGGGAGGCCGGCCTCCGCGTGACGCAGTACGCTGTCGCGTCTGCAAGCAGTTCATGCGCACTCGTCGAGTGCAGAAGGAGACCAGCCTCATGGTCGATTCTAGCTTCGAGTTTCAGGGTTCGGTGGCGGGTGTGGACGTCAGCGACAAATCTTCGCGCATCTGCGTCATGAGCGAGCCGGGCGAGGTCATGCTCGAAGACACGGTCAAAAACAACCAGGACGCGTTCCGGGCGTGGTTCGCCAAGTTCAAGCCGCTGCGGGTGGTAGTGGAGGCGGGCACCCACACGCTCTGGATCCGTGACGAACTCACCGCCCTTGGCCACGATGTGTTGATCGTGGATCCGCGCGACCCGCGCACGCAGGGGAGGAAGAAGACCGATCGCGAGGACGCGCGGCGCCTCGCCATGGCCGGCTTCCTGCCTGCGGGCTACCTGAACACGGTACGCTTCCGGTCGCGCGAGACGCACCGTGACCTGATGCAGCTGCGTGCCCGCGGTGCGCTGGTCGGGACGCGCACCACCCTGATCAACTGCGTGCGCGGGTTGGTCAAGCCTCTGGGTGGCAGGATCCAGGACTGCGAGGCGGACAACTTCGCGCAGCGCGCCGCCAAGGACCTGCCGCGCGAGCTCCTGCGCATCGTCCTGCCCCTGCTGCGGACCATCCGCGAGCTGACCCGCGCCATCGCCGCGTGCGACCGGAGGCTTTCCAGGATCACCGCCAAGCGCTACCCGATCGCACAGCGCTTCGCCGAGGAGATCCCGGGCATCGGCCCGGTCACGTCGCTGGCCTTCGTCCTGACCGTGGAGGATCCGCACCGCTTCCCCAAGAGCCGCACGGTCGGCGCCTACGTCGGCCTGGCGCCGGGGTCCGGAGACTCCGGCGAGCAGCGCCCGCAGCTGCGCATCACCAAGGCCGGCGACGTACGCCTGCGCTCGCTCCTGGTCCAGTGCGCGAACAGCGTCCTCCACCCGCGGAGCGCCGACTGGGACCTCAGGAGCTTCGGCCTGGCCCTCATGGAGCACGGCGGCAAGAACGCCAGGAAGCGCGCCAAGGTCGCCGTCGCGCGCCGGCTCGCCGTGCTCATGCACCGCCTGTGGATCACGGGCGAGGTGTTCGACCCCCACCACGTGGCGAAGCTGCACCAGAAGCAGGCTGCGCAGATGGCGTCGAGGCCGCCGAACCGCGCAAAAACGAAGACCGCCGCCAGGATCACGGCCGAGCAGTCCAGCCCGAGCGTCCAGAGCGCGTGAACTGAAACATCCCGTCAGGAACTACCAACTAACGTGGTCGCGCTGCGACCACTCCCCTGCGTGAAAAAGAGACGACGATCCCATCGAAGAGTCCGGGTGACTGCGCCTGCTCCGCTGGCCACACGAAGCCGTGGTATGGAGATTGCAGCACCCGCCTTCACCGGACCACAACTTGCAGCGGACCACGGTCCGACTGCGGATAGAAGCATGGCCGGGATCGTCCCTCCCTTCTCTTCCTCTCCTGCGGTTCTTGCGGGCCTCCGCCTGACCCTGCAGGGGCATGGTCGTGCGCCGGGCCGCTTCGCCCGCCTCGCCGAGCGCTGCAGGGGCGCGCTCGGCGGGCGAAGCGGCAGCTCTGCGCCCACGCGCCGGAGCAGAACGGCTCACGGCTTCCTCACGCGGCGGTTCCCCGAAACAGACCAGCGCCCCAAGAAGGAGGTCTACGCATCCCCAGACTTTCCTCTTGACAGGGCCGGCCTCCCCATAGAAGCGGAGCAGCGTTTCTCCGGGAAAGGGGGCGGCCGCAACTTCGTACCACTTCACCCCGCTCCTACCTCAGGCCGCAGAACCGCGAGCATCGCCTTCACCTTGACGAGCCGCTCCTCGTTCCTCGCGCACTCGATGCACCGGTTGTTGCGCAGCCGCCCCCGGCCCCGGAGAAGCGGCTGCGACGCTCCTCTCTCCGGCCCCTTCCCCTCCGGATCCCATCCCGTTTAGACTGATGCCCACCGTTCCACGGAGGCCCTGCCATGAAACCTCACCTGCCGTTCCTCCTCCTGATCCTCTCCTCCCTCTCCGCTTCCCTCCTCGCCCAAACCTGCCCCTCTGCCGCCTCCGGCCCCCCAGGCTCCAAGAACCTCCCCATCGGCTTCGCTCCCGGCGAGAGGGATCTGTCCCATCGCATCGGCATGAACAAGGCGACGACCAATCCGCCGATCGGCCCGGCCACGGCCGCGGCCGAGTGGGCCGAGTCGAACGGCGTCTTCTGCCACTGGTCCAACGCCGAGCTGATGAACGAGCTCCAGAAGGAAAACGACCTGTTCATCATCACCACCAACGCGGGCTGGTGGAACAGCTGGCTCGCGAGCAACGGCATCCCCACGACGAACGTCCACTACCTCAACGCTCCCACGGACAGCCTCTACGTGCGCGACTTCGGCCCCTGGTTCATCTGGGACGCGAACCAGATGTTCGGACTGGTGGACAACATCTACAACCGGCCCCGGCCCCTGGATGACGTCATTCCGGGCATCATCGCCGCGACCTACGGCATCCGCTACTACGGCATGGATCTGATCCACACCGGCGGCAACTACTACACCGACGGCTTCGGCAACGCCTGGTCCACGCGCCTGGTCTACAAGGAGAACCCCTCCAAGACCGAGGCCGAGGTCAACCAGATCATGGCCGACTACCTCGGCATCGAGCGCTACGTCACCCCGGAGATCAGCTACACCATCGAGCACTTCGACACCTTCGGCAAGATCCTCGCGCCCGACAGCATGATCTGGGGCGAGTTCCCGGTGAACACCACGCCCTGGTACTACTGCGAGGCCGCGCTCGCCTACTACCAGACCCTGCAGTGCCCGTATGGCTGGCCGTACAAGATCCGGCGCATGCCACTCTGGGACATCTGGTCCTCCTGGACCGCCTACATCAACGGCCTGCAGACCCAGGACAAGCTGCTCATCTGCAACTACAGCCTGCCAAGCGACGCCATTGCCAAGCAGATCTACGAGGAGGCCGCCCCCGGCTACCGCGTCATCAACGTCGGCAACGGCGGCACCACCTGGGGCGATTCGATCCACTGCCGCACCCGCAACTTCGTGCGTCGCGACGCAATCCGCATCTACGCACAGCCTCACTGGGAATCGACCGACGACGTGCTGAACCCGTATCCGGTGGCGGCGCGCGTGATCCCCGATAACTCCACGGCCCTTTCCAAGAACCCCGAGATCCACTGGACGCGCAGCGGCGGCGCGCCGTTCCAGGCAGTCTCGATGACGCCGACCGGGAATCCGCACGAGTACGCCGGCACGATCCCCGCGCAACCGCTGGGAACGAGGATCGACTACTTCATCCACGCCGAGGACCTGGCCAGCAACCAGAAGAACGAGCCCCTGGTGGCGCCGAGCGGCATGTTCACGATCCAGATCGAGAGCGACGTCGAGCCCCCGGACCTGCAGCACCTCGCGATCCACGGGGCGACGCCCGCGGAATGGCCCCTCACCATCGAGTGCACCGCCACGGACAACACCGGCATTCCGGCCGTGACGCTGGAATACTCGATCAAGGGCGTGCCCCAGCCCGCGGTCACGCTGGCGCAGGACGAAGGCACCTTCCGCTTCAGCGCGCTGATGACGGGCTCGGCGGCGCTCAACGACCTGATCTCCTACCGCATCGTGGCCCAGGACGGAGCTTCGCCGTCCAACGTCCGGCGCGCGCCCACGGACGGCTGGAACTACTTCAAGATCAGCGCCAGCAAGCCCATCGCCGTGATCGACCTGGACAAGTCGCCCGATTCTGGCCCGGTCCTGGCCGCGGCCTGCGACGACCTGGGGCTGAGCGTGCGCTACCTGAGCGCCTGGCCCGCGTCCCTCGGCACCTATCAGGCAGCGCTCATCTGCCTCGGCATGAACCCGACCAAGGGCTCGCTCACCAGCTCGCAGGCCAACGGCCTGGTCTCTTTCCTCAACGCCGGCGGCAATGCCTACCTGGAGGGCGGCAACTGCTTCGCCCAGGACTCGAGCAGCTCGATCTACCGCGCCAGCTTCGGCATCGCCTCCGCCTCGGCCGGCAGCGCCGTGAGCAGCAGCGTCACGGGAGCGGCGGGCACGATCACCGCGGGCATGACCTTCGGCTACTACGGCGAGAACGACTCCTCCGACCACCTGACGCCCGCGGCCTCGGCCCTGGCCGTGCTCCACGACGGCAGCGACGCGAAGGCGGTCACCTATTCGACCGGCACCTTCCGCACCGCGGCCCTGTCGCTGCAGATCGCCGACCTGGTCGACGGCGCGCATCCCAGCCACGGCAAGCTCCTGGCCGCGCGCCTGCTCGAGCACCTCGGCTTCGCCATCGACCTCGTGGCGCACGTCGCGAACAACGACCCGACCAAGTACGCGGTGGACGTGAAGGGCGACGCCAACGCCAACCTCGGCCTGTGCGTCTCCTACGGTCCCGGCTACCGCCCGCTGCCGCAGGGGCTGATGCTGATCGACACGATCACCATGCTGCCGCCGATCATCGCCACGCTGGACGGCAGCGGCGAGTTCCACGCCGAGTACCCCGTCCCCGCGCTGCCGAGCCTCGACGGCGTGGAGCTGTACTTCCAGGCGTGGCTGCAGGACATGACCACCGGACAGCGCTACCTGACGAACCGCGATCGCGTCACGTATCACATCAGCTGACCGCTCCAGGAGACGGCGCAGGCGCCGGACGCCACATCCCCATGAAGACCAGTCTGCTCCGTAACGGGGCGCGGCGACGCGCCCTTCTCACCCTCGCCATGTGCACGTGCGCCGCGGCCGCCGGCCCGGCCCTCGCGCAGGACGCGGTCTCCGCGTACGACGCGCGCCTGCGCCGCGCCGGCGATCGCTACGGCACCTTCGGCCCGACCGGCGCCAGGCTCTATGCGGAGCAGATGGACGCGGCGCCGGGACTGCGCGGGCTGTTTTGCTACGGCGGGGAGCGCACGCGCTGGAAGGACCCGATCGTCGTCGAGCTGCATGGCGAAGAAGGGCCGCTGCGGCTCGAGCCGGAGCAGACGACCTGGTATCCCTCGCACCTCCTCGCCACGTGGAGCGGAGAGGGCATTCGCCTGGCGGAGAAGAAGTTCATCACCTCGAGCGACATGCTGGTCGACCACGTCGCCATCACCAACACTTCTCCGGATCGCGAACAGGACGTGCGCGTCTTCGTGTACGGCGGGACGACGCCCCTGCTCGAGCGCTTCCACTCCCGCCAGATCCCGGTGGACCTGACGGCGGTCGCGAACGTCGCGCCCACGAGCGGCAGGCGCCTGTTCACGGCCGGGCCGGCGCCCGCCATGGCCTGGGTGGAATGCGAACGGCCCCTCTACGTGGCCGGGCCGGGCGCGGAAGAAGCGCGCGCGAGCGCCTCGGCGGGCTTCTGCCTCGCCGGGGGATTCGGCTCCGAGTTCGGCAGCGAGGCGGTCTATCAGACCATCATCCCGCCGCTCGAACGCCCGGTGCTGCGCTTGAGGTACGCCCGCGGCGCGTCCGGGAGCGCGATGCTGCGCGTGCGCGTGGACAGCACCGACCTGCGGCCGCTCGAGGTCCTCTCCACCGGCGGCTGGGGAGAGGAGCCCCGGCACTGGCGCTTCCTCGACATCCCTGCGGCCAGGCTCGGCCCGGGTCGGCACACCGTGTCGCTCGCCGCGCCGCCGACTCCGGTCTGCACCGCGGCCCTGGACGGCTTCTTCTTCATGGAAGAAGGAGTCCCGCTCCCGGACCTCGCCCCGGGCCAGTCCTTCTTCTTCGAGGTGCCGGAGCAGATCCCGCTCTTCCCGGGCGGATCGCAGTACGACTCGGTGACCTACCTGATCCGCGATCCCGGGCCGGAGAACGCGCCGACGCTGGTGGCGCTCCAGGGCGGTTTCCAGGGAGATCCGGCGCGCGGCTTCCCGGCTGCCGTGGAGTTCCCGCTGGAGCAGGTCAGGCCCGCCCGCTCGGAAGTGCACCTGCTCGGCATGGTCAGGACGCCGCGCGGCTCGGACGCTGCGGGCGGGCCGCCGGCGCGCTACGAGTTCCTCCTCGACGACGGCACGTCCGAGGTGGTGGCCTGGCCGGCGCGCGCTCCGCAAGGCGCGGCGCCCGCGGCCGGCGCGCGCGAGGATCTCGGCGAGCGCAGCGAGTGGCTCGTCCTGACCCTGCCGCGCCTCGAGGAGCAGGCGGTGCGCCTGGCGTACGTCCCGCCGCCTGGCCGCTTCATCGAGCGCGTGCGCTTCGCCAAGGACGACGGCGTCGCGATCCCGCTGCTGATCGCAGCCACGATCGAAGTGCCGCCGGAGACCGGGCGCATGCAGGCGCTGCTCGGCGAGACCGACTTCCACGGCGCGCCGGTCCATCTCGCCCTCTCCGGGCCGGACTTCGTGGTGACGCGCGCCCCGAGCGGCGAGCGCGCGCTCCTGCGCCACTTCGTGCTTGCACCCGGCGCGACCGAGTCCGTGAACCTGGTGCTGGCGACCGGCCGCCAGAGCTTCATGACCATCCTCATGGCGCAGGAGTTCGCGAATCACGGCGAGGACCTCGTGCGCCGCCACCTGCAGGAATGCAGAGACTGGTTCGCCGAGAACGCCCCGCGCTTCTCCTGCAGCGACCCGCTCATGGAGCAGGCCTGGCACTACCGCTGGTTCCTCGCGCGCCATGCAATGGCGCAGCTCGACCTGCCCGACTTCTCCCTGCCGGTCTTCTTCGAGGGGCGCAGCGGCCGCCGCGCCTCGCTCAGCACCGCCACCACGCCGCTCATCCTCGCGGAGGTGCGCTGGCTCAGGAACCAGGACTTCGCCCAGGGGCAGATCCGCGCCCTGCTGAAGCAGCAGTACCCCGAAGGGCTCTTGCCGTGCCTGGACGCAGAGTCGCGCGGCGGCTGCTTCGCCGACTGGGTCCCGGCCGCGGCGCTCGGCGGCTTCGCGGTCAACGGCTCCGAGCAGTACCTCAAGGAGATCCTCGGCCTGCTGGCGCGAAACGTCGACGCCGTGCTCGCCCTGTTCGACGCCGACCAGAACGGCCTGCCCGCGCCTCCCGGCCACCTGCAGTCGGGGACGCCGTTTGCGCCCGCTTTCTTCTCGTTCGGCGGCGAGGACGGCGCCGCGGGCGCGCGCCTCGAAACGGTCGCGTACGCCTCCTTCGTCTATGCCTCGGCCCGCGCCCTGGCCGAGGGCCACGCGGTGCTCGGGGACGCGGGTGAGGAAGCGCGCTGGAACGCAGCGGCCGAGCGCGTGCGGCAGGCGGTGCTCGCGCGCATGTGGGACCCGGCGGAACGCTCCTTCTTCTCCGTCCGCGAGAAGGACGGCGCGCGCGCGCGGCCCGCGGACGTGTCGAGCTTCTATCCGTTCTTCGCCCGCCTCGCTCCCGATGAGCCGGACTTCCGCGCGGCCCTCGCCGCGCTGCTCGCCCCGGGCGAGTACTGGAGCGATCATCCGATCGCCACCGTGTCGCGCGCCGCGCCGGGCTTCTCGCCGCGCGCCGAGAGGCGGCAGATCGCCGGCAGCGAGGAGAGCGTCTTCGCCTGGAACGGCAGCACCTGGCCGCTGGCCGACAGCATGATCGCCGAGGCGCTCGCGAACGCGCTGCGCTACTACGGCCCCTCGGCGGTCACGGAGGAGGCGCTGCGCCACTTCCTGGACGGTTACACGCGCCTGCATTTCGAGCAGGGAGACGCGGAGCGGCCGCTGCTCCGCGAGTGCTACGACGGCGAGACCGGGCAGGGCGAAGGCTGCCTGGACAGCTTCCAGTCGTCCTACAACGACCTCTTGATCCGCTTCGTGGGCGGACTCGTCCCCCACGCGGACGGCCGCGTCGAGCTCTGGCCGCTGGTGAAGAGCCTCGAGCACTTCCGCTTCGCCGGCATCCTCTACCACGGCAAAAGCCTGGACATCACCTGGGACCGGCCCGACGGCACGCGCGTCTACGAGGAGGCGCCGGAGGGGTACACCCTGGCCATCGACGGCCAGGAGGCCTGGAACCTGCCCGAGCTGCGGCACGTGGAGTAGATCACCGGCCGGCGAAGGGACTGTCGGGCAGGCGCAGCCAGTCGCTCCCGCCCCGCAGGGCGCGGTGGAGATGCAGCAGCATCATGCCGATCCCGGCGGCGCCCTGCATGCAGCCGGTCTGCGCCGCCAAGAGGTCGGGCCGCACGCTTTGCTCGGCGTGCACCCAACGCCGCCCGCGCTCGTCGCGCGTGGCGCGCGGCGTCGCCGGTCGCGCGCTGCAGCTCCAGAAGGAAGCGCACCACGCCGGCCGCGAGGCAGGCGTCCTCCGCGGCGGGAGCGGGCGGCGCGCGCCGGCCAGGCCCGCACCTGCCCGCCGCGCCGCTGACTTCCGACTTCCGACCTCGGACCCCGAGCCGCGGCGGCGCCAGCTCGGTACAACAAGAAGAGGCCTGGACGCTGATCATGCACTCAAACGAGCCAATCTGGTCGCGACGCCGCCGCAACGAGGTCCGTCAATGACCTTCGTGCCCGCATGTCAGGAGGTCGTGGCCCCCGGAGCCCGCCCGCGACGAACGGTCTTCCTGCTGCACGGCATCTTCGGCAGCGGGCGCAACTGGCGCTCCTTCGCCGGCCTGCTGGCTGAGCGGCGGCCCGAGCTGCGCGTTTGCCTGGTCGACCTGCGCTGCCACGGTGCGTCGCAGAACGCGCCGCCGCCGCACGATCTCGCGGCCTGCGCCGCGGACCTGCGCGCCCTGGCGGAGCGCCTCGGCAGGCCGCCCGAGGTCGTCTGCGGCCATTCCCTCGGCGGCAAGGTGGCGCTCGTCTATGCCCGCGACCTCCCCCAGGGTCTCGAGGAAGTCTGGAGCCTGGACTCGCCGCCCGGCCCGACCGCGCCCGCGATCCGTCTCCTGCCCACGGACGCCGGGCGCGTGCTCGAGGCCGTGAGCGCCCTCACCCTCCCGATCAGGCCGCGCTCCGCCGCCACGCGCGCCCTGCTCCAGGCCGGCATCCCGCGGGACATCTCCCTGTGGATGGCCACCAACCTGCGCCTGGAGCGTGGCGGCGGCCATTCCTGGCGCTTCGACCTGGGCGGAGCGCGCGACCTGCTCGCGGACTACTGGGCGCTCGACGGCCTGGCCATCATGGCCGATCTCGATCAGCGCGTCGCCATCCACGTGATGCGGGGCGGAAGGAGCGACCGCTGGAGCGAACGCGACCTCGAGGGCGTGCGCGCGCTCGCGGAGCACGGCCGCGTCCGCCTCTCCGTGCTCGAGGGCGCCGGACACTGGCCGCAGGTGGACGACCCGGGCGGGCTGCTCGACCTGCTCGCGCCCGCCGCGGCCAAGCCGGGCGACGATTGAGTCCGCGCCGCGGATAGGATGGGGCGGCCGCACCGGCGGCGAAGACCCTCTTGCGAAGGACCGGCCCCATGACCCGCCCCGCCCTCCTGCTGCTCGCGCTCGCCCTTGCCTGCTGCTCCGCTCCGCCGCTCGATCCGGATGATCCGACCATCCTGCGCCGGCCGTTCACGGCGCAGCAGATCCGGGACGAGATGGTGCCTGGCTTCACCGTGAAGCTGCTGCGGCGGACGGCCGGCGCGCGCGACCGCTTCGAGCTGTGGCGCGTGGTCGAGGCCGACGCCGAGTCCGTGGTCATCGAGTCCTGCCCGCTCGACGCTGGCGGCGCGCCTGCGGGCCAGGCCAGCCGCGAGGCCAGCACCTGGGTCGAGCTCAGGAACCACGCGGCCTTCCCGGCCGAGCGCGCTTCGCTCAGCGAAGAGACGCTCGAGACCCCCCTCGGCGCGCTCGACTGCTGGCTCTACCGCGTCGCCGACTCCGAGACCGGGGCGGTGCGCGAGTTCCACTTCGCCAAGGCCCTTCCCGGCCCGCCGGTGCGCTACGCCACGCTGAAGGACGGTCTGCCGCTCGAGGTGGTGACGCAGGTCGAGCGCCGCCGCCCGGCGGCGAGCGCGCGCTGAGGCTGCAAGGCGTCATCGGGAGGTGGCCTGCAGCACGTAGTAGACCACCCACTGCACGCCGGCGATGAGCACGAGCGCGAGGGAGCTCGTGACCACCTGCACCCAGGCGCGCCGGCGCTTGGCGGTGAGAAGGCGCACCAGGTCGCAGGCGAGAAGCAGCAGCCACAGCACGTTAGCGGCCGTGAGCCAGCGGCACAGCGGCTCGCAGCGCGGGTCCGCGGGCTGGCCGTCTGTGCGGAAGCGGATGGTGCAGGCCAGGTACAGGAAGAGGACCATGAGCACGAGGACGTACACGCCCGCGGTCAGGGCGATCAGGGAAAGCGGCGCGGTCACGGCCTCCTGCCGCGCCCCTTCGAGCTTCACGCTCATGCGCATGGCCAGATCGTAGCGACCGCCGCGCCGCGCCCATCGGGAGCAGGAAGGAAAAGCAGCCGCGAGGTCGCGGTCAGGCGCGGGCCTTCGTCCGCTCCACGCACCTGATGTCCAGGCGCTCCAGCTCGTCGAGCACCGGGTTGTAGATCGCGGGGATGACCGGGATCTGCACTCCGGACGCGTCGAGCGCGCCGTCCAGGATCATCTTGGCGCCGATGGCCGCGGGCAGGCTGACGCTGCGCGACATGGAGGAGTCGCCGTTCGGCTGGCCGAAGTCGATGAGCGTCGACGTGATCTCCTCCTCCGTGCCGCCCTTGAAGCGCGCGATGAAGTAGTGGCAGAGGACGATCATGTCACGCTCGCCCTTGCGGTACGGCATCTTCGCCAGCATGCGCGCGGCCAGCACGTCAAGCGGCGTGGTGCGCTCGCCCGCGAGCGGGATCGGCTCGTTGCTGAACAGGCCGAGCCAGGCGAAGCGGTCCAGGACGTCCGATGACGGCTCCAGCCTGCACTCCCGCGCCAGGTCGGCGCGCAGGTCGCCGCTCTTCTTGCCCTTGAGGAAGGTCGCGGTCCACTGCGCGAGCGTCATGCCCTTGGGGTAGGTCACGGGCTCCTCGGAGAGCAGGCCGAGGTCCACGACCTTCTTCAGGCAGTTGCACCAGCCCTCGTAGCGGAACGTGCCGCGGAACAGGGTCTGGATGTTCTTCAGGCCGTAGACGTCGAGGTAGCCCAGACTGTCGCGGTTCGGGTAGGCCTCGAGCGTGCCGAACCCCGCGACATCGACCTTGTGGTGGTTCAGGAAGAGCTCGGGCCCGGGGATCTTGATCTCCTTGCCGTTCTCGCGCCAGCGCGCGGAGTTCTTCCCGGCGGTGCACACCGCCCGCGGGCTCCAGGAGAACTTGTAGCCCCACGGATTGTCGTTCACGTCCGGCGCCGGCAGTCCGCCGCAGTACGACCTGAAGCTGGTGATCTCGCCGCCGCGCTTCTTGACCCCGTCGATGATGCGCATGGCGGACATGTGATCGATGCCCGGGTCGAGGCCGATCTCGTTCAGGATCGTGACGCCCGCATCGCGCGCCGCCTTGTCCATGGCGCGCATCGCGTCGCTGACGTACGAGGTGGTCACCATGTGCTTCTTGTGCTTGATGCACATCTCGGCGACCAGGGGATGCAGCGGCGCGGGCAGCAGGCTCACGGAAAGATCGTGCTCGCGCACCAGCCTCTCCAGCTCCTTCTCGTCATCAGCGAGGACTTGCAGCGCCCGGCCGTTGGCATGACCGCCGACCAGATCCTGCGCCCTGGAGCCGAAGCGGTCGGCGACCGTCACCAGGACCTCCTTGTCGAGCAGATAGCGAACGAGCGGCCGGGACACGAGACCGGCCCCGAGAACGAGAACTTGGTGCATCGCGATAGTCCTGTCGCCAGATCAAGGAAACGGAGCCGATGAGGAAGCCCGTCATTCCACCAGATCCAGGCCCGCTGCCCTCAGGATCTTCCTGCTTCTCACCGCGGCGCGGGCGCTCTCGTCCCCCCGCCACGGCTGTTGACCCCGCCGCCGCTCCGTAGTCCAATGTCCCCCCGGCAAGCGTCACGGAACTGATCCCGACAGACCGCAACGTGCCGTTCGCTGCACCGCCTTCCCGGGAGGTCGAGCCCGCGGGCCAGCGCAGCGGAGGGGACTCGGTCCGCGGGGAGTCGAATCCTGGAACGGAGCGCACGGCGCCCGAGCGCCTCAAGCTCTTGTCCAGCCCTGCTCAAGGGGTGGTTTCACATGAAGACGGGGATCCTCGCCGGGGGAGTCGGCACGCGCATTCAAGAAGAAAGCGTGAGCAAGCCGAAGCCGATGGTCGAGATCGGCGGCAAGCCGATCCTCTGGCACATCATGAAGCACTACGAACACTTCGGCTTCGATCGCTTCGTCATCGCGCTGGGGTACAAGGGCGAGTACATCAAGAGGTACATGCTCGACTACTGCTCGCTCGGCGCGAACATGAGCATCGACTTCCGCTCGGGCGCGGTGTCCACGAGCGCGCGCTGCGGCGAGCAGTGGACCGTGGAGCTGGTCGACACCGGCCAGGAGACCGCCACCGGCGGCCGCATCAAGCGCCTGGCGCCCCACCTCGGTCCGGGCACGTTCTTCCTGACCTGGGGCGACGGCGTCTCGGACGTGGACCTGCGCCAGCTCCTTGCCTTCCATAAGTCGCACGGCCGCCTGGCGACCGTGACCGCCGTGCGCCCGCCCGCCAGGTTCGGCAAGCTGGAACTGGACGGCGACGTGGTGACGCGCTTCTCCGAGAAGCCGCTCGAGGAAGGGTGGATCAACGGCGCCTTCTTCGTGCTCGAGCCTGGCGTCGTCGACTACGTCGACGGCGACGACACGCAGTGGGAGCGGGAACCGCTGGAACGTCTGGCCCAGGACGGCCAGCTCATGGCGTTCAAGCACGCCTCCTTCTGGCAGTGCATGGACACGCTCCGGGACAAGAAGCTCCTTGAGACGCTGTGGAGCAGCGGCAAGGCGCCCTGGAAATTGTGGAGTTGAGGAAGTGAAGGTCCTGCTCACGGGCCATCGCGGCTACATCGGGTCGGTCCTGCAGGAGATGCTGCGCCGCGCCGGGCACGATGTCGTCGGCCTGGACAGCGGCCTGTTCGTCACGGGCACGCTGGGCCCGCCGCCGCCGGAGATCCCGTCTCTCGACGTCGACGTGCGCGACGTCGAGGCGGGGATGCTGCGCGGCTTCGACGCGGTCATCCACTTGGCCGGCATCTCGAACGACCCGCTCGGCGACCTCAACCCCGAGTGCACCCTCGAAATCAACCACCGCGCCTCGGTGCGCCTGGCGGAGCTGGCGAAGAAGGCCGGCGTGGGGCGCTTCCTCTACGCCTCCTCGTGCAGCATCTACGGCGCCTCGCGCGACTGCGGCCTCCTCACCGAGGCGGCGCCCTTCCACCCGGTCACGCCCTACGGCGCCTCGAAGATGCTCAGCGAGGCGGACCTGACCCGCCTCGCCAGCGCCTCCTTCAGCCCCTCCTACATCCGCGCGGCCACGGCCTACGGCTTCTCCCCGCGGCTGCGCGCCGACCTCGTGGTCAACAACCTCACCGGCTACGCGGTCACCGAGGGGAAGGTGCTCTTGAAGAGCGACGGCATGGCGGCGCGCCCTCTGGTCCACGTCGAGGACATCTGCCGCGCGTACACCGCCATCCTGCACGCCCCGCGCGACACGGTCCACGACCAGCCGTTCAACGTGGGGCGGACCAGCGAGAACTACCGCGTCCGCGACGTGGCCGAGGCCGTGGCCGCGGCCGTTCCGGGCGCCGCCGTCCAGTTCGGCGACAAGCCCGAGGCGGATACGCGCTACTACGAGGTGGACTGCTCGAAGCTGGAGGGCGCCCTCCCCGAGTACCGGCCGCGCTGGACCGTGCGGGCCGGCATCGAGGAGCTCCGCGATGCCTACCGCCGGCACGGGCTGGACAGCGCCGCCTTCCTCGGCCCCGGCTTCCTGCGCATCAAGCAGATCGTCAAGCAGCAGCGCGAGGGCCTGCTGGACGCGAACCTGCGCCGCACCGGGAACGCGGCGCGGCCGGCGCCGCGAGCCTGACATGCACGAGGTCATCGCCGCCTGCCGCGCCTGCGGCGCACGCACGCTCGAGGATTTCCTCTCCCTGCCGGCCATGCCGCCCGCGGATCAGCTCGTCCCCGCCGGCCAGCTCGGCGCGCCGCAGCGGGCTTTTCCCCTGACCGTGGCCTTCTGCCCGGCCTGCTCGCTGGCGCAGCTGCGCGAGACGGTGCCGCCCGAGGTGCTCTTCGGCGGCGACTACCCCTACTTCTCGTCCTTCTCCGAGGGCTGGGTGGCGCACTGCCGCGCGAACGCGCTCGAGCTGATCGAGACCCGCGGCCTCGGCGCCGGCAGCCTGGTCGTGGAGCTCGCCTGCAACGACGGCTACCTGCTGCGCCACTTCCGCGAGCGCGGGGTGGGCGTGCTGGGCATCGACCCGGCCGCCGGACCGGCCGCCGCGGCGCGCGCCCTCGGCATCGAGGTCCTCGAGGAGTTCTTCGGCCGCACCCTGGCCGAACGTCTCGCCGCCGCCGGCCGCCGCGCCGACGTGCTGTTCGCCAACAACGTGCTCGCCCACGTCGCCGACCTCGGCGGCTTCGTCTCCGGAATCGGGCTCCTCCTCAAGGAAGACGGCGTCGCAGTCATCGAGGTCCCCTACGTCCGCGACCTGATCGACCGCTGCGAGTTCGACACCATCTATCACGAGCACCTCTGCTACTACTCGGTCACCTCCCTGGCGCGCCTCTTTCGCGCGCGCGGGCTCGCGCTCAACGACGTGCGCCGCCTGCCCACGCACGGCGGCTCGCTGCGCCTCTTCGTCGAGCCGCGGGCGAAGGACGCGCCCGCGGTCGAGCGCCTGCTCGCCGAGGAGCA